>JANXXJ010000005.1 GCA_025350665.1 Gemmatimonadota bacterium | reverse complement strand
AGCGATCACCGTGATCTTCAACTCGCGGCCGGTCGAAGTCACGCCGACCGCGACCATACTGGATGTGGCCGGCGAGCGCCGCGAGATCCCATCGGACTACGTGTGGATTTTCGCCGGCGGCACGCCGCCCAAGGCGTTTCTCGAAAAAGCCGGGATCGCGTTCGGACGCCAGGACCTCAGTGCGGCGGCCCATGACGAAGCCGTCGCCTCCCGGGCGGCAGTCGTCGCGGCCTGACCGGGGGCGCCCGCCAGGGCGTGGGCCATCCCGGCCACGGCGACCGCGGTCAAGCCGCTACAGACCCAGTCGGAGCTGGGTGACCGGCATGAAGCTCCTTCGGTGATGCGGCGTCGCGCCAAATTCCGCCAATGCGTTCATGTGGGCCTCGGTGCCGTAGCCCATGTTGGTTCCCCAATGATAGCGATCGTAGCGAACAGCCAGACTGGTCATCAGGCGGTCACGTACCGTCTTGGCGATAATGCCGGCCGCGGCGATCGAGGGGCAGATGGCATCGCCATCCACCAACGCCTCGTGCACCAGGCCAATTTCGAGCAGGGGTAACCCGTCCACGAGAATCGAGAGCGATTCGGCAGGGGCCAGGCGGAACAGCCGATCCAATGCCCGGCGCATGGCGAGCGCGGTCGCCCGCCGAATGTTGATCCGATCAATTTCGCGCACCGAGGCCGCGCCGACCCCGATGGCCAGGGCCTTCTTGCGAATCAGGACGGCGGCTCGGTCCCGCTGGGCTTCGGACAACGTCTTGCTGTCGCGAATGCCGGTCAGCCGCTTCACGTCCACCGGAAACAGAACGGCCGCGGCCACCACTGGACCAGCCAGGGGACCGCGGCCTGCTTCATCGACACCCACCAGCAGGCGCCCGGCTTTCCAGGCGCCCCGTTCTCGGGCAAGGCGGAGCATTTGGTTCCGCTCCTGCCCGGCCTTACTCCGTGGTCTGCTCGCGCTTTTCCCGGATCCGGGCGCCCTTGCCACTGAGCTTCCGCAGATAGTAGAGCTTGGCCCGACGAACCCGGCCCCGGCGCACCAACTCGATCGTCGCGATGGAGGGGCTGTGGAGCGGGAAGATCCGCTCGACGCCGACCGACGCGGAGATCTTCCGCACGGTGAAGGTTTCGTCGATGCCACCGCCCCGGCGGGCAAGGCAGACGCCTTCAAACGCCTGGAGGCGTTCTTTCTCACCTTCGCGCACCCGCACCATCACCTTGATCGTATCCCCCGGCGCAAACATCGGGATATCGGTTTTCAGACCCTCACGGGTCAGCGTCGACAGATGGACCATGCAAACCTCCCTCTTCGTGTGCCTGCTTCCACGACGCCCACACCTCGGGGCGGCGCTCGGCCGTCAACCGCTCGGCCTCTCGTTCCCGCCACGCCTCGATCTGGGCGTGGTTCCCGGACCGCAAGATCTCCGGGACAGCCAGCCCCCGGAACTCCGGGGGTCTCGTATAACTTGGCGGACTCAACAACCCGTCGTAGAACGAGTCGGAACTCGCCGATTCATGATCACCCAGCACCCCCGGCAGCAGCCGGACCACCGCATCGATCAGGCAGAGGGCCGCCGGCTCACCACCGGTCAGGACGAAGTCTCCCATGGAGACTTCGTCGGCCCCGAGCACCTCGACCGCCCGCTGGTCGATGTCCTTGTAGTGACCACAGACCACGGTAATCACCGGCTCAAGCGACAGCCGGACCGCCATCGAGTGATCGAACCGGCGTCCGCGAGCCGACATCACCACCACTCGTCCGGCCGGCGCAACCGACTCGACCGCCGCCACGAGAGGCTCGGGCTTGAGCACCATCCCCGCCCCGCCGCCGTACGGCGTGTCGTCCACGGTCCGGTGCCGATCAGTGGCGAAATCCCGGATCTGCACCAGCTGGAACGCCGCCCGGTTTCGTTCGACCGCCCGCCCGATGATGCTGGCGCCAAGATAGGGCGCCACGCTCTCCGGGAACAGCGTCACGATATTGATCCGTGACGGCCGGCGATCGTCAGACATCGATCAGTCCGTCAGGGACCTCCACCACCAGGCGCCGTCCCTCGCGATCGACCTGCTTCACGAATTCCTTGCGGAACGGCAGCAGGAACTCGCGCTTCGTTCCCTGGACCTCGAGCATGAGCCCCGTCGGAAACTCCTCCACCGCCGTGACCACGCCCAACCCTTCGCCCGACTCGGTCTGGACGACGAACCCGGCGAGCTCGTGCAGGTAGACCTCGCCTTCGTCCGGCGGAGTCAGGGTGTCGGCCGGGGCGGTGATCAGGGCGTCTCGCAACCCGTCAATCGCCACCCGCTCGAAATATCCCTCGAAGGCCATCAGCCATTCCCGATGGTACGACTTGCTTCGAGCGATCACGACCGGCCCGGCGATTTCTTCGCCGGAGACCTTCCTGAACCAGACCGACCGTCCCGCGGCAAACACGGTGGCCGGGTCATCGGTCAGCGGAAACACCGCGCAGTCGCCCTTGAGCCCGTGCGGCCTTCGCAACCGCCCCACCACCAGGTGGCGGGCGGAGTCCGTCATCACGCGCCGATGCCAGCCTTCTTGAGCAGGGCACCGACCGTGTCCGACGGCGTGGCGCCCATGCTGACCCAGTGCTTGGCGGCCTCGACGTCGAGCGTGACTTGTTTCGAGTCCTCCGCCCGGGGGTCAAAGGTGCCAATGATCGCGACGAACCGGCCGTCGCGAGCCTTGTCCTGGTCGGCCACCACGATACGGTAGACCGGAAGTTTCTTGCGCCCAACTCGGCGAAGACGAATACGTGTTGCCATTGCCTCTCCCTTACATCCCGGGGAACGACCCTTTTCCGAATGGCAGGCGCATCCCGGGCTTCCCCGCCACCTTCATGAATTTCTGCATCTGCCTGAACTGACTCAGCAACTGGTTCACTTCCTGAACCGTCCGGCCCGACCCTCGGGCCACCCGCAATCGGCGGGAGCCGTTCATCAGGTCGGGATCGGCCCGCTCGCCCGGCGTCATCGACAGAACGATCGCCTCGAGGTGCTTGAGCCTGCCATCATCCAGGTTGGCCGCCTTGAGCGCCTTGGGATCGACTCCAGGCAGCATGCCCAACACGTTCTTGAGCGGCCCCAACTTCTGCATCTGTTTCATCGCCGTGAGGAAGTCCTGGAGGTCCAGACCCTTCTTCGACATCGCCTTCCGGGCGAGCTGCTCCGCTTCTTTTTCGTCGATGGCCCCTTGGGCCTTTTCGACGAGACTCAGGATGTCGCCCTGCTGGAGAATCCGGCCGGCCATCCGATCAGGCCGAAACGGTTCGAGGGCGTCGAGCCCTTCCCCAGTGCCGACGTACTTGATCGGCGCGCCCGTCACTCCGTACACCGACAGGGCCGCCCCACCGCGAGCATCGCCATCCATCTTGGTCAGCACGACCCCGGTCACACCGAGCGCGTCGTGGAACCCCTTGGCGATCCGGACCGCGTCCTGACCCGTCATCCCGTCGGCCACGAGGAGGATCTCGTGCGGCTTGATGGCCGCCTTGAGATCCTTCAACTGGGCCATCATGTCGTCGTCGATCTGCAACCGACCGGCGGTGTCGACGATGACGCTTCGGGCCCGGGCCTTCTGCGCCGCTTCAATGCCGCGCTTGACGATGCCCGCCACATCGGTCCGGCCCGGCTCCCCGTGGAAGCCGACATCCACCTGCCTGGCCAGCGTGGCCAGCTGCTCCACCGCGGCGGGACGATAGACGTCCGCGGCCACCAGGAACGGCGCCTTCTGTTCGAGCTTCAGGCGCTTGGCGAGCTTGCCCGCCGTGGTGGTCTTGCCGGAGCCCTGGAGCCCAACCATCAACACGATGGTTGGCGGTACCGAGGCGAAGGCAATCGGCGCCTGCTTCTCGCCGAGCATCGCGACCAGCTCGTCATACACGATCTTGACAAGCTGCTGGCCGGGCTTGACCCCCTTCAGCTGGGAAACGCCAACAGCCTTTTCCTGCACCCGCTCGAGAAATTTTCGGGTCAGCTCGAAACTGACATCGGCTTCGAGCAGGACCCGCCGGATTTCTCTCAAGCCCTCTTTGACGGCCTCTTCGCTGAGGACGCCCTTGCCGGCAAGGCGTTTCAGAGCGTCGGTCAGTTTTGACGACAGGTCGTCGAACATAAGCCTTGGAAGGTAGCCAACTTACGGGCATTGCTCAAGGGGCGGATTACCTAGTCACTCGGCCCACTACATTCGGGCGATGAAGACGCGACTGACGGAAAGGTACCGCCTCGCCCACCCGATCGTATCGGCGCCGATGGCGCTGGTCTCCGGTGGCCGGTTGGCGGCGGCGGTTTCGGCAGGCGGGGGTCTCGGCCTCATCGGGGGTGGCTACGCCGGAATATTGGGGGGTGAACCCGATCTCGAAGCCGAATTCGACCTCGCGGGGACGGAACAGGTGGGGATCGGGTTCATCACCTGGGCCCTGGCCAAGGCTCCTGGAGCGCTCGATCGGTCCCTGGCAAGACGCCCCGCCCTGGTGTTCCTGTCGTTTGGCGATCCCCGCCCCTTCTCCGGGGCGATCCGAGCCTCCGGCATCGACCTTGCTTGCCAGGTCCAGACGCTCAGCCACGCCCAGCAGGCCGTCGAGGCGGGCGCGACCGTGCTGGTAGCCCAAGGAACGGAGGCCGGCGGTCACGGCGGGGGCCGGTCCACGATGCCGCTGGTCCCTGAGATTGCCGACTATCTGGCCCAGAGGTCACCGGCGACCTTGCTGCTGGCCGCAGGGGGGATTGCCGACGGCCGAGGGCTGGCCGCCGCCTTGATGCTGGGGGCTGACGGCGTGGTGGTGGGCAGCCGGTTCTGGGCGTCAGCCGAGGCGCTCACGCCGGCGGCGGCGGTAGAGCGAGCCATCCGGGCCACCGGCGACGACACGGTACGAACCCGAGCCATCGATCGGGTCCGTGGGGTTCCCTGGCCCGAGGAATTCTCATTCCGGGTGGTCCGCAACCGATTGGCCGATCAATGGGCCGGACGGGAGGACGACGCGGCGGCTCAGTTCGGGTCGCTGGCGGCGGAGTATGCCGAGGCGCGGACCAGACTAGACTTCGATATGATGGCGATCGTGGCGGGCGAGTGCGTGGGTCTGATCAAGGATCGCCCAAGTGCCGGGAGCGTGGTAATCGCGATGGCCGCAGAGGCCGAAAGGTTGTTGCGCCGGGGGCCGGACGGCTGGTGATGTGGTGGCTGGTTCTGGTGGCGGCACAGCCCGCACCAACGGTCCGCCTGAGCGGCTATATCCATTCGGCCGCAACCGGTGAGGTAGTCCGGTATGCCCAGGTTTCTGCCGACGGCGTCGCCGCGGCGGCCGAGTCCAATGCGGACGGATTTTTTGTCTTGAGCCTCAAGGCCGGCTCGCACGTGGTCCGCATCCGCGGCGTCGGCTACCTCCCCCTCGTCGACACGGTTTCCCTCGCGCAGTCCCTCACTCGGGACTATCGTCTGGCCCCGAAACCGTTCGAACTCGAGGAAATCACGGTGTCGTCGACGCGGGACAGCTCGGACATCGACCCCGGCAGTCCCGAGATGAGTACGGCGCGACTGGACATCAAGACGGTCAAGCTGGTGCCGGTAGTCCTGGGCGAGTCCGATCCGATTCGGACCCTGACATTGCTGCCCGGCGTGAAGACGACCAGCGACTTCTCGACCGGCTTGAGCGTCCGGGGCGGCGGACCGGACCAGAACCTGATCCTGCTCGACGAATCGACCATCTACAATCCGTCGCACGTGTTCGGATTTTTCTCGGTCTTCAATTCCGATGCGGTGGATGACGTGAAGCTGTACAAGGGCGCGATCCCGGCCCGGTTCGGCGGCCGACTGTCATCGGTACTGGACATTCGGCAACGGGAGGGCAACGCCAACGAATTCGCCGCCGGCGCCAGCATCGGCCTGTTGGCCAGTCGTGTCATGGCCGAAGGTCCCTTGCCGGGCAAGGCCGGCTCGTTCCTGGTCGCCGGCCGCCGAACGTACGCGGATCTGTTCCTCAAGCTGTCGAGCAATCCCGATCTCAAGAACAACGTCGCCTACTTCTACGACCTGAACGCCAAGACGAACTTCCGGCTGGGAACGACGGGCACGCTGATGCTGTCCGGCTATTTCGGCCGTGATCGGTACGGGCTCAAGGACCGATTCTCGGCCTCGTGGGGCAACCAGGCCGGGACCCTCCGCTGGAACCAGGCCTTCGGGAACCGGTGGTTCTCCAAGGTCACATTCACCATGAGTAACTATGACTACGGACTCCAGTTCCTTGGCAGCGGCCGCGACCTGGGCTGGACGGCACGAATCGGGAACGCCGATCTATCGGTCGATGAGTCGGTTCACCTCGGCAACGGCAACTCGATCGAGTTTGGCGCCCAGCTGACCCGGCCCGACATCCAGCCGGGCAGCATCCGGCCGGTGGGCAACTCGCCGGTCGTCCCGCTCGACCTCCAGCCACGACACGGTTACTCGCCGGCGGTCCACCTGAGCCACGAGGTCGAGCTCGCTCCATGGCTGTCGGTCCGGTACGGGCTCCGCCTGGCGGCGTTTCGGCGATTGGGTGAGGCCACGATCTACCAGTACCGCAACGATCAGCCCGCCGTCTACAACGCCGCGCTGGGCCGCTACGAGCGGGGACAGATCGTGGACAGCGTGCGGTACGGGGCGGGCGAACTGATCTCGAGCTTCACGGGGCTTGAGCCCCGGGTCTCCGTCCGGATCGGCCTCGCCGGGACGTCGAGCCTCAAAGTGAGCTTCGCCCGAACTCATCAGTATTTGCACCTGATCTCCAACACCAATTCGCCGACCCCGGTGGACATCTGGGAACCGGTCGGGCCCTACGTAAAGCCGCAACGGGCCGATCAGGCGGCTGTCGGATGGGCGTCGACCCTCGGCAGCGGAGCGTACGACATCTCCATCGAGAGTTACTACAAGTGGCTGTCGCGGGTGACCGACTTCGTCGACGGAGCCGACCTCGGGCTCAACGACCGGATCGAAACGGAACTACTTCAGGGCGACGGGCGGGCGTACGGAATCGAGTTGTACGCCCGAAAACGGGCCGGCAAACTGACCGGCTGGGTGAGCTACACGCTGAGCCGGACCGAACGGCGGGTCCGAGGGATCACGGCGGACGACCCCGGCGTGAACGGCGGCCAATATTATCCGTCGCCATACGACAAGACGCACGATCTCGCGGTGGTCGGGCTCTACCCGGTCGGACGCAAGTGGACCCTGAGCGGCACCTTCGTGCTTTCGAGCGGGCTTCCGGCGACCTACCCGGAATCGCGATACCAATACAACGGCCTCCTGCTGGTCGAATACGGCGCCCGGAACGCCAATCGCCTGCCGGCCTACCACCGCCTCGACCTGACGCTGACCCGCACCTCGGGCAGCAAGCAGCTGCAGTTCGGCCTCTACAATGTCTACAATCGTTTCAACGCGCAGTCGATCACGTTCCGGCCGTCGGACGCGAATCCGTTGGCGCTCGAAGCGGTCCAGTCGTCGATCTTCGGCCTGGTGCCGAGTATCAGTTTTTCCTTCAAGTTCTGATGCACCGCATGATGTGGAACCGACTCCTGCTGGCCGCCGTCCTGACGTTTGCTTTCGGTTGCACCCGCGTGGTGGACCTCGGCATCGACGAAGGGCCGGTTCGGCTGGTGATCGAAGGCCGGATCGAGCTGATCAAGGGTGACGGCATCGGCGAACAGCACATTCGGCTGTCGACGACCGATGGTTTCGCCTCCGCGGGGCATCCGCCGGCGGTGACGGGCGCAACCGTCACGGTCACCGACGATCGGGGCCGGGTCTTTGCGTTCTCCGAGTCCGCTCCCATGCCGGGCACCTACCTCGCGACCGGACTCATCCCGGCGATCGGTGGCCGGTACACGCTGGCGGTCCGGTTCCGCGGGGATCGCTACACGGCGACGGACCAGGTCCGGTCGGTGAGTCCGATCGACTCCTTGTATTTCGTCTACCAGGACAAGAACGCGATCAGGGGCGACGCGGGGTTCCGGTCGGCGATCGATTACGCCGATCCGCCGGGCAAGGGCGACTATTACCTCTGGGAGCTGATGGTGAATGACAGCCTTCGACTGTCCCGGGATCGGGGAAATCGATTCCGGGTCATCAGCGAGGATCGATTCTACGATGGCGGCCGAGTGGTTGGCTATCAGCCGTTCGACGAGGAAATCGTGGAAACCGGCCAGCGGGTGCTGATGCGCCAGCTGGCGCTTTCGGAGGCCTCGTACCGCTACTACGCGGCCTTGTTCGAGCAGTCGACTGGCGGGGGTTCACCGTTTTCGACGCCGCCGGCGTCGGTCCGGGGGAACGGGGCCAATCTGGACAACCCGAGTCTCTACCCGTTGGGTTATTTTCTGGCAGCCGAAGTTTCCGAACGGCGGTCGGTCGTCCCCGCGCGTTGAACTCGATCACACAGAGGTCACATGATGCCGTTCCTGACGCTGGCTCTCGCGGTCCTGCAAACACCGGCTCCAACACCGATCGCATCGATCCGCGTCACGCCCCGCCACCCGGTCGTCGCAGCGCATGACACACTTCGGATCCGGGCCGAGCCACTCGATCAGAGCGGCGCTGTGGTCGCCGGGGCGCGGGTCCGGTTCGTCACGGCCGGGTTCGCCAACGCGGGGGTAATCGACTCGACCGGGCTGGTGAGCACGGCGTCGGCGGGGACGCTGCCGGTGGTGGCGATCGCGACGGTTCCCGGGGCGCGGCCGGTGACGGAACGGATCGAGGTGACGATCGTGTCTGGTCCGGCGGCCACGGTGGCGATTACCCCGGCACCAGCCCGGATCGTCGTTGGACAGCGGATTCGGCTCGGGACGGCACTGCGGACCGCGTTCGGCGACTCGACCGGCGGGGCGGTCACGTGGACCAGTTCCGCGCCAGCGGTGGCGTCGATCGGTGAGGCGGGAATTCTGGCCGGGACTGCCGCGGGCAACGCGACGGTCACGGCCACCGTGGGCCGGGCGCGGGCAGCCTTTGGCGTGACGGTGATTCCGTCGCCGGCCTCGCTGGTGGTCACGCCGGACCACCCGGCCGTGCGGACCGGGGATGTGGTGCGGTTCACAGCCGTGGCGCGCGACCGGGCGGGTCGGCCGATCGACGGCGTGACGCCCACGTGGTCGTTTTCGCCGGGTCATGGCGAGCTGGGCGAGGACGGGAGCTTCGTGGGCTATCAGGCGGGCCAGTACCTGGTCACGGGCAGCCTCGGCAACCAGAGCGCGTCCGTGGCGGTGACGGTTGCGCCGCGGGACGTCCGCCGGAAGACCACCGTGGTAGGGCAGCTGGTACGAACCAAGTTCGAGACGTCGGAGGTGTGGATCCATCCGAACGGGAAGGTCGCGTACCTTGGAACGACGGGCGGCGGGGATCGGCTCTACACGATCGACATCAGTGACCCGACCAAGCCGGTGATCGTGGACTCGGTTCAGGACGATCTCCGGGTCCTGAACGACGTGATGACGACGGCGGACGGCAAGGTCCTGGTGTTCACCCGTGAGGGGGCGTCGAACCGGAAGAACGGGATCGTGATCTGCACGCTCGACGATCCGCTGCACCCGAAGAAGGTGGCGGACTTCACCGACGGCGTGACGGCCGGCGTGCACTCTGCCTTCGTCTATACGGACCCCAAGTTCGGGACGTACGTCTTCCTGACCAACGACGGCACCGGCTCCATCGACGTGGTCGACATCAACGACCCGGCTCACCCGAAGCGGGCTGGGAGCTGGCACACCGATACCCGGGTGGAGGCGGGCCGCTACATCCACGATCTCGATGTCCAGGACGGCCTCTTGTACGGGAGCTATTGGAACGACGGCCTGGTGATCCTGGATGTGGGGAACGGCATCAAGGGCGGGACGCCTGGGAAGCCCGAGCTGGTGAGCCAGTTCAAATACGACCTGGCCTCGCTGTACCGGGACGCCGAGGTGACGGGGGGGGCCGGCTACGTTCGCGGGACCCACAGCGCGTGGCGCCACGGCAACTATGTGTTCATCGCCGACGAGGTTTTCGGGATCCAGGAGCTCCAGTCGAAGACGGGACGGGCCTATGGGCGGCTCCAGGTGGTCGATGTCTCCGATATCATGCATCCCAAGTCGGTGGCGTGGTATGAACCCGAGTTTGGCGGAGTGCATAATCTCTGGGTGGCGGGCGATACACTCTACATGGGCGCGTACAACGCGGGGTTCCGGGCGTTCGACATTTCCGGCCAGCTCAAGGGTGATCTGCGGGCCCAAGGCCGTGAGATTGCCCACGCGCAGGTGTCGTCGCCGGAGGGCTATGTGCCGAACTTCACGATGACCTGGGGCGTGGTGGTCAAGAACAACCTGGCCTACGTGAACGACATCAATGGGGGTTTGTTCATCGTTCGGATCGATCCGAAACCGAGGGAACTAGTGCCGTAGCATCGATCGTGGGTAGGTGATCGGGGCTGACCCGTGGCGCAGACGGGTTAGCCCCGACCCGACCGACGATGAACCACCCAGAGCTTGCGGAGCATTAATTGATCGATTAATTAAAGAGGGGGAGGAGCGACATCGGACGGGCAGTGCCGTGGATATATGAGTGAACTGGATATCTGAGTGAGATGGATATCTGAGTGAGATGGATACCTGAGTGAGATGGATACCTGGCGGGGCCAGTGAAAGCACCCAGAGCCGAGTGAAGACACCAAGCGGGCGGATGAAGGGCGAGATGGGCGCCAGGCGGGCGAGTTCCGAGCAGATTGGTTACGAAACGGGCAAGCGAGGAGCACGTCGGTCCCAAACGGGAGAGTGAGATAGTTGCCGTCCAAGCCGCGCCCTCCGGGGCGTGAACCCGAGCCTGAGCCCACATCCCCGGCGGCGGACGCGATCCTGAACGCGGCCGAGGAGCTCTTCGCGCGTTCCGGATTCGAACGGACCACGATCAAGGAGATCGCACGCCGCGCCAAGGTCAACTCGGCCCTGCTCTACTACTACTTCGGCGACAAGACCACCCTGTACCGGACGGTCCTCACCCGCCTCGTCCTCGGCCTCCGTCAACAGGGGCGGCTGTCGGCGGCCCGCCCCGGCGACGTGCCGCAGGTGATCGGCGGCATCGTCGAGGCACAGCGCCAGATGCTGTTGCGCCACCCGCGCGCCGCCGTCCTGCTGTTCCGGGAAATGATCGATCACAACGCGGCACACGCCCACGGCCTGATCCAGGAGATCGCGGCCGAGCTGTTCCGTCCCGCCTGCCTCGCGATCGAGAACGGCAAGCGGGACGGCACCGTGCGGCCTGACGTCGACAGCCGGTTCGCGGCGATCTCGACCATCGCGCAACTCGCCTATTTCATGCTCGCCAGGCCGGCGGTTCGCCTGCTCATGGACACGGGGGCCGACTACCCCGCCCCGTCGGATCTCGCGGCGTTCGGACGACATGCCGCGGACTTCGCCGTTCACGCCATCAGCGTCGCGCCGCCCAGATCGAGAACCACCAAGAAACGCGCCGGGAAGGAATCGGGACGATGACACGGATCGACAGGGACATTTCTTCGGCTTGGCGACGAGGCCCCGCCTGGCTGGTCGTGGTGGTGGTGGTGGCAGCCGCCTGCAACCGCCAGGCCGGCGAGTCGATCCTCGCCCGGGGCACAGTCGAAGTACCCGAAATCGACCTCGCCGCACCGGTCGCCGCACGGATCCTCTCGATTCGGGCTGACGAAGGCGTCGACGTTCGGGCCGGCGACACGGTGGCGCTGCTGACCCAGGCCGATCTGCCGAGTGCGCTCGCCGCTCAACGGGCGAGAGTCGGGATGGCGCAGGCGAACCTGCGCGACCTCGAAGTCGGCGCCCGGCCCGAGGAGCTGCGGCGCGCCACCACTGAGGTCGAGGCCGCCCGAGCGGAGGCCGAGCGGGCAGCAGCCGACCAGGACCGAATGCGGTCGCTATTCGCCAAACAGGTCATCTCGAAGCAGCAGCTGGACCAAGCCGAGGCGGCCGCCCGGATCGGCCTCGAGCGAAAGCGCGGCGCCGAGGAATCGCTCGCCATGCTCAGGGCCGGGACCCGCCGGGACCGGGTCAGCGGTGCCCGGGCCGACCTGGCCAACGCCACGGCGGCCCTCGGAATGGTAGAGGCGCGGGCGACCGACCTGGTCCTGATCGCGCCGGTCGCGGGGCGGATTCTCACCCGGCAGGCCGAACCCGGTGAATGGCTGGCGCCGGGCGCGGCGCCGCTGACCCTCGGCGAAATCGGCCGGCCCTACGTCCGGGTATTCGTCCCGGCTTCGCGGCTCGCCGGCATCACGATCGGCGACACGGCGACCGTCGTGGTAGACGGGACCGACCAGGCGTTAGGCACGGCCCGCGTGGTCGCGATCAACACCAAGGCGGAGTTTACACCGCGGGTGGCGCTGACGGAGAAGGAACGGGCCGACCTGCTGTTTGGCGTCAAACTCGAATTCGTCCACCCGACCGCGCGGATTCATCCAGGACTCTGGGTGGGCGTCCGGTTCGGGACGTGACGTGACCGAGGGTGCCGACCAGTTCGGCATCGTGACCCACGGGCTCACGAAGATTTTCGGCGCCATCACGGCCGTGGCGGATCTCGACCTCGAGATCCGGCGAGGCGAAGTCTTCGGCCTCCTCGGCCCGAACGGATCGGGCAAGACCACGACCATCCGGATGTTGACCGGGCTGCTCCAGCCGACGTCCGGCCGGGCGACGGTGGCGGGCATCGACGTGGTCAAGACACCGGAGCGAGTCCGGCAGCGGATCGGCTACATGTCGCAGCGGTTCGGGTTCTACGAAGACCTGACCATCGAGGAGAACATCCGGTTCTACGGCGGGGTCTACGGGCTGATCGGCCGGGAGCGCACCGAGCGGATCGCCGAGCAGTTTGCCCGCTACCGGCTGGGAGACCGTGCAAAACAATTGGCGGGAACGCTCTCCGGCGGATGGAAGCAGCGACTGGCCCTGGCCTGCGCCACGGTCCACCGCCCCGATCTGGTCTTCCTCGACGAGCCGACGGCCGGCGTGGACCCCGCGTCCCGCCGCATGTTCTGGGAAATGATTCGCGAACACGCCGACCAGGGCATGACGATCATCGTCACCACCCACTACATGGACGAGGCCGAACGCTGTGGGCGGCTGGCGTTTCTGTCCCGGGGGCACCTGATCGGCGTCGGCACGCCGAAGGAGATCACGACCCGGTTCGGCCTCCCGACCATCGAGGACGTCTTCATCGAGCTCCAGCGCCGGGACGAAGCCGATGCCAACGCCTAGACACTTCCCATGAAGGGCCGGCTTGACCGGCTGGCCCGGTGGCCGCTGTGGTCGATGATCTGGAAGGAGTTCGTCCAGCTCCGGCGGGATCGTTTCACGCTGGCCATGATGATCGGCATCCCGATGGTCCAGATCGCTCTCTTCGGGTATGCGATCCAGACCGAGGTTCGGCACCTGCCCACCCTGATCCTGGATGAGAGCAAGACCGAGCAGAGCCGGTCGCTGGTAACCGCCCTCGAGAACACCGGCAATTTCGACATCAGCGCCGAGGTGACGAGCCGCGGGGAGCTCGCCCGACGGATCGCGAGTGGTGAGGCTCGGGCGGCCCTGGTCATCCCGCCCGATTTTGCCCGCGATCTCAAGCGGCACCGCCAGGCCACGGCCCAGGTAATCGTGGACGCGGCCGATCCCCTGTCGGCGTCGGCCGCGATCTCGGCCGGCGGGCAGATCGGGGCGATCGAATCGCGACGTCTGGCCGCGCAGGCCGGGACGAGCAGTCTCGACATCCGGGTCCGACCCTGGTACAACCCCGGGCTTCGCAGCGCGGTCTACATCGTTCCGGGCATCATCGGCGTCATCCTCTCGATGACCATGGTGATCATCGCGAGCATCGCCGTGGTCCGTGAGCGGGAGCGAGGCACCCTCGAGCAGCTGATCGTGACCCCGATCAGCAAGACCGGGCTCATGATGGGCAAGATCGTTCCGTTCCTGATGATCGGGTACGTGCAGATCACGGTCATCCTGCTGGTCGGCCGGATTCTCTTCCATGTGCCGGTGGTGGGGAGCGTGGCCCAGCTCTACCTGATCGCCCTCCCGTTCATCGTGGCCAGCCTGGGTGTCGGTCTGCTGGTATCGGCGGCGGTGAAGAGCCAGGCCCAGGCGATGCAGCTCGGGTTCTTCTACATCCTGCCCAACATCCTGCTCTCCGGCTTCATGTTCCCGCGCGAAGCGATGCCGGCGCCGGCCCAATGGATCGGGGCCGCGCTGCCGCTGACCTACTTCCTCAGAGTGATGCGGGGGATTCTGCTCAAGGGCGCCGGACTGGACGCCTTGTGGCGTGAGTCAGTGATCCTGGTCGGCTTCGCGGTGGTGCTGGTCGGCCTGGCGGTCCGGCGGTTCCACAAGACGATTGAATAGATCAACTCAGCTGAATAGATCAGCTCAGCGCGGCGTGAGGTGCGCCACCGGGAGGCTGGCCCACCGATCCCATGCTTCGGGAGCCCGGACGACCCGCACGCCGCTCCTGCCGCCAATCTGGAGTTGCTCTGCCGTGGTGCGGTAGCCGGCCTTCTTGTGGCCGACGAAGCGAGCCGCGGTGATCGTGGCAAATCGTTTGGCCGCCGTCGAGTCGTCCCAGACGGTGTAGAGCACGAGTGCCGGGCCCTTCGGCGTATCGAACACCCGGTACCGATCGCCGCCCCATCCGTTGGGAATGTCGGACAAGACCTCCCCGCCCTGCCGCATCTGCGCTGACCAGATCTGAAGTTCGAGTTCTCCCATGGTGTCTTCATGGAGGACACCAGCCGCGGAATCGTCGAATGCCACACCGATGGGGGCGTCGTGACTCAGATACCGCTCCGGATGGAGGATCTGCTCAGTCGATGTCGGGAGCTGCTCCCGGGTGGGGAGGGGGCCTTTGCCAGGCTGACCGGCCCACCACCGCATGAACTCGGCCCCGGCCAGATAGGGAAAGATCAGTCCCTCCCGGAGGATGATCGGTGCCGTGCGGAAGATCGGCATCGAGGTCTGGGCGCCTTTGACCTGCTCCCGATATGACTGCCAGAACGTTGGATCAGCGAGGATGGTCTTGTCCGGCATGACGACACCGAGCATTGCCACGGTGGCGTGTCCCTCGAGGATCGCCTGGGACGCGGCCAGCCGGTCGGCGTTGGTGACATCCTTGAGCATGGTCTCGAGGGGGAGCTGCTCGTGCTGCAGCGCATGGACCAATTCGTGGGCCAGGACGAGTCGAAGCTGATCTTCCTTGGCGCCTTCGACGGCATAGAGCGTGGTCGAGTCGGGATCGTAGTACCCCGCCACCTGCTCGGCATAGAGCGGCAACAGCAACGACTTGAGGTCGACACTGTCGGGAATCATCTCGAGAAGCTGGTAGACGGCCTGAATCCCGCGCACCTTGGCCGGCGGGAACTCCTGCTCCAGCTTGGTCCGGAGATAGACCTGCACCTGGGCCTTGGTGCGGATGGCAAATCGGGGACGGTGCCGAAATGTGAGCCCGACGGCCTCCTCGACCTTGGGCACCAGGCTGTCGACGGTCGCGGCGAGACCGGTGTCTGGAGCGTTAGGCGCCCGGCCGCGACAGCCGACCATCAAGGCCGATCCCAGCACGACGGACAGGATCCGCATCATGCCACCCCGACGAAGCTCTTGTACCACGTGACCACCGCCGGGCCGACCAGGTAAGTCAGGGCAGCGCCCATCGCGAGGAAGACCCCGAACGGCACCAGTTTCTTCTTCCCCATGAGCGAGAGGGGCAGGAAGATCACCGTGCCGGCCAGCGCGCCGAGGAAGATCGTGAGCAGGACGCCCTGCCAGCCGACGAACGCACCGACCATGGCCATCATCTTGATGTCGCCACCGCCCATCGCCTCTTCCTTGAAGGCCCAGGTCCCGAGGGCGCCGATGGCCCACAAGAGGCCGAATCCGACGACCGCGCCGAGGCCGGCGGTGAGCAGGGCCGAGAGGCCACCGGCCGCCGCGAAGACCAGTCCGATCACCAGGCCACCCCAGGTAAACTCGTCCGGGATGAGGTACTCGCGAGCATCCGTCATCGCGATACCCAGGAGAATCGTACAGAACAGCGCACCCCGGGCCGCCTCGAGGGTCAGACCGAAACGCCAGGCCATCCAGGCCCAGAGCAGCGCGGTAATCAGCTCGATCAGGGGATAGAGCGCGCCGATCGGCGAACGGCAGGACCGGCATTTCCCCCCGAGGAGCAGCCAGGAAACGACAGGAATATTGTCGTACCAGGTGATCTGGTAACCGCACCTGGGGCAGCGAGAGCGTGGACGCACGACGGATTGCTCGGCCGGCCAGCGGACGATGCAGACGTTCAGAAAACTGCCGAGCAGGGCGCCGAAAATGCCGGCCACCAGCGTTACCAGACCGCTATCGGACACGGCACGCTCCGTGGAGGAAGATTCCGGCCGCGACGGCCACGTTGAGGGACTCCGCCCCGGGCGCCAGGGGAATCGACAGTTTGAGCGACGCCTCGCGGCCCAGGACGCTCGCCAGACCGGCTCCCTCGTTGCCGAGCACCAGCGCCACCGGATGGGGGAGCGAGGCGGCGTCGAAGGGCCGCCCATCCATCGCGGTCGCCGCGACGGTCACCTTGTGGTGCTCGAGCCAGGGTCGGGCAACCTCTTCGGTCACCGAGAGCGAGGGGAGCCGGAACACGGCGCCCATCGAGGCGCGCAGGGTCTTGGGGTTGGTGAGTTCGGCCGTGCCCGGCAGGGTCAGGACCCCGGCCGCCCCGAGACTTGCGGCCGTCCGCACGATCGTGCCGACATTGCCGGGATCCTGGAGGGCGTCGAGCACAACGATGACCGCATGCTTCCCGATCTGGATGTCGTCGAGGGACCAGGCCTTCGGCACCACGACCGCGAGAACCCCCTGGGGATGCTCGGTCGCGGCCAGCTTGGCAAGCTCCTCGTCAGTGACGTCCTGCCGCTCGATCCCCAGCGCCGCGATCCGGCGCGCCAGTGCCTTCCCGCGTTCCGTGTTGTCCAGGGCCGGACTGGCCACCACGCCGCGGCACTCGACGCCGGCCGCGAGCGCTTCCTCCACCAGCCGCACGCCCTCGGCGAGGGCCAGGCCACGGCGTTCACGTCCCCGGCGCCGGTGAAGGTCGCGAATCGTGGTCTGCAAGGCATTTCCCATAGATGGGGGATGGTCGCCACGGCACCGGCCACGAGTCAAGGGCCACCGCCCCTCCGTCCGACGTGCCAACCGCTGCAGGCAACCGATCCCTTCCACTGCAGGGGCCCGCAGTCGCCAGTGGCCGGCGGTGTGAACCGGCCATCGTGCTGCACACCGGTGCAGAGAGCCGCGGCCGACTGGCCGGGTTCCGGACACCCGATCGAACTTTGAGAATTGCGGAATCGGTCCCCGGAGTGAACCGTTAGGCACACCCTGGAGGCTTCATGCGCACGTCATTTACACCGTTCGCCCTCGTCTTGGTCGCCGCAGCTTGTTCAGCAAATGAAATGCCGGTGGCGCCCGACGCCACCGGCAACCGCCCGGAACTCGGCCCGCCCCCGGCGGGAACCAACAACAACCCGGTGGTCACGATAGCCGTTCCGGTGCCCGGAACGGTCGGGGTTCCGGTCAACGTGACCGCCGCGTTCACCGACGCAGACGGGGCCGATACCCATACCTGCTCGCTCGACTGGCAGATCGCGGCGGCGCCGGGGTCGGTCACCGAGAGCGCCGGGACCGGCACGTGCGCCGGCTCGTTCGTGTACCAGGCCGCAGGACAGTACAAGGTGATCGCGGCAGTGATCGACAACGCCGGCGGGACCGGAATGGACTCGGTGATGGTCGATGTCGCCGTCGCCCCGCCGGCTCCACCGCCGCCGCCACCGCCGCCGCCGCCCGTCACGCCTCCCACGGGAACCGGCCTGCTGTTCGGTGAAGGACGCCTTGCCCCGCCGGCGGGATCCCAGCGCCGGTACGAAGCCCCGGCGTTCGAAGTTGGCGCCCGCTATGGCCGTGAGGGGAAGGGACTCCGGGCCCAGTTCGAATTTGCGGCGTCGGGAATCCGGCTCCGATTCCGGGCCAATTCGGCCGATCTGTTCACCGTCACCGGCGGGGTCGCCGAACTGCGCGGCAAGGGGCGAGTGGCGGACCATGTGGAAGCGATGTACCTGGTGCGGGCCCTCGATGGGAAGCAGGCCGGGGCCGGTCGAACCGACCGGATCCGGATCAAGATCTGGAATGCGGGCGGCGTCCTCTATGACAGCGCCCCCGGGAGCCCCGAGAACGCCGATCCCGCCACACCAGTCGAGCGGGGCGGGATCGTGATCAGGCCCTGAGGCCGCGGGCACTCAGAGGGCGGCGACCACGCCCTCGATCAGCCGGCCGACGGCGCCTCGCGTTCGGCCGGCGATGTCCATCACCTCGGCGTGGGACAGCATGGCATGACCGATCCCCGCGCCGGGGTTGGTGACGGTCGAGATACCGAGGCAACGAAGGCCCAGCGCGCGGGCGACGACGACCTCGAGCACGGTCGACATGCCGACGGCGTCGGCACCGAGCCGCTCGAGCATCCGAATCTCGCTCGGGGTTTCGTAGTTGGGGCCGAGCAGACCGGCGTACACGCCCTCCTCGAGTCCGAGGCCCTGGCCGGCGGCGACCTCCTTCGCCAAACGGCGGAGGTCCGTGTCGTAGGCCTCCGTCATGTCCGGGAAGCGCTCCTCACCGGCTCTCGCTGGTCCCAGGAGCGCGTTCCGGCCGGTGAGGTTCAGATGGTCGGAGATCAGCATGATGGTCCCGGCCGGGTAGGTCCGGCGGACACCGCCCGCGGCGTTGGTCACGATCAGCGTCTTCACCCCGAGTGCCGCGAAGACCCGGACCGGCAAGGCCGCCTCGTCGGCCGAGTGGCCTTCATACATATGGAACCGACCGCTCTGGCAGATCACCGGCCGGCCTCCCAGGCTGCCGATCACGAGCTCGCCTTTGTGGCCGAGGACCGTGGTGGCGTGGAAACCGGGAATGTCGTGGTAGGGGATCCGGATG
>JANXXJ010000366.1 GCA_025350665.1 Gemmatimonadota bacterium | reverse complement strand
CCTTCCCGGGTTTCGAGTAGCCATGTCCAACGCAAACCCCGTCATGCCCGATCACGACCGCGCTGCACTCCTCGCCCGGCTCGCTGCCCTGGAACGGGCGGGCCGGCCTCTCGAGCCGGGGACCGGCCGGCGCAAGGCACTCCGCAATGCGGTCTCCGCCTCGGTCGAGCGATTTCTGCGGCAGATCGAGCACCTTAAGGCCTTCGACGATGCGCCGGACCGGGGCGCCGGACTTCTGACCTCACCGATCGGGGAGCACGGTCTGCCGATTGCCGATGTGATCCGGCTCTTCGAGGACGACGTGGTCCGCCCGGGCCTGAATCCCGCCTCCGGCGGGCATCTCGCCTACCTCCCGGGCGGCGGCATCTACCCCGCCGCCCTCGGCGACTATCTCGCCGCGGTGTCGAACAAATACGCCGGAGTGTTCTACGCCGGCCCGGGCGCCGTCCGGATGGAGAACATGCTGTTGCGCTGGACCGCGGACCTGGTGGGCTATCCCGCCGGCGCCGCGGGCAACATCGCTTCCGGTGGCAGCATCGCGAGTCTGGCCGCGATCGCCACGGCGCGTGATGCCCACGGGCTCAAAGGCGCCGATTTCGCCCGGGCCGTGGTCTATCTCACCGTGCAGGCCCATCACTGTCTCGAAAAGGCGATCCGGATCGCCGGACTCGCCGAGGCCCCGGTCCGCTACATCGCGACCGATGACGGCTCGAGGATGCTCCCGTCGGCCCTCGCCGCGGCGATCGCCGCCGATCGGGCCGCCGGACTCGAACCCTGGCTCATCATCGCCGCCGCGGGAACGACCGACACCGGCGCGGTCGATCCCCTGGACCAGATCGCCACCATCGCCGAGCGCGAGCGGTGTTGGTTCCACGTCGACGCCGCCTATGGCGGCTTCTTCCTCCTGACCGACCATGGGAAGACCCTGCTCAAGGGGATCGAACGGTCCGACTCGGTCGTCCTCGATCCCCACAAGGGGCTCTTCCTCCCCTATGGGTCCGGCATCGTGCTGGTGCGCGATCCCCGCCTGTTGCAGGCGACGCATCATTACTTCGGCAACTACATGCAGGACGCCTTCCAGGACGAAGGGGAAATCTCCCCCGCCGACGTCTCGCCCGAATTGACCAAGCACTTCCGTGCGGTCCGGATGTGGCTCCCCCTCAAGTTGCTGGGCGTAAAGCCGTTCCGCGCCGCCCTCGAGGAAAAACTGCTCCTCGCCCGGTATTTCCGTGACGGAATCCAGTCGCTCGGTTTCGAGGTCGGTCCGGAACCTGATCTGTCGATCGTGACCTATCGGTGGGCACCGAACGGCGCCTCGCTCGAGGAGACCAACCGGTTGAACCAGCGGATCGTCGACTACGTCCGGCGGGACGGCCGCGTCTTTATTTCCTCCACCATGATCGACGGACGGTTCACCCTCCGCATGGTGGCGCTCGCCTTCCGAACTCACCGGCGAACCATGGATCAGGCTCTCCGGGTGCTGCGGGAGGCCGTCAAGGCCGATCCATGACCCCTCTCGTTGATTCGCTCGGTCTGCTGGTGGGATCCGTCGTTGTCCTGACGATGGCGTACCTGGTTGGCCGGCTGATCGGCGGGGTCCGAATGCCGTGGCTGGGACCGGCACTGGCCGTCGCGGCGATCGTGAGTGGGCCGTTCTGCCTCGCCGCGGCCTTTGACCGATTTGGCGTGACCGAGCGCGCCGTCGTGGTTCGTCGATCCGAGTCAATTCGCCGGACCTGGAACGGCGGGTTCGAACGCCATTTCTCGTTGGATCTCAAATATCCCGGCCGCCGATCCGATGAATCGTTCCCGGTGCGGGTCGATCAGGCGCACTTCGATCAGGTGGTCTTTGGCGACCCGGTCACCGTCGTGGCCCTCCCGATCCGAAGAAGCTTTGCCCGGCTCGCGGCGATGTCCTCGCGGGAATGGCTGAGGGTCGGGATGCCGTGGGGCGTCCTGATCGTGATCGGGACCTTCGGTGCCTTCGCCGCCGGCCTCGCCCTCTACGGCGGTTCCGGCCCGATCGGATCGGTTCGGAAGGTCGCGTCCCTGGGTCTCTTCCTGGCCGGGGGATGGACCTGCTATCGGGACAATCTGCCTTACGACGGGTCCTCGACCCCGCCGGCACCGACGCTCGCCGGCGAGGCCACGGTCCGGTCGATCCACCGGGTGACGCACGTTGGCTCGACCACCCGGTCGAGGGGCTGGGCCCTGGCGGCGCCCTATCAACTGGTTGAACTCGAGTTCATCCCTTGGGGCTTTCGGGGCACAGTTGTGGCGGTCGATGCGATCGACGACGGCAGCATTCCATACCTCGCCCCGCCCCAGTCGCTCGCCATCACCTACGCAGCGGCGGACCCCCGGACCGCACGCCTCCGCGCCGGAACCCGCCGGTTCGTGGCCGACAACCAGTCGGTGTTCCGGACCTACTCGGTCCTGGCGCTGGTCGCTGTGGGTGGGATCATCATGCTGGGCTGGCTGTCCGGCCGGAACCGACGCTGATACTCGGGTTACGCGTTCGCCGTTGACGGGTATCTTTCGGACAGCCAATTCTCATCATGTGGGCATGCCATCACCTAACCATCCCGATCTGAGCCGCCGGCAGCTGCTGGCCCTGCTGGCCGTGTTCTCCCCGGCGGCGGTGCTGCGCCGTCGCCGGGGCCGGCTGGCGGCCCAGGGCCTCGACCACATGACTCTGGATGCGGTGGGCGCCGCGGTGTTGCCGGCCGAGCTTGGCGTGGCGGGGATCGGCCCTGTGGTTCGAGGGTTCGAGCGATGGTTGGCGGGGTATCGCGGCGGCGCTGAGCTGATTCACGGTTACGGGACGGCGGACATCCAGCGGACCGCGCCGTCGCCGGCTCCGCGCTGGAAGGCCCAACTGGCGGCCCTCGATGCCCACGCCCGGCGTCGGTTCGGCCAGCCGTTTGGCTCGCTCGGCGCCGCCGACCGGGCGGTGCTCCTCGCGCCGGCTTTCGACGCTGTGAAGACCTTGCCCAGGCCCGCGGCTGCCCAGCATGTGGCCGTCGGGCTGCTGGCCTGGTGGGCCGCCACGCCGTCTGCGATTGACCTGGCCTATGGCGCGTCGATCGGCCGCTACAACTGTCGCCCCCTTGCGGCCAGTCCTGAACGCCCCGTTCCTCTCGGGGGCCCGCGATGACCCGGGTGATCGAGGCCGATGTCTGCATCATCGGCTCCGGCATTACTGCCGCGATGGTGGCCGAGAAACTGACCGACGAACGGCAATGTTCCGTTGTCGTCGTGGAGGCGGGTGACGAGTTCGATCCGCTGACGGCGCGGCCCGCGCTCCGTCGCCGGTTCCTCGACTACGGCGAGAGTCCCTGGCGGAACGACCATATCGCCGGGACCGAGGTGGCGGGCCAGCAGTCCCGCTCGATGGTCGTGGGCGGTCTCGCGATGCACTGGGGCGGCGTGACTCCCCGCTGGAGCCCGGAGGACTTCCGGATCAAGTCTCTGTACGGGATCCATGAGGATTGGCCCATTGCCTACGACGACCTGGACCCGTTCTACCAGGAAGCCGAGGAGCGTCTGGGCATCGCCGGTGAGCAAGGGCCCCCGGACCTTGATCCCCGGGGCAAGCCCTTCCCGCAGCCGGCACTCCCGCTCACCTGGGGCCTGTCGCAGCTCAAACGGTGGGCGGCTGACGCCGGGATCGCGACCTGGAGCCAGCCCTCCGCCAAGAACGCGGTTCCGTGGCGAGGGCGCCCCGCCTGCTGCCGCAACGACACCTGCTTCCCGATCTGCCCGATCGGGGCGAAGTATTCGCCCGACTTCACCTGGAATGCGCTGAGACATTCAGGACGGGTCCAACTGCTCTCGCGCACCGTTGTCCGTCGGCTCGATGCCGCGGCCGGTTCGGACCGGATTGAACGGGCCCAGGCGGTGTCGCGTGACCACCCCGGGGAACCGATCGAGTTCCGGGCCAGGACGTTCGTGGTTGCCGCAGGATACCTCTGGAGTCCTCATCTCCTGCTCCTGTCCCGATCGGCTCGTCACCCCAACGGCATGGCCAACCGGTCCGGCCTAGTGGGCAAGTATCTCTGCGGTCACCGCAACGTGTCGGCCTACGTCTCGGTCCCGTTCGCGCTGTACCCGGGCACGAACGAACAGCACAGCCTCGTGACCAAGCAGTTCATGCGGCACCGGACCGGCGGTCCGCGCTATCTTCGCCACGATCTCCGAATCTGGGAATCCGACGTCGGCCAGGAGCCTCGGATCCGTGGTGATGGGGGCAAGTTGCTGCTGGGTGACGACCTGCTGGCGGATTGGCGTCGTCGTGCCGCCACCGGGACGGCGCGGGTCCGGTCCTATTACGACGTCATTCCCGACCGGTCGAGTGACCTGACCCTCGATGGTGCTCGCCGGACACCATGGGGTGATCCGGCCCCGCGCCTCGCCTGGCGCGATGCACCGGTGTCGAAGGAACTCCGCGGAGCCAGCGAACAACACCTCCGCGAGTTGTTCGAGCACCTGGCCCGGGCCGGCAACGGCCGGGTGCTCTCGACCGGCACGGACAGCTTCCAGGACCATCCCGCAGGGGGATGCCGGATGGGCGCCGACCCGGCCCAAAGCGTCACCGACAGTTGGGGTCGAAGCCACGATCACGAAAATCTGTTCATCGTTGGCGCTCCGACCTGCGTCAGCGCCAGTTCCGCCAACGGAACACTGACGTTTGCGGCGCTCTCGCTGCGATCCGCGTCCGCGATCGGCCGGGTGTTTCCGGCCCGCGCCACCTGAAGGAGGCCCGATGACGGCTCAGCCTGTTGTCTTGTTCGTCGCCGCTCTCGCGGCAGTCCCCGGCCCGCTCTCGGCCCAGGAGCCGGGAGGGCCGATAAGCATTTATGCCGCCCGGGTGCTCAACGGCAGGGGCGGCGTGATGAAGAACGCCACCGTGATCGTCGACGGTGGGCGTATCCTGCGAGTGGAGCCGCGCCGGGTCGAGCGGCCAACCTTTGAATTTCCGGGCGGAACGCTCCTCCCCGGCCTGATCGACGCTCATGTGCACATCGGCGCCTACGTTAATCGGCAGGGGCGGATGCACGCCTCAGGGGATGGGGATACGCCGGCGGAAGCGGCCCTCTCGGCGGCCGCGAATCTGGATCGAACCCTGGCCGCCGGTTTCACCACCGTGGCGAGCATTGGTGAGAGCGACGATCGTGATATCCGGGACTGGGTCGATCACGGCGGCCTTCCAGGGCCCCGAATCCTCACGTCGTTCGATCCGATCTCCGACGCCCGCCTCTCGGCCGACGAGATCCGGGCCGAGGTTCGCAAACGGATCGAAGCCGGCGCCAATCTGATCAAGCTGTTCGCCTCGAAAAGCATTCGCGAGGGCGGCACGCAGACCATGACGGAGGACCAGCTTCGCGCCGCCTGCGACGAGGCCAGGGCCCATGGCGTTCCGGCGATCGTCCACGCCCATAGTGCCGAGAGCATGCGGGCTGCGTCACTCGCCGGGTGCCATCAGATCGAACACGGCGTCTTCGCGACCCAGGCGGTTCTCGATCTGATGGCGAAACAGGGAACCTATTTCGACCCGCAATGTGCGCTGGTGTTCCGCAACTATCTCGACAATCGAAAGCGGTTTCAGGGCATCGGCAATTTCACGGACGAAGGCTTCGCCTCGATGGAACGGGCCATTCCTCTCGCGACCGCCGTGATCCGGAACGCGATCGCCACCCCCGGCCTCAAGCTCGCCTATGGGACCGATGCGGTGGCAGGTGCCCACGGTCGCAACGCCGAGGACATGGTCTGTCGGGTGCGGCAGGCCGGCCAGAAACCCATGGATGCGTTGGTGGCCGCCACCTCCGTGAACGCTCGCGCCCTCGGCATCGACAAGGAAACCGGCTCCATCGAGCCCGGCCTTGCCGCCGATCTGATCGTGATGCAAGGCAATCCCCTTGACGACATTGCCGCGGTCGGCCGTGTCGTGTTCGTGATGCGAGGCGGCCGGGTCTTCCGCCACGATCCGACCCTGGCCGGGAATCGGGCGCTCCGGTGACCGACGGAGCCTGGATCGGCCTGGTTGCGGCCGCCGCCGGCCTGGCCGGCGGGTGGTGGCTGCGGTCGCGCATGGCCGGGCGGGATCAGGTCCGTACTGAGACCGAGCGGCGACGCGAAATCGAACGCGCCCGGGTGGAGTTCGCCGCTGCCGGCCGCGAGCGGGAACGCCTCGAGGGCGTCGAGCGGGAGTTGCGCCGGGATCTCCATGCCTCCGCGACCACCATTGACGCCCTCCGGACCGAGATCGAGAGCCACACCCGGGCGTTGAAAGAGGCCCGTCAATCCCGCGAGGCCATGCGCCAGCAAGGCGCCCAGCTGACCGGTGAGCTCGAATCCACCAAAGCAAGATGGGCCGAGGCGTCGGCTGCCGTCGAGCGGCTGGCCGAACGGGATCGGGAAATCCGGATGCTGACCGAGAGCATCGCCGGCATTGCCGCCCGGTTCGATCAGGCCGTCGCGAGTCGAAATGCCGCGGAGGCCGAGCGCACCCAGGCCCTGCTCCAGCTCGAGACCCTTGAGCGGCAAGTCCGGGACGCCGCGGTGGCGGCCCGTGCCGAACGGGGGCGGTCGGACACATCACGGGCCCTCCAGGCCGCGACGATCACCGATCTCAAACGGCAGCTGGAAGAATCCGCCGCGGCGCGAGCCTCGACGGCGCCGGATCGGGCAGCCGACCGCGACGGCCGTGACCGGGCCGAGCAGCGGGTCGCCGAGCTCGAGGCCCGGGTTCGCCGGTCCGAAGTTGCCCACCACCAGGTGCTGGCTGATCTGCAGGCCGAACTGGGCGCGGCCCGGGCGCAGGCCGAGCGGGCCGAGCCCCTTCGGCGCCAGGTGGAGGACCGGGAAGCCATCGTCCGGTCGATCGCCCGGGAGCGGGACGACGCCACGGCTGGACTGGTCCGGCGCGAACGGGAACTGCTTGGCACCATCGAAGGTCTCCAGGCCAGGATCGGAGAACTGATTCGGCTGGAACCAGACCTGCGGCGTGCCGATGCCGAACGGGACCAGGCCCGGGCACGGCTGGCGGAAGTGGAACGGGAACGCGATCACCTCCACACTGAGCGGGAGCGGGTCGCCGCCCAGATTGCGGGATTTCGGGCCGAAGCCCGCGACCGCGATGCCCGGTTCCGCGTCCTCCTGACCGATCGACGGGCCACGGTCGAGGCGAGTCAAGGCGAAGTTGCGCGGCTGCGGGACATGGTGTCCGCCACCAGGCGCCGAGAGCCCGGACCGGCCGACGACTTGAAGCGGATCTCCGGGATCGGCCCCTCCCTCGAACGGATTCTCCGGGAACAGGGCATTCAATCGTTTCGCCAGATCGCCCTCTGGACCGATGCCGATATCGAACAGGTCTCGCGAGGCCTCGGAGCCTTCCGGAGCCGGATCCGCCGGGATCAGTGGGTCGACCAGGCCCGGCGCGAGCACGAGCGCGCCTACGGCGAACCGGTTGAGCAATGACCGCGGCGACTCTCTATATTTGCCGCATGTCTACCCAGATTCGCGCGGTCGCCGTGGCCGCCGTATACCTAACGGTCGCCTCCTGCTCATCCGGAACCGGGGCCAGCCGCGTCTTCGTCCCCCCGGAGTCGGGCGAGCAGCGGCATCTCGCGAAGATCCGGCAGCTGACGTTCAGCGGCAACAATGCCGAGTCCTATTTTTCCTCTGACGGCACGAAGCTGATCTTTCAGCGCCAGGAGCAGGTCGATCAAGGCTGCGACCAGGAATACATCATGAACATCGATGGTTCCGGTATGCGGCGGATTTCCAACGGCTGGGGGCGGACCACCTGCGGGTTCTTCTACGCCAGGAACGAACGGGTGCTCTACAGCTCGACCTTCCAGCACGCCAAGGCCTGCCCTGCCCCCCCCGATCAGTCCATGGGCTACGTCTGGCCCCTCGGCCATCTCGAGGTCTATACCTCGAAACTCGACGGGTCGGACCTGAAGCAGCTCACCAGCAACGGCGCCTATAACGCCGAGTCGACCGTGTCGCCGGACGGCAAGACGATCATCTTCACGTCCACGAAGGACGGAGATATCGACCTGTACACGATGAATGTCGACGGTACCAACGTCCGCCGGATCACCAGCCGCGTGGGATATGACGGCGGGGCATTCTTCTCACCGGATGGCACGATGATCGTGTGGCGGGCCGGGTACCCGACAACCGCGAAGGACTCCGCCGACTATCTGGGGCTCTTGGCCAAGCGGCTGGTTCGCCCGGCCCGGGTCGAAATCTGGGTCGCCAATGCCGATGGCTCCAACCCTCGGCAGATTACCCATTTGGGCGGGGCCAATTTTGCGCCGTTCTTCCACCCCGATGGCAAGCGGATCATCTTCTCGTCGAACTACGAGAATCCCCGCAGCGGCAAGTTCGATCTGTTTCTGGTCAACATCGACGGGACCGGCCTCGAGCGGGTCACCACCTATGACGACTTCGACAGCTTCCCGATGTGGACCCCGGATGGGAAGAAGCTGGTGTGGGCCTCCAACCGGAACGGCCGCAAGGCCCACGAGACCAACCTCTTCATCGCGGACTGGGTGGACTGACCGATCATGAAATCCTTCGTCCGGTGGTTGTGGGATTGGGTCAAGTCGATCGGCGTGGCGCTCGTTGTCTGGTTCTTCCTCAGGACCTTTCTGGTCGAGGCGTTTCGGATCCCTTCCGGCAGCATGGAGAACACCCTGCTGGTCGGTGATTTTCTCTTTGTCAACAAGCTCCTGTATGGCGCTGAAATTCCCCTCATTCACAAGCGGCTCCCGCCGGTGCGCGAGCCGATCCGGGGTGAGATCCTCGTGTTCGACTCGGTCGAGCAGGAAGATCTCAAGGTCGTCAAGCGCCTCATCGGTGTCCCCGGCGACACGCTCTCGATGGAGGGGTCCCAGTTGTTCCGGAATGGGGCCAAGGTGGAGGAACCCTGGGTGATCCGCACCGACACGACCGCCAATGCCGACCCGGCAGGCCGGGCCCAGATGCGTCGCTGGCAGATCCTCCACTATGTCGGCCACCAGCCGGAGAGCTACTCACCGGATCTCAACAACTGGGGGCCGATCGTGGTCCCCCGCGATTCCTTCTTCATGATGGGGGACAATCGCGACGGATCGTACGACGGTCGGTACTGGGGCTTCCTGCCCCGCGCCAACGTCCGCGGTCGCCCGCTGATCGTCTATTTCAGCTTCAACCCCGACACATACAAGCCGCTGCCGTTTCTCACCAACGTCCGCTGGGGCCGGATCTTCACGCTTCCGCACTGACCTGAGGCGGCGGGATGCCATCCTGCTATTTCGGGGAATGTTCGGGTAGTTTGACATACAACTACCAAGTGTGCCTAACGTTCTTTCTTGCCAAGCCGCGCTCCTGATGGTACAATGACCGCCGGCCCGACCTAACGTCGGATCATCGGGGGAGTGTACCATGGCAACTGAACTCGGCGGAATGCAGGTGACATCGTTGCTGGAGGCGCTGCCCGGAATCGCGGCCGTGCTTCGCAACCCGGTGGCCGATGCCTTCGTCGGACTGATCAAGGCCGGTGCCCGGATCACCGAATTCAAGACCAGCGATGCCGAGGAGATTCTCCGCTATGCCGTCCGGCGGACGCTGATGACCCAGGACGAGACGGATCGGGTTCTGGGTGAGGTTCGGGAGGCCACCGAACGGCGGGCCGAGAAGGCGGCCGAGCGGGAGCGGGGGAAGGCAGCCAAGAAAGCCGCCGCGCCGCCCAAGGTGAAGGCCAAGGCCAAACCCGCGGCCAGGAAGCCGGCCAAGAAGAAGAAATAGACCGGGGGCCGTGCAGGCCCCCGGGGTTCAGTTCCCGCCCAGCCGGTCCAGTACCTCTCCATCGACCAGACTCACCGTTACTTCGTAGTGGCCCCGCTCGTTCCGACCCGCCAGTTTGAGGATTCGTCCAGCGCGGATCCACTGGTAGCTGTCGAAATTGCCCACGTGCTTCAGGTTCGGGCGACCGAGACGCGCGGTCCACTCCTCCCGCAGACCGTCGAATCCCCGGGCATCGGTGGACGCCCGCAACCACATCATGCTCACCGTACCATCCACCACGCTGGCCGTCAGCGCCCAGTTCCGGCGGTCGGGTGTTCGGGCCAGCGTGGCCGTGCACTCGGTGACCCGATGATCCACCGGCGACGTTTTGCACCCCGGCTTTCCGCCCACTTTCGCCAGACGGTCTTGCAGGTCCGCCAACGATCCGCCCGGTGCCAGCCCGAATACTTCGAGCGACGGGTTCTGAGCGCCAGCGCGAGAAACGGGTGCGGTGAAACAAGCTAGCCAGCAGATCGCGACGGTGGCGGTCCGAACACTCATGGTTGGCGGGCTCTCGGCAAAGGGAACGCCCCCTCAGGGAGCCAGAACCGTGCCGCTCGCCGAGGCTGCGTCTCCGCCGCCGAAGGTCGAAAGACCGTCAAGTCGCTCGCCGGACATTGCTCGCCTGGAGGCCTTTTGGGCCGTCTGCAACGTCGAATTCAACCTGATCGCCTTCGGCCAGCGACCGAAAGCCGTCCATGGCGATCGCGGTGTGGTGAACGAACACGTCTTTGCCGCCGTCCTGAGCGATGAAGCCGAAGCCCTTCGCGTCATTGAACCACTTGACGGTACCTTTCGCCATCGTTGCTAACCTCATTCGCTGGGAGCCGGATGGGGCTCGGGGTCATGATCGCCCGGCCCGAAACCGCTGCGGGGCGAACGCGGGGCCGCGGTAGCGGCAAGCGCATCGTGTGCGACAGACGTGGTAGACCCCGTTGAGGGTCTGAACTATTGTCCGGTCCGGCTCCAATTTTGTCAATATCCGGTGGACCGGGCGTGGCGCCTCGGCCCGCCGGCCGGTAGCTTGGTTCGGCGCCATCGGGCGCTGTAATGGGCGAACCTAACGACGGAGAACGGCATGCTGGCGTTCATGATTGCGTTGATGGCATGGCAGCAGGCGTCCGCTCCAGTGACCAGGGTGGTGATCGAACCGGGGAACGCCAGGATTTCGATCGGCGATACCGTCCGGCTCACAGCCCGGGCGCTGGACGCGGATGGACGCACCGTGTCCGGGGCGATGGTTCAATGGTTTCAGCCTGGCGGCCACTTCGAAGGGTCGGTCGACTCAACCGGGCTCGTGACCGGCGGCGCCACCGGTACCATCGTTGCCGCGGCGGTCGTCCGGGTCGCCGGCGGTCGTCCGGTGAGCGCCACGGCCGAGGTCGCTGTTCTCCCATTGCCGGTCAACCGGATTACGGTTGAGCCTGCGGTGTCCGAGATGGTGGTCGGCCAGAGCCTGACTCTCCACGCGACGCCGTTCGCAACCAATGACGACCAGCGGAACGATCCGGTCTCCTGGTCGAGTGACAACGCGGCCGTTGCGTCGGTCGCCGTTTCGGGCCGGGTAACGGCCCGTGCGGTAGGAAAGGTCACCATTCTCGCCCGGGTCGGGCGGGTGGAAAGGGCGCTATCGGTCGTCGTCGGCCCCAACACGGCGCGATCCATCGCCGTCGAGCCCGCCCGGGCCCGGGCCCGGACCGGCGACGTCCTCCGATTTTCAGTAACCGGCCAGGGGTCGAAAACCGCGCTGGCGGCCAAGCTCCAGCCTGAGTGGTCGATCACTCCCGGGAACGCCCAGATTGACGCTGACGGGGTCTTCGTAGCGGACCTTCCCGGTACCTACCAGGTCTTTGCTTCGTTTGCCGGCAGGACCGCCGAGGCGCTGGTCGAAGTCGCCCCGCGGGACATCGTCCGTCCCATCAAGGTCATGGGCCGCTTGCCGATCAACATGATGGCGACGGAGTTCTGGCTTCACCCGAACGGCAAGATCGGCTACCTCGGCAGCGCCGGCCTGACCGGTGTCGGCGGTGACAAGCTCTACGCGATCGACGTCAGTGATCCGTCCCACCCCAGAATCACCGACTCGGTCACCGTCGATGCCCGGATCATCAATGATGTCATGTCGACCGAAGACGGCAAGTATGCCGTCATGACTCGCGAGCAGGCGTCGAACCGGAAGAACGGGATCGTCATCCTGTCGCTCGAGGATCCGGCCCACCCGAAGCCGATCGCCGACTTCACCGAGACCGTGAGCGGCGGCGTCCACAGCACCTACGTCTACAAGGGGTACGTCTATCTGACGGACGATGCCACCGGCTCGATGCGGGTGATCGACATTCGCGATCCATACCATCCGAAACAGGTGGCTCGATGGGAGACGCCGCCGCCGGCTGCGGGCCGAACCCTGCACGACATCGACGTCAAGGAAGGCCTCGCCTACCTGAGCTACTGGAATGACGGCCTGATCGTGCTCGACGTGGGGAACGGCATCAAGGGTGGGAGCCCCGACAATCCCGTTTTTGTCTCCCAGCTCAAGTATGATCTCAACGCGCTGTACCGGCAGGTCGAGGCGGTCGGCGGGCCCGGCTTCATCCGGGGGACACATACGTCGTGGCGCCAGGGGAAATACGTCTTCGTTGCGGACGAGGTGTTCCCGGCCAAGGCGACTGGCCAGGGGGTGCCGGGGTTCGGCCGGGCCTACGGTCGGATGCAGGTCATCGATGTCTCCGATATCACCAGACCGAAAAGCGTGGCCTGGTACGAAAGCGGTGACGGTGGGACCCACAACATCTGGGTCGCCGGGGACACGCTCTTCCTGGGTGACTACCAGGGCGGCCTTCGGGTGATCGACGTGTCGGGGGAACTGCGGGGCGACCTCCTCCGCCAGGGTCGAGTCATCGGCACGGTGACGACGGGGGACAAGGCCGGCCACATCCCGAACGTTGCCGGGGCGTGGGGCGCGGTCTACCGGAACGGCAATATCTACGTGCCAGACGTCAACTCCGGTTTGTGGATCCTGCAAATCGAACCCAAACGGCAACTTACGCCCTAGGCCTAACGACAGTACTTTTCAGCCATGTCATCCGCCCCGCCGAGCCTCGTGATCCGGACCTTCCTCGACCGGGCGGAGGGTCTGTCTCATTTCGTCCTGCGGGCGGGAGAGGCTCCCCGCCTGATCGCGTTCGACGACGCTGCCGGATGCCCGATCGAAACCGCCCTGGCTGCCCTCGAATGGACCGGGGCCGTCGGCATCCTGCCCGACGACGACATGATTCAAGCGGTCCGGCTGACCAGCGAAACGGCGGCGGCGGTCGTTGAGCGCAAGACCCCGGGCGGTCGGCAGTACGTCTACCTCGGGCCGAGACTCGACGCTCCCCCCATGGACGTGTTCGAGGGGCGGGTGCTGTTCGATGAACCTGGGGTCAAAGCCGTCGAGTTCTCCCAGCGGGCCCATGCTCTGGCCCATTTCCTCAGGGCCACGAGCGGAGCCGGTGCCCTCCTGGCGCTGCTCGGTCGGCGGGCGCCGGAAGTTCGTCACATTCGTCGCTGGTTCAGACCGATTGTCGAGGAATTAGACGGCCACCGTCTTTGGATCGGTGGCTGGTTCGCCGCTAGCGCAGCCGGCGCTCTATTCGCCTCGAGCGATCAGGAACCTCAGTTTCGTTACATCGAGGTCGGCCTCGAACCGTAGTTTTCGGGCCCGATTCGTGTGGATACACTGTTTCCACATTTGTGCGGAAGTCTGCTAACGCGATGATGTGAAAGGCATTTCGGGCGCCATTTTCCCCACGTAATATACTTGTAACCCGAATAAAATCAGGCACTTGCGGCGTCCGTCCATGGTTCCGATCTTGTCGGAGGGGACACCAGTCACGTGGGCGTCGCCCGCCCCGATCTGGCGCCTCGGGGTGCCGTGTGAGGGATCGGTCCGAGGCTCGATCCGATTCGCAGCGCCTGAGGGTCTTCGGCAACGAGCCCTCCAGTGGAACGGCCGGGACAGGCTCACCCCTGTGCGGCCGTTCTCGTTTTCCGGCCAGTACAAGTTTTGTCCGCTCAAGCGTCCTTTGAAGTACCTTCGGACACTTCAAGGACCCGACATGACGATCACGATGGCGCCGGCCACCGGCCGCAAGCTCAGTTTGATGATCGCGAGCGATCGGGAATTGTTGACCCGCTCCCTTGCCGAATCGGCCCGCTCCCAGGGCCATCACATTGTGGTTCAGGAGGAGGCGGCCGCGGTCGTTGACGCCTTGGCCACCCCCGGCCTCGATGCCATCGTGCTCGACACCGATCTCCCGGGCGTCGACTGGCACCAGCTCCGGGCGGCGCTGGCGCCGAACCGGACGGCGGTTCCCGAACCCATCGACGCGGTGGAACGGCGCCACATCGCCACCACGCTCCGCTTTACCCACGGCAATCGCCGGAACGCGGCCCAGCTGCTGGGGATCGCGCGTTCGACTCTGCTCGCGAAGATTCGCAAGTACGGGCTCGACCACGACGAGCCGGCTAGTTCACCCTGATCCGCCCGAGCCGGGACAGGATCAGCCTGCGCTGAACTGCCCCGCGCGTAAACACATGGGTCACGTTCGCCGCCCCTGCGGCCATGCCCGTTGGCTCGAACACCGCGACATGGCGCGTCGGTAACAGCTGGACACCAAGCGCCGCCGGTCCGGGACTCCGCAGCAGCACCGCCGAGTCAGCGGGCCCGGTGGTCACCAGTACCGAGTCGGTCGCGATGGCGACGGTGACGGCTCGTCCCAGGGCCGCGGCTGATGTCTGTGCCAGACGGTATGCGTTCAGGACCTCCGACTCCGCAGTCTCTACCCGGGCCCGATCCGCATCGGCCGACCAGGGTCGGATCACGGTCGCGGCGACCACGCCGATGATGCTCGCCGCTATCATGGTCTCCAAAATCGTCACCGCACCGCTCCAGTTCGTTGGGGACGCCAATCTTGCCTGGACCGGGGCGCTCACATAACCGATTTTCTCCGGGCTGGCTCTGCTTTCTGCGAAAGGCCCGGAATGTCCTATCTTTCTTAGGTGTACTCGCGGAGAGTACCACTTACGCTCACTTTCGGGGGGTTCCTACGCCATGGGCATGTTGATCTTTCTTGCTGTCGTCGTCGTCGTGGCCCTGTGGGTGATCGGCGCCTACAACGGACTCATTGCACTCAAGAACCGGGTCCTGAATGCCTGGAAGCAGATCGATGTCCAGTTGAAGCGTCGTCACGATCTGATTCCCAATCTGATCGAGACGGTCAAAGGGGCCATGAACTTCGAGAAGGGCACCCTCGAAGCCGTCATCGCGGCCCGGAACAAGGCCGTGAGTGCTCAGGGTGTGGCGGCAACCGGCAAGGCTGAGGGTGAGTTGACCCAGGCGCTCGGCCGCCTATTCGCGCTGACGGAGTCCTATCCTGACCTGAAGGCAACGAGCAACGTGGCCCAGCTCCAGGAAGAGCTCACCAGCACCGAGAACAAGATTGCGTTCGCCCGCCAGCTCTACAACGACGAGGCGACCCTCTACAACACCAAACAGGCCCAGTTTCCCACCAACCTCGTTACCGGCCTCGCCAAGGCGACCCCGGCGGAATTGTGGGAAATCGAAGACGCCGCGGAGCGGGCCGTACCCAAGGTGGATTTCGGATTCAACAAGCCGTCGTAAAGGCGGCCTGAGCAACCTCTTCGAGCTGCAGGCGGCGAACAAGCGGCGGTCCGGTCCTCGGAGATTCATGCTTCCAAGCGTACGGTGATGGGACTGCGGTCGTGGCCACTCGTGGCGAGCGGCGTCCTCGCCCTGCTTGCCCTGGTCCTCTGGCTCGCGCGGCGCGCCCTCCGGAGCTGGGGCCGCCGGACCGTGCTCGAGTTCCGGGGACGGGTTGATCGCTACAAGCTCACCGCGACCAGCCGGGTCAAGGCCGAACTCGCGGCCGATCCCGTGATCCGGGAGGCAATCGGCCGGCATGCGGCCGCCCACGGGCTGGCCCCTGAGCAGGTCGATGGGATGGTCCGCCAGTACATCCACGAGATTGTGCCGTTTTTCAACGTGCTCTCCTACTACAAGCTCGGCTACAATTTCTCGAAATTGCTGACCAGGCTGTTCTACAAGGTGACGGTCGAGTATCACGACCATCGCGCGCTGAGCCGGATTCCCAGAAAAGACGTGGTCGTGTATCTGGTGAACCATCGATCCAACATGGACTACGTGGTGGTCACCTATGTGCTGGCCCAGGTCGTCAGCATCAGCTACGCCGTCGGGGAATGGGCCCGAACGTGGCCGCTCGAATACATCTTCAAGAGCTTCGGGAGTTACTTCATCCGGCGGAAGTTCCGCGATCCTCTCTACCATGTCGTGCTGGAACGATATGTCCAGCTGATCACCCGAAACCGGGTGACTCAGGGGATCTTCCCCGAAGGGGGGCTGAGCCGCGACGGGACCCTGCGCCCGGCCAAAATCGGTCTCCTGGACTATATCGTCGGTACCCTTCGGGACCCCGGCTTCGACGGGGATCTCTGGCTCGTGCCGGTCGCGATCAACTACGACCGGGTGCTGGAAGACCGGACCCTGATCCGGGAACTGGTGACGGACATGCCGCGGCCGTCATACCTGAAACAGCTGGCCGGGTGGGTCGGCTTCGCCTTCTGGAACGGCTTCCTGGTTCTCACGGGGCAGAAACAGCGCTATGGCCGGGTCGCGGTCAACTTCGACGCGCCGATCTCGGTGCGAGCCTGGCTTGCGGGCGAGCGTCCGGATCTGCTGGCGACGGCCCGGGAGGAGCGGCTCCCCGCCATCCAGCGGCTCGCCGATCTGGTGATGGCCCGGTCTGGCGCGGTGATTCCGGTGACGCCGGTGCCCTTCGTGGCGACGGCGTTGCTTTCGTTCCATTCGAGCGCCGTGTCGATGGATGCCCTCTGGGACCGGATGGCGGAACTGAAGGACTACCTCAAGGACACCAACGCCAAGATGGTCCGGTCGGAGCTCGCGGTGACGGAGGTGTGGGAGCGGGCGTGGCGGACATTCCGCGCTCGGCGCTGGGTCTACCGTGACGCGGGGAATCTGGTGATCCTGCCCAGCGCGCGCCCTCTGCTGGAGTACTACGCCAACTCGATTGCGCACCTGCTGCCGGCCACCGCCGGATGGGACCTGACGCCGGCCACGGGCGAGGACACGTCGTTGCCGCGGCTCGGCCGGCAACCTCGGTAGTTGGTCACGGGCCGAGGCGGCTCGCGACCGCCGAGAGCAGCTCCTCGGACAGGGTGGCTGGATCGAATGGCAGGGGCAGTACTCGATCGGCGCCGGCCGCGCGCGCGGCCGAGGTGTCACCGGCGATGAGGGCGACGAGGGCGTAGTCACGACTCCGGTCAGGCCGGAAGCCGCTGAACGCCTGGGCCGGGTCGCTCGCGCCGGGCGCCGAGACGACCACCAGGGTCACGCCGAGCCGTGCGGCTCCGGAGGTGAGCTCGCGGGCCGAACCCACCCGTTCAACGGTGAATCCCTCGTGGCGAAGAATCAACGCGGCGAGCCGGGCCGTGGCTTCGTCGGCGATCCATAGCAGCGCGCGGCCCCGGTGGTGGATGCCTGCCTCGGCCGCGCTCCCGAGGTTGATCATCCGGAGTCCAGCCAGATAGTCCTCGCTCGATGCCTGCCGGAGGTCGCCGGCCTTCTTGATGATGTCCCGGATCCGGAGCAGGCTCTCCCGAACCGAGGTCAAGCCTTCTCGCCGATCGCCGTTGATGCTCCGGTCTGCCAGCAGCAACTCCACTTCGGCGGACGCGCTCATCAGGGGATTGTTGATTTCGTGATGCAGCGTGACGGTCATTTCGCCGATCGCCGCCAGACGCTCGGCGCGCACCAGTTCGCGCTCGACCGCGGTCTGGGCCTCCTCGAGGGCCCGATGGCGACGGACCCGTTCGACGATCTGGGGCAGGAGGTCGCGGAGCTGTCCGTCCTTGACCAGGTAGTCCTCCGCGCCCGCTCGCAGCGCCGCGGCGGCCAGCGTTTCGTTGCCTTCGCCGGTGACCATGACCACCGAGGGCGGGCTTGGCCGGCCGATCAATCGGGGCAGCAGATCAATGCCGGTGTCGTCGGGGAGCTGGTGATCGAGGAGGATGAGGTCGGCCTCGCCGGCGTGGGCGAGGGCAGCGGCGGCGGAGGTGCAGACGGTAACGCGCTGGTATCCGCCGGCCAGGAGCAGGGTTCGGATCAGGGCCACCATCGCGGGGTCGTCGTCGACGATGAGGACCCGGAGGGCGGCCGGATCAGCCACGCGAGTCGTCGAGGAAGATCAGGGCTTCGCGCCGGGCGACGACGGCCTGGAGGGCACGGTGGACCTGGGGGTCGATCACGGTGCCGACGAGATCGCGAAGCCGCTCGATGGCGAGTTCAGGCACCATCTTCTCCTGGTAGGGCCGGGACGTGGTCAGCGCGTCGTAGATCTCGACCGCGCCGATGATCCTGGCGCCGACCGGGATCTGTTCCGACGCGATGCCATCGGGGTAGCCCTTGCCGTCCCATCGTTCGTGGTGGCTGCGGACGACGTTGATGATGTGCTTCAGGTGGGAAAGCGGCGCCAGGATCTGTGAGCCGGTGACCGTGTGGTTCTTGACATGTTCGAACTCTTCGTCGGTGAGGGGGCCCTGCTTGTTGAGGATCTCCTCCCGGATGCCGATCTTGCCGATGTCGTGGAGCCGGCCCGCGGTCCGAACGAGCTCGACGTCCTCCTCATCGAGCCCCATCTCGGAGGCCACCGTGGCCGCGAGGTCGGCGACCCGGGCGGAATGACCGCGCAGATAGGGATCTTTCGCCTCGAGAGCGTTGACGAGGGCCTCGAGTGTCGCGACCGAGATTCGTTCGAGGTTGGCCCGTTCCATCCGGAGTTCCGCCGTGCGGATCGCCACTTCCTCCTTGAGCCAGTGGTTGATCTGCTGGCTCTCGATCATGGTGTCGCGGCGGCGAAGGGCTCGCTGGATGGCGCGGTGCAAGTCGGTGAGGTCGACCGGCTTGGTGAGGTAGTCCATTGCCCCGCGCTGCATGCAGAGAGCGGCGCTGGCGGCGTCGTTCACCGCGGTCAACATCAGGATCGCGGCGTTAGGCTCGATCTCGAGGACCCGGGGCACGAGGTCCACCCCGTTGGCGTCCGGCATCCGGACGTCGAGGAGCACGCAGGCCACCTTGCTCCGGTGGAGCATGTCGATCGCTTCGGCACCGTTGCCCGCGGTGAGGACTTCGAAGTGCTGCTGGGACAGGAACCGTTTCAGGGCGTTCCGGATCGGTTCCTCGTCGTCGACGACGAGGATGGTGACCGGTCCCTTGGGCGCGTTGTTGAACTGGTACGGCGCCGCGTTCGGCTCCACCAAGCGGAGTCCTTTGTTGGAGGGCTTAACTATATGAATCTGTGACGGTTGCCCGCGTCCGGCAAGACCGGCGCGGGCAACCGGTGGCTCATCCGATGAACTGAACGTCGACTCGGTGGGGGATGACCCCCGCCTGGTGGCCTCGGTCGAGCAGGAGCCGGACCGCCTGACGTCCTCGGTCGCCGTAGTCGACGGTCCACTGATTGATGTACATGCCGACGAAGGTGTCCATGCGCTCGTCCGAGATGCCCCGGTTGAATTGCCTGGCGTGCGCCAGGGCGCTCGGGCGATGGGCCAGGGAATATTCGATCGATGCCTTGAGGTCCCGGGCCACCTGGTCCATGACGGCTGGGCCGAGGTCCCGCCGGACCACGTTGCCACCGAGCGGGAGGGGGAGGCCGGTGTCCGCGAGCCACCAGGGCCCCCATGTCATCCCAGAGGTGGAGGCCCTGGTCCGCGTAGGTGAGCTGGCCTTCGTGAATCAGGAGCCCGACGGGCACGTCACCGTTGAGGACGGCGTCCTCGATCTGGTCGAACGGCATGACGACCGGTTCGAAATCGGGCTGGTAGAGCCGGAGCGAGAGATAGGCTGTGGTCATGGTCCCCGGGATGGCGATCCGGGTGCCGGCCAGGGCCTGCCTCGGGTCGTTCGGGCGGGGTGATTTCGACACGAGCCTGGGTCCATAGCCGTCGCCCATCGAACAGCCGCTGGACAGGAGAGCGTACCGGTCCGCGAGGTAGGCGTAGGCGTGGATCGAGACCGCGGTGACTTCGAGCTCGCCCTTCAGGGCCCGTCGGTTCAGGGTCTCGATGTCCTGGAGCTCGTGAGTGTAAACGAGCGCACCGGTGTCGATCTGCCCCGATGAAAGGGCGTAGAACATGAAGGCGTCATCGGAGTCGGGCGAATGGGCAACACGGATCAGCATGGAGTCGTCTGGTCAGGGCGATGGGTCAGGGGCGGCGCGCGAGCGCCCGGGTCCGGAAATCGTCAAGGACCGGCTTGTGTTCGGAATATTCCTGGCGGTCGGCCTTGATTTCGGCGTCGTAGGCCGCGAGAAACCCGCGATAGGCCGCGGCGAGCGTGGCCTGATCCTTCTGCTGTTCGGCCGCCTCGCCCCGGATCACGAACGCGAGCAGGTGTGTCGGCTGGGTGGCGAGGATCGTATCGGCCAGTGCCCGGGCTTCGGGGAACTGGCCGAGGACGAGGTGGATCATGGCGGCGTGATAGCGGGCGTCGGTGTCGACCTGGTCGAGTTGCTCGTAGGCGCCGAGGGCCATCGGCGAGAACATCGCGACCGTGTCGGGTGACTGGGACTCCGCGGCGCGGATGACGCGGTCGAAGAGCCGGTCGAACCGCTCCCGTGGAGTCAGCTTGGTGATGTCCGGGGCGCGGACCGGGCCGGACGAGCTGGCGTTCCCGGCATTGCCCATTGATGCCACGGTCGGGGCCGCGACCTGGCCCCGGCCCAGTTTGAGGCCGATCATCACGATCGTGATGACGACGACGAAGGCCGCCGCCGCCCAGACCCGCCGTTCTTTCCCGGCGGCGACCGTCGGCAAAGCGGCGACGCCGCACCGATGACAGAAACGGGCACCGGGCGCCAGGGTGACCCGGCAGGCCCGGCAGGGGGTCGATACGGCGCTCGCGCCGCAACCGGAACAGAAGCTTCCCGTGATTCGGGTGCCGCAGCCGGCGCAGACTGGATTGTTGCTGGTCATCGGGGCCGAAAGGTAAGGGATCGGGGTTCGGTCGGAGAGGGGGTCGGATCGGGCTGGGGTCTGGTGTCCGGTTTCCCGGTCGGCTACCATCCTACCCGGGCCCACAGCAAGGACTTATGACGCATACCTCGCCTGCCGAGCTTCCCGGGGTTCCGGGAGCATATCATATGGGCGATCTGGCCCGGGCCGGGTTGACCTGGAAGGTCTATCTCGAAACCCAGACCGGTGTCCTTCCGGTGAAGGGCCGTGTCCATTTCGTGACATCGACCGGCCAACGTACCACGGGATGGGTCTTCATCGAGATGTCCGAGCCGGATTTGGTGCAGCGGTTTCAGCAGTTCAGCGCGCTCGAATTGTGGAGGCTGCTCGAAAGTCTCGCCTAACGCGAGAATCTCGGGTCGCGGTATTCGCATGTTGAGCCGGCCGATGTTCCCGCTGCTCGCGGCCTTGGCCGCGTCCCCCGTCGTCGCGCAGGCTCCTCCCGACTCCTCCCGCCTGATCAAAGCGATCCGGATCGAAACCAGCGACGTCTTTCCCCCAAGCGATGCGCATGGGTTCGTGGCGAAGGCCTTCAACGGTCTCCACGTCACCACCCGGGCCGGCGTGGTCCGGCGGGAGGTCCTCCAGCGAGTCGGCGAGGCCTACGATTCCGCGGCGGCGGCCCAGACCGAGCGCAGCTTGAGGGCGCTCCGGATCTTCCGCCGGGTCAAGGTCGATACGGTGCGGGCGGACAGCGGACTCGTCCTCCGGGTGGAAACCCAGGATGCCTTCACCACGCGGATCGAAGGGAGCATCGACGGGTCGCTCAAGGCCAACACGTGGTGGGTGGCCCTCAATGAACTGAACCTGCTCGGCACGGCGACCCGAGTCGGGGTCCGGTATCGCCGGACGCCGGACCGGGACGCGGTGACGACGTCATTTCAGCGGAACCGGCTGATCGATGGCCGAATCGGGATCACCGCGTTGTATGACGACCGATCAGACGGCCGGATGTTCTATGGGGTGATGGCCTTGCCTTTCTACTCGTTCCAGTCGCCATCGAGCTGGTACCTCTCGGGCGAGGAACGCCAGGAGAGGGTGTTCCGGTTCTACGAGGGTAACACCGTGGCGCTCGACACGTTGCAACGACGGTTCTGGCTGGCCCGGTCGGGCCTCAGCATGGCGATCGACGGTTCGTCGACCGGTTATCTGCGGGCCGGCCTCGATGGCCAGATCCGGCGGGACGACTACGCTCGTCAGGCTCGGACCGACACGATCGGCCGAAGCGTCTCGGCGGCGGTGACGGGTTACGTCGAATGGCGGGCGGCGCGGTTCCTGGTGAGTCGGGACTTCGAAGGTTTCGGGCGACAGGAGGACGTGGACCTCAGCACCGTGGTCCGGGCTGGGCTCGGGGTCACGCCGAAACAGTGGGGGTATCAGGATTTCGGCGTGGTGCCGCAGGTCAACGTCCGCACGGGCCTGGGGTGGCGCGGCGGATTCGCCACGGTCTTCGGTGCGGCGCTGGGCCGGTTCGGGAGTGGCGGGCTCGATTCCGGCTCGGTCCACGTGGCCGCGACCGTCGTGCTCAAACCCGGGCCGAAGCAAATGGTTGTGCTTCACGGGGCCCGAGGCTGGCAGCACAACCCGATGCCCGGTGGTGAATTCGACCTTGGACTCGGGCTGGGGCCCCGGGGTTTTACCCAACACGCCTTCACCGGTGACCGGGCCTTCCTGCTGGCCACCGAGTACCGGTATCTCGTCACCGACAATTTTCTCCGCTCCGCCGGGCTCGGGCTGGCGGCGTTCGCGGACTATGGCGGGGCGTGGTACGACGGTCAGACCACGCGGACCGGGTATTCGGTCGGGGTCGGTCTCCGGTTCGGGCTGACGGTGGCGAGCGACCTGGCGCCGGCTCGTGTAGACCTGGCCTGGATCAACGGGACCGGCCTGACCCGGGGCGCGTGGCGCCTGGCGTTCGGGAAAGGATTTGTCTTTGGGAGCTCGGGTCGGCTGGACCGCTGACCCGTCCACCCGTACCTTCCCCCCCATGACTGACCCGACACCGGACGAGGCCGCTCCAGGCGTCGTCCCCTCGAAGCCGCGCCGTCGCTGGATTGTCTGGGCGGCCGCGATCGTCGTGACCCCACTCCTGCTATTCGGGATCTATACCGCGACCGCCCTGACCTGGAGCTACTCCGACGGGGACCGTTCCGGCGGACTTTACAAGTTTTCGCGGAAAGGCTGGATCTGTAAGACCTGGGAAGGTGAGCTCAACATCACGCCGGGTGCGGCGTCTCCCACGATCTGGTATTTCACCGTTCGGGACGACGACGTCGCGAAGCTGGTCAACGGGGCGCTGGGCCAGAAGGTCGCTCTCCACTACAGCGAGCATCCCGGGGTTCCGACGTCCTGCTTTGGGGATACCCACTACTACGTCACTGCGGTCCGGGTCGTCAAGGAGTAGGACGAGCGGTTCAGGTTGGAACCCGGTGTCACCACGAGGCGGGCTGGAGTCGTATGGTAAAGCGACCTCAGTTCCCTTGCGGGTGGCCGATGGGCGGTGCGAGTTTTATCGCCCTTCCGGCGCCGTAGCCAAGTGGTAAGGCAGAGGTCTGCAAAACCTCCATCGGCGGTTCGAATCCGCCCGGCGCCTCTTCAGACCCCGGAAAGGGGGCTCGGCCATGCTGGACTGGAAGCGTGCTGCCCTGGCCGCCTCAGTGGGACTTCTGGCGATCCCCACGCGTGCGCATGGGCAGCTCCGGCCCGCCACGATCTCTGGACGGGTCAACAATTTCGACGGCGCTCCGGTTCCGGGCGCTCGTGTGGTTCTCCTCAATCTCCGGAAAACAGTCGCGACCGATTCGGTCGGCCGGTTCTCCTTCACGGGTCTCAAGCCCGGGCCCTACCGGCTTCAGGCGAACCTGATCGGGTATCCGCCGCTCTATGCTTTGATTCAGATCAACGAAGGGGAGCAGAAGGACGTCGAGTTTCGCACCGACAGTGTGGGCCAACTGCTGCCGACGATCTTTGTCGAGGGTGAGCCGCAACCGGATCTGGTCAAGCCGCTGACGACCTTCGAGCGCCGCCAGTCTGCGGGGCACGGCCGGTTCATCACCCGAGATGAAATTGCCAGACGCAATCCGATGCGGATCATGGACATGATCCGGTTTCTTCCAGGAGTTCGGGCGGATTGTCGGGGGTTCACGTGCCTGATCCGGCTCAATCAGGACCCGAGCGGATGCGGACCGGCGATCTTCGTCGATGATCAGCACACCAGTCTCGCGGTGCTCGAAAACACGCCGCCGATGGACATCGAAGGTGTCGAACTCTACCGCGGCCCGTCGGAAACGCCGCCCGAACTGAACAATGAAGCGGCCCGATGCGGTGGTGCGATCGGGGTCTGGACCAGACGGGGGGAGCGCCGTGATCGCTGAGTTCCGTCGTCTGTTGGCGGCGGTGGCGACCGTCGCCGTCATGGCCTCGCCGGTCGCGGCCCAGAAGCGCGGAGAGATCCGGGGGATCATTACCAATATCCGCGCCAAACGTCCGATCGAAGGAGCGCGGATCTCCCTGGCAGGCACGGCGCTCGTCGTCACCAGCGGTCCCAGCGGCGCCTTCAGTTTCACCGGGCTCGAAGCCGGGGACTACGTCATTCAGGCCGCGGCCATCGGGTTCACGACGATGACCTCACCTCTGGCGCTCAAGGCCGGCGAGACGATCGACCTGGAGTTCGAAGCGGATCCGGAGGCCGTGAACCTGCCGGAGCTCACCGTCGAAGAGCGGATGAACCACGGGCCGGCCGACTGGATCCGTCGCAAGTCCGAGGGTCTCGGTCGATACATCACTCGTGAGCACCTCGAGGCGCGGCAGGTGGCCACGCTGCCGGATGCGCTTCGAACGGTGCCGGGCGTCCGGATCGAGTGTCGAGGTTCGCAGATCTGCGTCGCCCGGATGGCGCGGGCGCCGCGGGGCTGTTCGCCGGGGTATTTCATGGACGGGATCCCCACGGAGCAGGCGGTGCTGTGGCTTACGCCGGTTCAGGAAATCGAGGGGATTGAGATCTACACCGGCCCTGCGGAGACGCCGGCGGAGCTCGAGGGCGCGTCGGCACGCTGTGGCGTGATCGCCTTGTGGACCCGCCCTCCGCCGGCCCGCCGTCCCAGGGAAAAGAAGGCGAAATCCGAGACGATCCGGGTTCCGGCTGACACCGCGAAACGCGATCCCAGCCGCGGCGGTTAGCGGCTGGTGAGGGTTCCCATCTTTGATTCAATTCCCGCCAGCAGTGAGCGATAGGACGCGGCAAACTTGGCCACGCCGTCGTCTTCCAGAAAACCGGTTACATCCGTGAGGTCGATACCCAGGGCCGCGACGGCAGCCAGTTGGGCCGGTGCGGCCGCCATGGCCTGATCGATCCGTACGACCGGATCCCCGTGATCGCGATAGGCGTTGTAGGTCTCCGGCGGCAAGGTGTTGACCGTGTCCCGGGCGACGAGTGCCTCGACGTAGTACGTATCAGGCAGGCGCGGGTCCTTGGTACTGGTCGAGGCCCACAGGGGTCGTTGGCGCTGGGCACCCTTGGCGGCGAGTGCGGCCCAGCGGGGCGTAGCGATCGCCCGTTCGAAGGCGGCGTACGCCGTCGCCGCGTTGGCGATAGCGGCTGTGCCCCGGAGGGCCTGGCCGCCGCTCTTCTGGTCGAGGAATCCGTCCACTCGGCTGTCGACCCGGCTCACGAAGAAACTGGCCACTGACGCAATGCCATCGATGGGCAGGTTCCTGGCGGTTCGAGCCTCGAGACCGGCGAGATAGGCATCGATGACCGCCTCGTAGCGGCTGACGGCGAACAGCAGTGTCACGTTGACGTTGATGCCCGCCGCGATGCACTCGGTGATGGCCGCCAACCCGGCCTGGGTGCCGGGGATCTTGATCATGGCATTGGGTCGGCCGAGGGATGACCAGAGCCGGCGCGCCTCGGTGATGGTCCCAAGGGTGTCGTTGGCCAGAGCGGGTGACACCTCGAGCGACACCTGGCCGTCGCGCCCGCCGGTGGCGCGGTAGACGGGGAGAAACTCGTTGCAGGCGGCTTGGACATCGGCGACGGCGAGCGCTTCGAAGATGGCCGCAGGGTTGAGGCCGTTGGCGGTGAGAGCCCGGATATCGGCGTCGTAGTTGGCGCTTCCCGCGATCGCCTTCTCGAAGATCGTCGGGTTGGATGTCATGCCGAGCAGTCCATCCTGCTCGATCAATCGGCGCAACGTGCCGGAGCGGATCAGGTCCCGGGTGATGAAGTCGTACCAGGGGCTCTGGCCCAGCTTCCCGAGACGTACCAGGGGGTTGGTCATCAGTTGCTCCGCTGGTGGGCGCGGCGCAGGGCCTCGACCACGTGTTCGACGGTGATTCCGAATTCCTTGAACAGGCGGTCGCCCGGAGCCGAGGCGCCGAAATGATCGATGCCGATTGACTCGCCCCGTTCCGTGACCCAACTGAGCCAGCCGAAGGTCGAGGCGGCCTCGACCGAGACCCGGGCCCGGATCGCGGGGGGCAGGACCTGATCGCGGTAGGTCCCCGGCTGGGCTCGGAACAACTCCCATGATGGCAGTGACACCACGCGGGTTGGCACGCCGCCCTCGGTCAGCTGCCGCGCAGCGGCAACGGCGAGGCCGAGCTCGGACCCGTTCGCGAGCACGATCGCCTGGGGCGGGACCGGGGGTTCGACCAGAATGTAGCCGCCGCGGCGAGCCCCCTCGGCGTTCGCCGAGGCGTGGTCGAAGGCCGCAAGCTTCTGTCGCGACATGATCAACGCGGTCGGTCCGTCGTGCCGTTCGAGCGCCGCGCGCCAAGCCTGGGCGGTTTCGGCCAGCGTGCCCGGGCGGAAGACGGTCAGGTTAGGAATGCCGCGCAGCATGGCGAGGTGTTCGATGGGCTGGTGAGTGGGCCCGTCTTCACCGACACCGATCGAGTCGTGGGTGAAAATGTAGATCACCGGCAGATGCATCAGGGCCGCGAGGCGGATTGACGGCTTCATGTAGTCGGCGAAGACCAGGAAGGTGCTGCCGAAGGGCCGGATGCCGCCGTGGGCCGCCATGCCGTTCATCGCGGCGCCCATCGCGTGTTCCCGGATGCCCCAGGCCACCGATTGTCCCGGCCCGGTGGCGCCGAAGAGCGTGGCGCCTTTGATCGCGGTACCGGTGCTGCCGGCCAGGTCGGCAGAACCGCCGACCAGATTGGGCAGTTTGGCGGCCAGGGCGCTCAGGGTGGTGCCGGAGGCCTGTCGCGAGGCCAGTGCGTCGGTCGGTTTGAAGACCGGCAGGGTGGCGTCCCAGTCAATCCGGAGGTGACCGTCGAGCCAGTCGTGCAGTTCGTCCGCCTGCGCCGGGAACTCAGCCTGGTAGCGATCGATCCGGGCATCCCAATCCGCGGCGAGTGCGCCTCCCCGCGCGGTGCACCGGCCGAGATCCTGCCGGGCTTCTGGCGGAACGTGAAACGGGTCGGCGGGCCAGCCCAGGATCGCCTTGGTCCTGGCGATCTCCTCCTTGCCGAACGGGGCGCCGTGGGCCTCGGGCGTGTTGCGCTTGGTGGGGGCGGGGTCACCGATCACCGTGTGGAGGACGATCAGAGACGGGCGGGCCTGGTCGTCGGCGGCTCGGGTGAGGGCCGCGTCGATCGCTTCGAGATCATTGCCGTCGGCCACGGTGTCGACCCGCCAGCCGTAGGCCTCGAACCGCCGGCCGACATCCTCGGTGAACGAGATGGCCGTGGTGCCGTCGATCGTGATCCGGTTGTTGTCGTAGATCACGGTGAGTTTGCCGAGTCGCAGATGACCGGCCAGGGAGGCGGCTTCGCTTGCGATCCCCTCCATCAAGTCACCGTCGCTGGCGATGACCCAGGTCTGGTGATCGATGATCGAGTGACCGGGCCGGTTGAACCGCTGGGCCAGATACCGCTCGGCCATCGCCATACCAACGGCGTTGCCGATCCCCTGTCCCAGGGGCCCCGTCGTGGTTTCCACGCCGGCCGTGTGGCCGCGCTCCGGATGCCCCGGTGTGAGGGATCCCCACTGGCGGAAGTGCCTGATGTCGTCGAGCGACAGGTCGTAGCCGGAGAGATGGAGCAGCGAGTAGAGCAGCATCGACGCGTGGCCGCACGACAACACGAAGCGATCGCGGTCGGCCCAGTCAGGCCGGCTCGGGGCGTGGCGCAGGTGGCGGCTCCACAACACGTAGGCCGCCGGGGCCAGACCCATCGGGGTTCCGGCGTGGCCGGACTGAGCTTGTTCGACCGCATCCATGGCGAGGGTGCGGATCGTGTTGATGGTCGTCCAGGCGAGGGACGGATCGAGCGAGTCGGGCACCGACAAGCGCGCTCCTTTGTGCAGGGCTGGCGAAAGTTGGGGCTGGTGACGGGCGTCCTACGGAGGGAAGAAAATAGCGGAGGGTCCGGTGCGATACCAGCGCCGGGTCGCCCGAAAAGGGGGAACCCGGTTACATTCCTCCCCCGTGCGTAAACCAAGACGTCGTCGCAGTGCTGGCTCCCCCACTGTCGCTCGGAGTTCCGAGACCCTTCGCCGGACCGGGAGCAAATCCTATCAGGGCCATCGGGACGAGTTGATCGCCCTGCACGGACCGGTGTGTGCCTATTGCGGCGAGTTGTTCCCGCCCGACACACTTACCCTCGACCACGTCCAGCCCCGGAAGGGCAAGACCGCCTACGACCGGTCGGACAACCTGGTGCTGGCCTGCAAGAGTTGCAACGCCGCCAAGGCCGACATGCCGTTCCTCGGCTTCATCCTGGCCCGCCGCTCCCGTGGAGTGTTCCTGCTCCACTACGGGGACAATCTTTCGGACGGAATCAAGCAGACCGTCCGCGGCCTGGTCGAGAAACCCCTCTAGCTTCGCGTCCTATCGAAAGAGCTGGGCCGCCTTCGCCAATGTGGCGAGGATTCCCCATGCCATAGGTATCCCGACGGCCAGCCAGGCGGCAACGAATCCAGGAGTCCACCGGGCGCGGACGGCTCCACCGTTCGCCTTTCTCCCCGCATCGCGTGACGGCGGCGGGGTCTCGTCCGCGAGATGGGCTTTCGAATCGACCGGCCGGACCGCGAGGTTGCAGAAGAATCCCACCGCCAGCAACGCCGCCATCAGGTACATCGTCGTGTTGTAGACCTGGGCCTTGTCCACGCCGCGGGCCAGCTCGAACGCGCGGATGTAGTTGACGAGCACGGGGCCCAGCACGCCGGCCGTCGACCAGGCGGTCAGCAGCCGACCGTGGATGGCCCCGACGAAGCGGGTGCCGAAGAGATCGGACAGATAGGCTGGAATCGTCGCAAATCCGCCGCCGTACATGGTCAGGATCAGCGCAAAGCAGGCCACGAAGCCGCCCACATTGCCGGCCGATCCCAGAGCCGGAATGGCCAGATACAATCCGAGGCCGGCGCCGAAGAAGATCGCGTAGGTCGGCTTCCGGCCGATTCGGTCGGACAGCGACGACCAGAAGAATCGCCCGCCCATGTTGAAGAGGCTCAGCAGGCCGACGAAACCGGCGGCCGCGCCGGTGCTGACGGAGCCGCGGAAGACCTCCTGGATCATGGCGCTCGCCTGGCCGAGGACCCCGATGCCCGCCGTGACGTTGAGGCAGAGGACGGCCCACAGCAGCCAGAAGGCTCGGGTCGTGATCGCCGTGGTCGGGTGGACGCTGTGGATGGAGACGAGCGCGCGGGTCGCCGTAGGCGGGGTCCAGCCCGCGGGCTTCCAGTCGGCCGGCGGGACCCGGAAGAGCAGCGCGCCGATCGTCATGAATCCAGCGTAGACCAGACCCAGAGTGACGAACGTTTCGGCGACGCCGACCGACGCCGGGGTGGCAAAATGCGCCATCAGGGCGGCCGACAGCGGAGCGGCGATCATCGCGCCGCCGCCGAACCCCATGATCGCCATTCCGGTCGCCATTCCGCGGCGGTCGGGGAACCATTTGATCAGCGTGGAGACCGGCGTGATATAGCCCAGGCCGAGACCGCAGCCGCCAATCACGCCGTAGCCCAGCAGAATCAGCCAGAGCGCATGCAGGCGCACGCCGAGCGCCGCGATCAGGAATCCGCTGCCCCAGCAGGCGGCGGCGACCAGCCCGCTGGTGCGGGGTCCGACCCGTTCGAGCCATCGCCCGAAGGTCGCGGCCGAGAGGCCGAGGAACACGATGGCCAGGGTGAAGACCCAGCCCAACTGGGTCAGCTTCCAGTCTCCCGGTGCCGGTTCGGTGATGCCGATGGCCCGCGAGAGCGGCAGGTTGAACACGCTGAAGGCGTACGCCTGCCCGATCGACAGGTGAATGGCGAGCGCCGCCGGCGGAATCAACCACCGGTTGAACCCGGGCCGCGCCTCGATGGCCGGCGGGCTCAGCCGATCGCCTCCCGTGCGATCCGCTCCTGTTCGACGGTGTGGGCGTGGTGATACCCCTCCGCCGGACTGGCGCGGTCGGGCCGGCCGATATACCCCAGGGCAATGTCGTTAGGCAGGATCGCCCGGAGCCGCGGCCCGGCGAATGTCCACGCGCCCATGTTGCGGGGCTCTTCCTGGCACCAGATCAGCTCGCGGATCGCGGGGTACCCCGCCAGGATCTCGCGAAGTTCGGTCTCGGGGAATGAATAGAGCTGTTCCATCCGGATCACGGCCGGTCGTTCGTGCTCCGGCCGCTTCGCCGCCTCGGCGATCAGATCATAGTAGACCTTGCCGGAACAGAGCACAGCCCGGCTGACCGCGCCGCCCCGGGTCCGGGCGGCGACGTCGTCGTCGATCACCGGCAGGAAACGCCCGCTCGCCAGATCGTCGAGCGTGGAGCAGGCGGCCGGCAGCCGGAGGAGGCTTTTGGGCGTGAACACGATCAGGGGGCGCTGACGGATCCGGCGCGCCTGTCGCCGGATCAAGTGAAAGTACTGTCCTGCCGTGGTGCAGTTGGCGATCCGGATGTTGCCCTCCGCCGCGAGTTGGAGGAACCGCTCCAGACGGGCGCTGGAGTGCTCAGGACCCTGGCCCTCGTAGCCGTGCGGCAGGAGCAGGGTGAGGCGGGAGGTCACGCCCCACTTCGACAGGCCCGCCGCGATGAACTGGTCGACGATGACCTGGGCACCGTTGATGAAATCACCGAACTGAGCCTCCCAGAGGACCAGCGCGTCCGACGCCGCCGTGGCGTATCCGTATTCGAAGCCCAGGGCCGCCAACTCGGACAAGGGGCTGTTGTGGACTTCGAACGACGCCAGGGCGCCGGGCAGCCGCTGCATGGTGCAGAGCGTGGTCCCGTTCCCCGCGTCATGGAGGACGAGGTGGCGATGGGAGAAAGTCCCGCGCTCCACATCCTGTCCGGTGAACCGGATCGGGACGCCCTCTGACAGCAGCGATGCGAAGGCCAGGGACTCGGCGTGCCCCCAGTCAATACCGCCTTCGGGGCCCATGGTGGTCCGACGTCGCTCGAGTTGCCGTTTGAGCTTGGGATGGACCGTGAAGTCCTCCGGATAGGCCAGCAACTGATCGTTCAGGCCGACCAGGCTGTCACGATCGACGGCGGTTGCGGGGTCTTCGCGAACGATCTTCGTCGGCGCGGCCTCGGCCGGCTTGGGTTGGCTGATCGACGTCTTGAACCCCTGCTGCTGCTCGACCAGGTGTTGATAGGCCGCATCGTAGCGCCCCTGGGCTTCCTCGGCCGTCAAGGCGCCGTCCGCCACCAGGGCCGCGGCGTAGAGCTCGCGGGCGCTCGGGTGCGCCTTGATTCGCTCGGACATCAGCGGCTGCGTGTACGCCGGCTCATCGCCTTCGTTGTGGCCGTGCCGGCGGTACCCGATCAGGTCGATCAGCACGTCCGCGCGAAACCGTTCCCGGTACATCATCGAGAGCCGGACCGCGGCCAGACACGCTTCGGCGTCGTCGGCGTTCACGTGGATGATCGGGATGTCGAAGCCCTTGGCCAGATCGCTGGCGTGCCGGGTGGAGCGCGAGTCCGCGGCATCGGTCGTGAAACCGATCTGGTTGTTGGTGATCAGATGAATCGTGCCGCCGGTCCGGTAGCCGCGCAGCGCGCCCAGATTGAGCGTTTCCTGGACCACGCCCTGGCCCGCGAAGGCCGCATCACCGTGAATCGTGACCGGGAGCGCCGCCGAGGGATCATGATACGCCTCCGCAGCCTTTCGCTGGGTTTGCCGGGCGCGGGCCCGCCCGTCAACCACGGCGCCGACGAATTCGAGATGGCTCGGGTTGTGGGCCAGCGCGACCGTGATCGAACGGCCGGACCGGGTCACGAACGCGCCCTCGGCTCCGTGATGGTATTTCACGTCGCCCGTGCCGGTGTCCTCACCCTCTTTGCCGGGCTTCTTGCCCTCAAATTCGCCGAAGACGGTTACGTAGGGCCGGCCGAGGGTGTGAACCAGCACGTTGAGCCGGCCGCGGTGCGCCATGCCCAGCACAACCTCACGGGCCCCCTGGTCGGCCGCCATGTCGATTACGGCGTCGAGCATCGGAACCAGCAGATCGACGCCTTCGATTGAGAACCGCTTCTGTCCCAGGTACGACTTGTGGAGGAATCGTTCGAACGACTCGACCTGGATCAACCGGTCGAGCAGTGCCACTCGGGCGTCGCGGTCGAGCGGCCGGCGGTGGCCGCCGGACTCGATCTGCTGACGGAGCCAGACCCGTTCCTCGTGGCTGGCGATGTGTTCCACTTCGTAGGCGATCGTGCCGCAGTAGGTCGCCCGGAGGCGGGGCAGCGCTTCTGCGAGGGTGGCCCCCGCGACCGCGACCCGGAGCGGGCCGGACGGGATTCGCCCCATGACTTCCTGGGTGAGGCCGAGCGGTTCGGGGTCGAGCGCGGGGTCCCCGAGGGGTTCGCTGCCGAGCGGATCGAGCCGGGCGGCGAGGTGGCCGTGGGTCCGGTGGGCCTTGACGATGGCCATCGCGGCGGCGACCTGGGCCAGGTCGGTCTCGGTGGCCGTAACGGAGGTCGGGATCGCGGCCATCGGGAT
>JANXXJ010000117.1 GCA_025350665.1 Gemmatimonadota bacterium | reverse complement strand
CGAGACCGGCCGCCTTCACCGCGAGCCCGATCGTTTCCTCGAAGCGCCGCGAGACGCCGGCCGGCACATTGCGATCCCATCCGGTCAGGCCAAACAGGTATACTCGGCCGCCGACACCGTAGTCGAGCCGCAGCTGGCCCCGGTAGTTCTCCGCATTCCTGACCCCATCCGCCTCGCTTCGAACCCCGGTGAACATTTGCGCGAAGATGAGGCGCTTGTCTGCCGTTTGAGTCTGGAACTTGTCGCCGAAGTTGAAGGTCGTCACGCTGGTATTTCCGGCGGCGCTCACGAAACCCAGATCGGCGGTAAACGACACTAGGTCCGGTTTGGTCTGGGCTACCGCCGTGGTAGCGGTCGCACCAGCCACCACACACGCCAGCAACCGCAGGGTCGTTCGCATCGGAGTCTCCAGGAGGCCGGGAATCGGAAGCCGACAAAGGAAACCGGGCCCCCCCAGTCGCGCAACGCGGGCCCATCCTCGGCCATGAATACATCGCAACTTTCGGATAGCCGCCCTCGGCGTTTGGCACTAACCTGGACAGCCAAGGAGAACGACCCCATGATCATGACCATGCCGTTTAAAGCCACCTGGACCCCTGCCTCAGCGTGGGCTGCCGTCGTTGCCCGGGATCCGGCCCTCGACGGCCGTTTCGTGTTCGCCGTTCGAACCACCGGCGTCTATTGCCGGCCATCGTGTTCGGCCCGTCGACCAAACCGGACCAACGTCAGCTTTTTCCAGGACGGAGCGGCCGCCCGGGACGGGGGCTATCGCGCCTGCCGGCGCTGTCACCCCGACCTTCCGGTCAGCGATCCCGTAGCCGCTGCCCGTCGGCTGCTGGAGGGGACCGAGGCACGCCTGACCCTTGACCGGCTGGCCAGCCTGGTCGCGTTGTCGGCTGGTCACCTGCAGCGCCGCTTCAAGGCTCGGTACGGGATGTCACCCCGTACGTTCCAGGATCGACGACGGCAGGACCGACTTCGCGCGGCGTTACGCGGCGGAATGGCGGTGTCTCGAGCCACCTACGATGCCGGTTACGGATCGAGCAGCCGAGTCTACGAACGAGCCGGGAGTGAGCTTGGCATGACGCCGGGACAATTCGCCCGAGGAGCCAAGGGCTTGGCCATCAGGTACACGATCGTCGATTCACCGATCGCCCACCGGCTGCTCGTAGCGGTCACGGATCGGGGGGTATGTGCCGTGTTGCCGGGAACCACTGATGCCGGTCTCGAAGTCGCCCTGGCCGCTGAGTTCCCCAAGGCCGACCGCGTTCGCATCGATCGGGGCGCCGACGCCTGGCTGACCAACCTGGTGCGTCGGGTCGGACAGGAAATTGGAGGAAAGGTCGGGACGACCGGGCCGGTATCGCTTGATCTTCGGGGCACAGCGTTTCAGGAACGGGTCTGGCGGGCACTGCTGGAGGTACCCCGCGGAATCACCCGTTCATATGCCGAGATCGCCGGGGCGATTGGCAAGCCACGCTCCGTCCGGGCGGTCGCCGGCGCGATCGCTCACAATCGCCTGGCCGTCGTGGTCCCTTGCCATCGGGTGATTCGCGGAGATGGTTCCTTGGCCGGATACCGCTGGGGTCTTCCGATGAAAGAACGGTTGCTGGCCGTCGAGCGTGGTTCGCCTCGACAGCGATAGCGGCGCCCTCGGTGGAGTCGATAGCGCCTGGTTATTCGGGTTCCTTGCCCACCGGGCCATCCCTGGGCTGGAACACGGCGATGCACGCCAGTATCGCAGGCTGATATCAACTCCCCGCGGCCTGGTGCTTGGCACGGCTATGCTGAGCCGCGGTCAATTACGGGCCGGCATTGTCCCGGTGATCTCCGGCCTGGAGCGGTCCTGGGGACGACGTCTTCTCGATCTCGACCGGGACCTCAGGCCGTTTCAGGGCCTGGCGGCCACCGATCGAGTGTTGGCCAATCTGGTTCGACGAAGGCCGGGGATTCGGATTCCTCAGCTCGCCGATCCGTTTGAGGCAGCGGTTCGGGCCATAGTTGGACAGTTGATCAGCGTCGCAGCCGCCCGCTCAGTCCTCGCTCGTCTGGTGACCCGGTTGGGCCCCGGATCCCCCACCGGCAATCATCCCGTTTCCAACGCCTTCCCAGGGCCCGAGGTTCTCGCCGGGGTACCCGTAGGCCAGATCCGCGCATGTGGCCTCACCGGGGCCAAGGCCGAGGCCATTGCGGGTCTCGCCATCGCCACGGTCCAAGCCCAGCTCGATTGGACCGCCATCGCTGGTCTGCCAGCCGAGGAAGCCGATCGGGCCCTGCGACGCTGGCGTGGCATCGGCCCCTGGACGGCCGGCTACATCCGCCTTCGGGCATTCGGCGACCCGGACGTTTCGCTCGCGACGGACCTGGGCGTCGCCCATGCGTTGGCCGCGCTTGGCGTTTCCCGTCGCCGAGCTACCGCAACTCTGGAGCGATGGCGGCCGTGGCGGTCCTACGCGATGATGCACCTCTGGGCCAGCCTCCAGGGCGGAAACCCGTAGCTTGTCCGGGAGCGAACCCGGCGATATCTCTCGGACATGCAATACACTCGTCTTGGCAGTTCTGGCCTGACCGTGTCCCGCCTGTGCCTTGGCTGCATGAGCTACGGCGATCCCGCCTGGCGGCCCTGGGTCCTCGACGAAGCCGCTTCTCGCCCCTTCTTCCGTCGCGCCATCGAGCTGGGCATCACGTTCTTCGACACCGCCGATATGTACTCGCTTGGGCGAAGCGAGGAGGTCACCGGCCGCCTGCTCAAGGAATACGGCCGGCTCGAAGAGATCGTCATCGCGACGAAAGTCTTCTTCGACATGGGCGGGGGCGCCCCCAACAGGGGCGGCCTCTCACGCAAACATGTCGTTCAGGCCTGCGACGCGAGCCTCCGACGGCTTGGCGTCGAGACGATCGACCTCTATCAATTGCATCGGTTCGACCCGGAGACGCCGATCGAAGAAACGCTCGAGGCCCTCGAGCTCCTGGTCCGCCAGGGGAAGGTTCGCTATATCGGGGCCAGCACGACGTACGCCTGGAAGTTGATGAAGGCCCTGGCCATCGGGGCCGCCGAGAGGTTCCCCCGATTCGTCTCGATGCAGAATCACTACAACTTGCTGTATCGGGAAGAAGAGCGCGAAATGATCCCCCTGTGCCTCGACCAGGGCCTCGGCCTCATGCCGTGGTCGCCCCTGGCCCGGGGCATCCTTGCGAGGCCGCCGGCTCCCGCGGCAACCGCCCGGTCGTCCAGCGATCAGCTCACCCCTCAGCTCTATGATCATCCGGGCGACCAGGCGATTGTGGCCGCCAACGCCGCCGTGGCGGCAGCCCGGGGAGTATCACCAGCGGAAACAGCCTTGGCCTGGCTGCTGGGCCGACCGGGCGTCACCTCGCCCATCGTCGGCGTCACCAAGTTGGATCAGCTCGAGGCTGCGGCTCGGGCCTTGACCCTGGTACTGTCACCTGCGGAAACCGCCGCGTTGGAGGCGCCCTACTCGCCCAGGCCCATTCGGGGATGGTATGAGGGTCGGCGCTCCTGAGTCACCCCATGGATCGGGCCTTCACCTCTTCCTCTGTCAAGCCGAAGATCTGGGGCGCCCGTACACCGAGCAACCCGAGCATCAGATGGATCTGGCCCCGATGGTGAGCTTCGTGTTCAACCATGGCCCGCAGCCACTTGGAGGTCGTGATGGTGACCCCGGCCGGCGTGAGGCTCGGGCCGGCCAATTGAGCGGGAGAGAGACTCTCGAAGATCCCGCAGGCCCCCTCATGCATTTGATCGACAAACGACCCAATGGCCGGCCGGCCCTGAGCCAGATCCAGACCGTGCCCGGGGTAACGACTCGGCCGTCCAAGGGCATTCTCACCATACATCCAGCGCTCGATCGCGGCCAAGTGACGGAAGAGATCACCAAACGACCATCGCCCCGCCGAGGGAGACCATTCAAGCCGGTCCTCGGGTACCAACGGCAACAGCCGGCGGGTCCGTTCCCGAACGCCACGCCAGTATCGAACAAAGACGACGGCATCATCGATCACCATGGCCGGCCCTCCCTTCAACTTCCGGAATCCGTCAGATGTTGACCGTTCGGCGAGAAGTTGGCATTGTATCGCGGTTGCTGGTCCTCGGGCTGGTCGCGGTGGCCTGCCGGTCCGCGCCTGCGCTGGAGCAGCGGCCCGCCGAACAGGCACCGGCCGCGGCTCCGACAACGCCGTCCGTCCGGATCGGGATTGGCTTCCGGTCCGAACAGGCCCTCGACCGGCACTTCACGAAACATGGCGGCGAGTTCGATGGATATACCAGGGCCGAGTACGTGAGAGCCGCCCAACGTTTGCGGGACCTGCCGGCCGGCGGCGACATTCTGGAAGTGAGGCGGCCGGACGGCACCATGAGCCGGTTCGACCGTGGGTCGGGTGCCTTCGGGGCATTTGATCCGGACGGGACCATCCGAACTTTCTTTCGACCGAACGACGGCGAGGCGTATTTCCGACGCCAGGCGCGACGGAGACAGGAACAATGACCCACCAGCCAGATCGAGTCCGACAATACTTGCGGCGTCGCGGCTGCGCCCCCAGCGTGGTAAAGGGAGGCCTGGACGGTCTCATTGCCCATTGGGCGAGTCTCGTTGACGCGGTCGAGGAGGGGTACGACCTCACGTTCGACGACTATCTCAACGACATGGACTTGCGAGACATCCTCGCCGGTGCCATCGAGGCCGCCGACGACGACGAACGGATGGGACCTGACAAGAAATTGGCCAAGCTCGACCAGGCCTTCCGCGACCTGACCGTTGAGTGCGCCCCGATCTTCGGTGAGGCGGTTGCCAAGGAAAACGGCCACGATGTCATGGAGCAGTGGTGGTATTTCCGTCGGCCTCGCCGACCGGCGCCGGATTTCGAAGAGGAGTTGCGAGAAGCTGGCCTTGTCTGATCCGCCGCTGCTGCTGTTCGATGGTTACTGCGCCCTGTGCAACGGCTGGGTCAGGTTCCTGCTGCGCGTGGATTCCGACGGCGCGATGATGTTCGCGCCCCTGTCGGGTGACACTGGTCGGCGCATACTGCAATTGCATCCGGAGATGGCCGGCGTTGATTCCCTCGTCATGGTGGCCGGAGGGAAGATCTCTATTCGATCCACCGCAGTATTCGCGATCCTGTCCTACCTCGGGTGGCCCTGGAAAGCGCTCGCGATCTTCCGGCTGATCCCCAGGGACATTCGTGATTCGCTCTATGACGTGGTAGCGTTCTGGCGGTACCGGTTGTTCGGCCGATATGACGCCTGCCCGCTCGCCCCGGCCAATCAGCGTTCTCGCTTCCTCCCCTAGAACTCGATTCGAGTCGCGGCCCTCATGGCGATCGTCCGACGCTCGTCAAGATACCTTGCTCCCTGCTCCCGGACCGCGGCAACGACCGCGGGATCGGCCCGCTTCGGCGAGCCCGAATCGAACGGGGGGCCGGGATCGTATTCCAGCATCAGCTGAATCCGCTTCGCCGTGTCCTCACCTGCGAGGGCCGCAGCCAGGACCAGTCCGAAGTCGATGCCTGCAGTGACACCGCCTCCGGTAACCCGGTTCCGATCCACCACCACCCGGGCGTCCGTGGCGATGGCCCCGAACAGGGGCAGAAATTCCATGGACATCCAATGGCTCGACGCCCGATACCCCTTGAGCAACCCGGCGGCCCCGAGCAGCAGCGACCCGGAGCACACGGACGTCACGTATCGGGCCTGCGCTCCCTGGACCCGCAAAAATTCCAGAAACGTCGGGTCTTCCAGCATCCGATTGACGCCGGGACCCCCGGGAACGCACAGAACATCGAGCGGCGGGGACTCGGCGAACGTCTGGTCCGGGAGCACTTTCAGCCCCGTGTCGCTGGTCACCGGATCGAGCGTCGCCGACAACGCCAGCACCGATGCTCCCGGTATCCGACCGAAGACTTCGAACGGCCCCGTCAAGTCCAGGTGAGTGAACTGGGGATACAGTATCATGCCGATGACGATCGAGCCCATGAAGCCCCTCCCTGAATGCCCTGAGATCCGACTGGACGGTCAAATATGCACTCGCCGCTTGGACGGTCGCCGGATAAATTGATCCTCGAATCGATCCTAGGCCAACCATGACAGATACTTTCACTTTCGGCGCGGTCGGGACCCCGGGAGGCCGCGGGCCCTCGGACGGCCCGGTACCCGAGATCTCGCCGGTGGATCTCCCGGCCGGTCCCCTGCGTACCCTTGCCATGTGGGGCGCGACGATCGCCGCCTGTCTCCTGCTTGGCACCGCGTCAACCGGATCCGCCCAAGGGGGCCGAACCATGCAAGACGAGTACGCCTCGGTAAACGGCATTCGCCTTCACTACGTCAGGCAGGGAGCGGGTCGACTCATCCTGTTCCTCCACGGCTTTCCTGAATTCTGGTACGCCTGGAAGGACCAGCTGGCCGAGTTCGGTCAGGACCACCTGGCCGTCGCCCCCGACCTCCGCGGGTTCAATCTGTCCGACAAGCCGTCAGCCCTCGAGGACTATCGCGCCGCGGCGATCATCGAGGACATTCGACAGCTGGCGCACCACCTGAATGGCGGCGGCCCATTTACGCTGGTGGCACACGACTGGGGCGGGGCGATTGCCTGGGCCTTCGCCATCCGGTATCCCGAGCTGCTCGACAAGCTCGTGATCATCAACGCCCCGCACCCCGCGGTGTTCAGTGACCTGTTGAATCACGATTCGGCCCAGCAGCGGGCCAGCCAGTACATGCTGTTTTTCCGATCCTCGCAGGCCGAATCGGTTCTGTCGGCCGATCACTACGCGCCGCTCCTCCGTTTCTTCGAAGCCCCCCGCAAAGCGGGCCGGTTCAGCTCGACCGATGACGCCGCGTACACCGAAGCGTGGAGCCAGCCCGGTGCGCTCACCGGCGGGCTCAACTATTACCGGGCGTCCCGGATCGGACCTCCAGTCGGTGGAGCAAGGGATTCGGCCTCGACGGGCGTGAGCGCTGAGGACTACCAGGTCCGGGTGCCTACGCTGGTTGTTTGGGGCATGAAGGATGACGCCTTGCTCCCGCAGAACCTCAGCGGCCTCGAACGGTACGTCGCCAATCTGACGATCGAGCGGGTCGCGGAAGGAACCCATTGGGTGGTGCACGAATTCCCGGATCGTGTCAACCGCCTGATCCGTGATTTTATCGCCAGACCCTGATTGAGATGGCGGAATTCCAGATTCAGTCCTGACCCGAGGTCGTACCCAGCATGCCTGGTCGAAAATCAGTCCCGGACAAGACTTCGGTTGCGCCGCGGCGGGTCCGGTACCAGGTCGCGATGAGCCTTGACGGCTATATCGCGGGACCGACCGGCGAGGCGGACTGGATCACGATGGACCCCGCCATCGACTTCGCGGCTCATTTTGCCCAATTTGACGCCTTCCTGGTCGGGCGACGCACTTTCGAAGGTCTGGTGACGGCCGGCATGGCTACGCTGCCTGGGGAAGTCTTTGTGTTCTCAAGAACGCTCAGAGGCGCCGACCATCCGACGGTCCGGATCATCGACGCCGATGAAGAGGCGACGATTGCTGAACTGCGCCGGCGACCCGGGAAAGACATCTGGCTGTTTGGAGGAGGAGTACTGTTTCGGAATCTGCTGAGTAACCGGCTGGTCGATACCGTCGAGGTCGCCATCATACCCGTATTGCTGGGCGAGGGAATTCGGTTGCTGCCACCGCCGACGTCGCGAGTGACACTGGAACTCACCGGACACCGCATCTATCCTGGGTCTGGCATCGTGGCTCTCGAGTACGCGATCCGCTACTGAGGCGGTCGCCGCTTGGTGCGCCTGGTTGGGACAGCATCAAGCGGGTTCTCCGGCCAGTCGTGTTTCGGGTACCGGCCCTTCATGTCCTTCCGGACATCGAAATAGCTTGTGCGCCAGAATCCGGCCAGATCCCGGGTGACTTGCACCGGCCGACCGGCAGGTGAGAGCAGCTGGATCGTGAGCGGCACTTGGCCGTCTCCGATCATCGGCGTGGCCGTTACACCAAACATCTCCTGCAGGCGAACCGGGAGCCCGGGAGCCCGGGGATCACTGTAGTCGATCAGCAGCCGTGATCCGGTCGGGACCTCGAACCGATCAGGCGCGAGGCGTTCGAATCCGGCCCGGCGATCGTGGGGCAGCCAAGCGAGCAGCAGCACCCCCGGATCGATCGAGACGAGGGATCCGGTTTCCGCCGCCTGGCCCAGCCAGCTGTCGGCATGATGCAACAGGGACGCATCGGACATGTCGGGCCACCGATCCGGATCCAGTGCCCGCAGAAACGCCAGCCGCTGCCGTACCCTTACCGCAACATCGCTCCAGGTGAGCAACCCGAGGCCCCGCGCCACCACTGCGGCCACCAACGCGCCACGGAGCACGGCCGGCGACGGTCTGGCAACCTGACGCTCCTCAACGACGATCGCGCCCAACCGAATCCGCTCGACCACGACCACCGTCCGGCGATCCTCGTTCCAAGTGGCGATGACCTCGCGTTCGCCATGGGAATCCACCAGCGCGGCGATGACCTCCGGGCCGACCGGGGCGGCCAGTTGGATTCGACTCTCAGCGCCGGCGTCGTCCACCTCCGCCACAACGAGATAGTCGGCCCGGCTGAGGGACTGGCTCATCGGGACGGAGGCGCCCCGTCCATTCCGGAGCAGGAATCGGCCGAACTGACCGGTCCGGCGGGCGGCGATCCGGTCGGGATAGGCGGAGGCCAGCAGCATCCCGGCATCGTCGCTATCGAAGGCGCCATCCGGAACGTCGAGGCGGTCACGCCAGGAACGAATATCGGCGCGGAGCCGTTGCAGGCCCCCGCGATCGACGTCGAACCCCGGAACCGTACGCCCGGCGATTGCTTCGATTCTGAGCCGGATGTCGGCATCTGGCGGCTGGTCCGGCGCAACCCGGCGCGCGATATCCCGATCCGACAGCAGGGCAGCCAGAGTCGCGGCCAACGCGGCATGGCCATCCGACCGCGCCTGAAGAACCATCCGGGCCAGACGGGGATGCATCGCGAGGGCGGCCATCGATCGTCCCAAGAGAGTGATTCGTCCTCCTTCGTCCAGTGCCTCAAGCAGGGTCAGTAGCCCACGAGCCTGTCCGAGTGATGCGGCCGGCGGCGCATCGATCCAGGTCAGATCGGCTGGCTCCTGGACGCCCGCCGCAGCCAATTCGAGCACCAGGGGGGCGAGATCCGACACGAGAATCTCGGGCGTCCGGTAACCGAGGAAACCCGCCTCCTCCCCAGGGGCCCAAAGCCGGTAACACACCCCCGCTTCGGTTCGGCCGGCGCGGCCGCGCCGCTGATCGGCTGATGCCCGCGTCACGCGCACCGTCTCCAACCTGGGCATCCCGGTTCGCGGCGAAAACCGCGGAACCCGCATCCAGCCACTGTCCACAACCACTCGTACGCCGGGAACCGTAAGGCTCGTCTCCGCAACCGCCGTCGCCAGAATGACGCGACGAGACCCGCCCGGGGCCAGCACCGCCTCCTGCGCCTCGGCCGGCATGGAGCCGTGAAGCGACAGGATCCGGACACCGGTCGGCAGCCCGCCATCCCGGAGCAAGCTGTCGACTCGTCTGATCTCGCCGGCACCCGGCAGAAAGACCAGAATGTCTCCGAACTCTTCTGCCAACGCCTCGCGGACCACAACCGCAACCGCCGTGTCCGTCCGCTGGCTCGGTCGGGGCGCTCGGTAGCGGGTATCGACAGGGAACACTCGTCCAGGTGCGTCGATGACGGGGGCCCCGCCGAGCGCCGTGGCCACCCCGACGGCGTCGATCGTGGCCGACATGATCAGAACACGGAGGTCTGGCCGGAGAACCGCCTTGGTCTGCAGCACCAAGGCCAAGCCGAGATCCGCGTGGAGACTGCGTTCATGAAACTCGTCGAGGATGACCAGTCCATACGGTTCCAGACCCGGGTCGTTCTGAATCAGACGAGTCAGGACACCTTCGGTAACAACTTCGATCCGGGTTTCCTTCGACACCCTGGTATCGAAGCGAACGCGGTAGCCGACGGTCCGTCCAACGGCCTCCCCAAGATGCCACGCGATGCGAGCAGCGGCGGCACGGGCGGCAAGGCGGCGGGGTTCGAGCATTACGATCTTCTTGCGATCAAGCCAGCGGTCGTCCTTGAGACGCCAGGGAACAATGGTAGTCTTTCCCGCTCCCGGCTCCGCCACCAGAACCGCGCTGCCAAAGGCGTCAAGCGCTTCCCGGATTTGGGGCATCACCGCTTCGATTGGAAGCGGATCCGTCATCGGGTCGGCACGCCGGCGGCGATGAACCGAACCCGAATCCCGCCGTTGTCGGTCCGAGCGAGTTCGCGCCACGGAAGACCGGCCTGACCCTCGAGCATCCGGTCAGCTGAAATCATCGCGACGTCCCAGCCCGGAGTCTTGCGTCGTAGTACGTTGCCCAGCTGAGCGTAGAGGTTTCGGAGGGCCGCCCGATCACCGATCCGGTGCCCATACGGCGGGTTGGTCACGACCCAACCGGGCCCGGCCACGGGATCCAGTGTCGAGAGCGGCCCCCGCCGCCAGACGATATCGGCATCGACGCCGGCCTGTTCGGCGTTTACCGCCGCCGATGCAACGGCCCCCGGATCTCGGTCCGATCCTGCGATCGGCGCCGGCACCCGATCACGGATCTCGGCCTCGAGCGACCGCCGCACACCGCGGAGGACGGCGGGATCCATGGCGGGCCATCGCTCGAAGGCAAACCGCCGGAGCCAACCCGGGGGGAGCCGGCGCGCGATCAGAGCGCCTTCGATCGGAATCGTCCCGGATCCGCACATCGGATCGACCAGCGGCGTGGATCCATCCCAACCCGCGGTCAACAACAGTCCGGCGGCGAGCGTCTCCCGAAGAGGGGCTTTGGCACCGTCCGTCCGGTAGCCCCGGCGATGCAGCAGCGGCCCGGAGGTATCTACGCTGATGACACAATCATCCCGATGCAGGCGCACGATGAAGCGCTGAACGGTCGGCAGCTCCCGAACCGAGACCCGTTCGTCCTGTTCGACCTCGCCTCGACCGACGACCATCTGAATGTCGGGACAGGCCGACAGAAGCGCCTCTTGCAGCCGCTGGACGACCGCCCCCTCGTGATAGAGCTTCGACTTTGCCGTCGTGACACGGAGGTGGGCCTTGGCTCCTGGTGCCAGGAACTGCCGCCACGGCACGCGCTGACCGTGTCGCTCAAGCTCATGAAAAGTGGCCGCGTGAAACGCCGCGATCCGAAGCGACACCCGACCCGCCGTACGCAGGCCGAGATTGGCCAGCGCAAGCCCCCGGTCGGTGCCTTCGAACTCGACGCCTCCCGGCTCCACGCGCATCGGCGTCAGCCCAAGCAAGATCAACTCGCGGGAAAGAAGCGCCTCGAGTCCCGGATGGGTGGTCGCGAAGGCCATCGTCACGCAGTGGCCCCGCACGACGATGACGACTGGGGCACAACCGCCATGGGAACTTGAGAAGAACTGCGGAAGGGTCTCGCAGGCAACGACAGGCCGGGGGACGTCATCGAGACCGGCCCCCGTTCAAGATGGTTCAGCGATTCCGTAAGTCCCGGAACGAGATCATCCGCTGTCGGTCCTCGTCGAACAGCTTGAGTCCGAGCGTTTTCATGCCCTGCCAGAATCCGATCGTGGGAACGTCCTGGAACTCGGGGTGCTCGTCGTGGCACTCCTGAAGGCGGTAGTTCGGAATCCGGGGGCTCAGGTGATGCACGTGGTGGAGCCCGATATTGCCGCTGAACCACTGCAGGACTTTGGGGAGCTTGAGGTAGGTGCTTCCCTGAAGCGCCGAGGTAGCGTAGTCCCATTGGCCGGCTGGCCGCCAATAGGCCTCCTCGAACTGGTGCTGGACGTAGAAGAGCCAGACACCGGCAGCTCCAGCCACCAGGAAGGCGGGGAGATAGATCGCTGCCGCCTCATCGAGAGCGCCGAGCGCCGCGAGCAGGATCACGATCGCCACCAGCGTCAGATTCGTGGCGTGAACATTCAGCTTTTCCTTCGGCGTCATCATTGGACCCGATGTGGGGATCCGGGCCCTGAGAAGAAACATCCAGATCGGTCCGATGACGAGGAGCACGACCGGATTGCGGTACAGCCGATACTTGAACCGATCGAATTTCGACTGGGCCAGATACTCCTTGACGGTCAGCGTGGTCACGTCCCCGTAGCCCCGCTTGTCCAGGTTGCCCGACGTTGCATGGTGGATCGCGTGTTCACGTCGCCACTGGACGTACGGGGTAAACGTCAGCACCCCGGTAATGAAGCCGACAACATCGTTCCAGCGCCGGGAACGGAAGAACGACCCGTGCCCACAGTCATGCATCATGATGAAGGTCCGAATCAGCAGGCCGCCGGTCGGAATCGCCAGCAAGAGAACCAGCCAGTAGCTCACCTTCATCGCGAACGCCATCAGAACGATGCCGGCAACGAGCGGAATGAGGGTCGTGCACATCTGGATTATTGCAGCCCGGTTGATGGGCTGCTGGTACTTCGCCACCAGATCCCGCCACTTGGTCGATATATCAGGAGTCGTCATGACCCAAATTTACCCCGCCGAGAGGGTTCTCCGGAAGATGCATAACGTCACGAACCCGGCTGAATGGTCGTAGGTCCATGCCCAGTAGGCAGTTGCAAAATCACCCGGGTGCTCGCGGCAACCGGCCGGACGTGACATCCGTCGAGATGATCATTGACCAGGCCCATCGCCTGCATGAACGCGTACATCGTCGTCGGGCCGACAAATGACCACCCCCGTCGCTTGAGGTCCTTCGAAAGGGCCTGCGATTCCGGCGACGTGGTGAGTGCGGTGAGCGCGTCCTTGGTCATCCGCCGCGGTCTCGATTTCGGATCGGGCTCGAATCGCCAGAAGTAGCCCGCCAGGGATCCAAACTCATCCGCCAGGTCGAGGGCGAGCTTCGCGTTGTTGATCGTTGATTCGATCTTGCCGCGGTGCCGAACAATCCCCGCATCCTTGAGCAACCGGGCGATGTCTCGGCGGCCAAACCGGGCGACTCGCGCCGGGTCGAACTCCGCAAACGCGATCCGAAAGTTCTCTCGTTTTCGAAGAATCGTGAGCCAACTCAAGCCGGATTGGAACCCCTCGAGACAGATCTTTTCGAACAGCCGGCGATCGTCGGCTACTGGCCGACCCCATTCGGCATCGTGATAGACGGCGTAGTCCGGCGCGGAAGCCCCCCACCAGCAGCGGGCGAGTCCGTCATCCCCTCTGATCAGTCCGGTTTCGGCCATGGGACGGTGGTGCCGCCAGAGGTGGGGGGAGACGACCGAAGGACCCCTTGGTGTTGCACCAGGAGTCCTTCGGGTCGAACGTGCAATGGCTAGAGAGGGAATCGAACCCCCGACACGCGGATTTTCAGTCCGCTGCTCTACCAACTGAGCTACCTAGCCCGGAAGGGCGAACAATATACCCCGGAATGATCCGGTGATCTAGCCCCCATTCGACGTCCCTAACGCTATACAAGGCAACGTGATACTGGCCTCTTACCCGACCCTCTGACATTATTGGCAGCCATGAACGTCCGCGGCGGGTCCGCCCTCAGGATCGTGGGGCCCGGCGTTTCGATCCCAAATCGTGATTCCATCACTCCCGAACATCCACGTGTACGCCGTGTTGAGCCACCGGCTCCGGCTCCACCCTACCGCCAACGACCGCAGCCTCGATTCGGTTCGAGCCGTGTTGCGATAGATGCGACGGCCGGGGATCAGAGGATCCCCTCTCGCCGCATGCCGCGGGTGACTCCATATTTCGGCCATGGCACACGCCGATCATCCCAACCTGACCGTCCTGGACCACCCTCTCATTCAACATAAGCTCGCGTTGCTCCGGAACCGTGACACGGCATCCAAGGACTTCCGTCAGCTGGCGGCCGAAATCACCATGCTCATGACTTACGAAGTCACCCGCGATCTCCCAACCGAACCGGTGGAGGTCGCGACACCGCTCGAAACGACGGTCGCCCAGCGCTTGGCGGGCAAGAAATTGGTCTTGGTACCGATCCTAAGGGCCGGCTTAGGCATGGTGGACGGGATCTTGCAGTTAATCCCCTCGGCCCGGGTCGGACATATCGGCCTCTATCGCGACCATACTAGCCTGGAGCCCGTCAGCTACTACTTCAAGGTCCCGGAGGCGACCCAATCCCGGGACGTGTACCTCCTTGACCCGATGGTCGCGACCGGCGGGTCGGCCATGGACGCGATAGGGAAGCTCAAGGATGCCGGAATCAGCCGGATTCGTCTCCTGTGCCTCGTGGCCGCGCCCGAAGGAGTGCGAGCTCTGGAAAAGGCCCACCCCGACGTCCCGGTGTTTGCGGCCGCACTCGACCGGCGGCTGAATGAGTCGGGCTACATTCTTCCGGGACTCGGCGATGCAGGCGATCGGCTGTTTGGGACCCGGTAGATTTTCACCGAAGGGCGAGAGGATGGCGCCGTGACAGGAATACGCCTGACGTTTTGGGGGGCCGCCGGCGAGGTGACGGGCTCGATGCACCTGCTCGAGGCGGCCGGCGCGCGCATCCTGCTCGATGCCGGAATGTTCCAGGGTCGCCGGGCCGAAGCCGCAAAGAAAAACGCCGAACTTCCCTTCGACCCCCGCCGGATCGACAGCATTGTTCTGAGCCACGCGCATATGGATCATTCCGGACGCTTGCCGCTCTTGGTGAGGCACGGTTTCCACGGGCCCATCTATGCAACCCCAGCTACCCGGGATCTCTGCGCCATCATGCTGGCGGACGCCGCCCATATCCAGATGAAGGACGCGGAGTTTCTGGCTCGCCACGGCAGACCGAAAGGCCCCGAAAGCGAGCCTCTGTACAACATGGCGGATGCCATCGCGGTCCAGGAGCTGATGATCGGCCAGCCCTACCGCCGGGTCAATCACCTCCGAAAGCACCTCGCCTTTGAGTTCAGGGAGGCGGGACACATCCTGGGCTCAGCATCGGTCGACATGCGCCTGACCGAAGACGGGGGTCACCGGCTCGTGTTCTCGGGCGACATCGGACGTTACGGCCTGCCGATCATTCGCGACCCGGACCCGCCGGTCGGACCGATTGATACGCTGATCGTCGAATCCACCTACGGCAACCGCGACCACGAATCGACAGCGCAGGCCGAACAGCGTCTGGCTGAGATCGTCCGCAAGGTCACCGGGCGGGGCGGAAAAGTCCTGATTCCTTCGTTTGCCGTTGGCCGGACCCAGGAACTCGTGTACGCCTTGCACCAGCTGGTCCGGGCCGGATCGATCCCATCAGTACCGATCTACGTCGATAGCCCGCTTGCGGTGGATGCCACGACGGTATTTCGCATGCACCCCGAAGTGTTCGACCGCCGCGAGAAGATGCTGGAGCGGTCGGACCGAATCTTTGACTTCTCCCTTGTTAAATACGTGCGGGATGTCGCCGACTCGAAAGCTCTCAACTCGATCAACGGCCCCGCCATCATCATCGCGGCGTCCGGCATGGCGGAATCAGGACGGATACTCCACCACCTCGCCAATAACATTGGCGATCACCGCAACTGCGTCCTCTTCGTTGGGTTCCAGGCTGAACATACGCTCGGACGCCGGATCCAGGAGGGGAACGACCAGGTAAAGATTTTCGGCCAGATGGTCGCCCGGCGAGCGGAGATCGAGACGATCGGTGGGTACTCCGCCCATGCCGACCGGACCGAATTACGTACCTGGATCAAGGCTCTCGGCGGCCCAGTCAAACGCGCCTTCGTCGTTCACGGCGAGCCCGAAGCTGCCCTGGCGATGGCCGGCATTCTCAAGGAGTGCGGGGTCGCCCAGGTCGACATACCCCGGTTCGGTGAGTCGTTCGTCCTGTGAAGCGAACCGGGACATGGCTGGCGATCACCGCCCTTGTCACCTATGCAGCGTCCGTGGGTTGGGTCTGGTTCGTCAGCCGACAAGACCAACGGGTCCCGGTCGATGCCATTGTTGTCCTTGGGGCCGCACACTACAACGGAAGGCCGTCACCGGTCCTGCGAGCTCGGGTCGATCACGGGCTCCAGTTGTTGCGGGCCCGGTTAGCCCCGAGGATCGTAGTCACGGGAGGAACCCATCCAGGCGACACCGAAAGCGAGGCCGAAGTCGGTCGCCGCTATTTGGCCGCAGCGGGGGTGGCGAATAGCGCCGTCGTCGCCCTGCCAGCTGGGCAAACAACCGAGGAGACAATGACCGCAGTCGGGACCTGGTCAACTGAACAGCACGTTCAATCGGTTCTGCTGGTGAGCGATGGTTTTCACCTCGCCCGGCTTCGGCTCGAAGCCGCCCGCCTTGGGCTTCGCGCTAAGACGACCCCGGCGCCGATGAGCCCGATTACCCCTGGCAGCCCGACCGAGTTCCTGTTTTTTCTCCGCGAAGGCTTTAAGCTGCCGGTCGCCCTTTTTCGTAGCCTCATTAAGTGGTAGCTGACACAACTATGCTTATTTCGAGCCAACAGATTCATTCCGGACGAGTCATCAGGGTAGAGGAGGAGCTGGTACAGTTCCCCGACGGATCGACCGGAACGCTCGACATGGTCCGGCACCCCGGCGCGGCTGCGATCGTGCCAATGCTTGACCGCCTGTCGGACCCGGATCCTCGGGTTATCCTGGTTCGCCAGTTCCGCCACGCGGCGGATGGCTATATCTGGGAAATCCCGGCCGGGACTCTGGGTCCGGGAGAAACTCCCGACCACTGCGCCCGTCGCGAGCTCCTGGAAGAGGCTGGCTACGCGCCACGACGGCTTGAATTCCTGACCAGCATCCTGACGGCTCCCGGATTCACCGATGAATCGATTCACCTCTACCTCGCCACGGGTTTGGTGCCGGGAAAGACGCACCGCGATCAGGACGAGTTCATGACGGTGCACGAATTTGCCTGGTCGGTGATTGGACGGATGATTCGAAACCGTGAAATCCGAGACGGGAAATCGATTGCCGCGTTGATGTTCGTGAACTCCTTCC
>JANXXJ010000314.1 GCA_025350665.1 Gemmatimonadota bacterium | reverse complement strand
TCCGCGGGCTCTTCTCGGAGTTTCACAACTACGGCTACCGGTGGCTGCTCAACGCGTCCCCGGGAAGCTTTCTCACCCCAACCCAGTCGAACCCGGATGGCACGGCCGGCACGGTCGTCCAGAATCGCGCGCCGAACGAGCGGATCTACAACGTGGTGGCCGGCGGCACCCACGACCTCGGTGGTGTGATCCTCGATTACAGCGGGTCGTTCGCAAGATCCCGCCAGGACCGGCTCAACCAGAGGACCACCGGGTTCGCGAGTGTCTTCTCGGACATTGCCTACAAGGTCGACTTCCCCGATGGGGTGACTCCCCGGATGTTGCCGTCCAACGGCCGGAACATCGACGACCCGGCGAGCTACGTCTTGGATAACTCAACCGTCAACAACGACCAGACGTTCGAGCGCGATCTGGCCGCCACCCTCAACATCGGGGTGCCCTATCGAGCAGGCCATGGCGGCCGGTTCAAGTTCGGCATCAAGGTCCGCGGCGGCCACAAGGAGAACAGCGTGGCCGACCAGTACTATTCCGGCGACGGCACCACCACGATGACCAACGTACTGGCATCGTTCAGCGAGACTGGCTACTACAAGTCCCTCTACCCGCTTGGCCCGCTGCCGGACTACGACAAAGTCGAGGCGTACGTGGCGAGCCACCCGTCGGCCTTGTCGCTCAACGTCTCAAAGGGCCACCTCCGGAACGATCCCAACAACTGGGTTGCCGGCGAACGGGTGTATGCCGCCTACGCGATGAACACCATCGACTTCGGGTCGGTGCTGTTGCAGGCGGGTGTCCGCATCGAGCACACGTCGTCGGACTACACTGGAAACAAGGTGCTGGTCGACGGCCAGGGTCACTACGCGTCGACCCAGGCGGTAACGGGCACGGCGAGCTACACCAATCTCTTGCCGAGCGTGAACATCCGGTACGCGATCGACGGACTTACCAATCTTCGCGCGGCCGCGGGGGCCGGGATGGCCCGCCCGGTCATCGGCACGCTGGTTCCGTACCAGACGGAGAACGACAAGAAGCTGCAGATTTCGGCCGGCAACCCGACGCTCAAGCCAACCCGGGCCGCCAACTTCGACGTGCTCGTCGAGCACTTCTTCACCTCCGTCGGCGTCGTTTCCGCCGGCGGGTTCTACAAAGACCTGACCAACCCGATCTACCCCGGGGTGGCCTCCCAGATCACCTCCGGCACGTACGCGGGCTACACCCAGGTGACGGCGGAAAACGGACCGAAGGCGCACCTCTATGGGGTGGAACTCGCCTGGCAGCAACAGCTGACCTCGCTCCCGGGCGCGTTGAGTGGCCTGGGCGTGCTGGCGAATTACACGCACGCCTGGTCCGAAGCCACCTTCCCGGTGGGCGCCGGCCGTACCGACAAGCCGGGTCTGCTCCGTCAGGCGCCGGACATCTTCAACTTCGGGCTCACCTTCGACCGGGACGGCTTCTCGGCTCGAGCGGCGCTGACCTACAACGGGCCCAGTATCTTCCAGTACAATTATCAGGACGGGGTCACTGGCGGGACGACTGGACCGAACGGGGACATTTACCTCTACTCTCGGTCCCAGGTCGATGCGCAGATGAGCTATCGGTTCCACACCGGTATCGAGCTTTACCTGAACGCGCTGAACCTCAACAACGCAATTTTCGGATTTTATCAAGGCTCCACCCCGAACACGATTCAACGCGAATATTACGGGCCGTCGATCTCGTTCGGCGCCCGGCTTCGGCGGTAGGAAGCGTCGGCCCTCTGGATCGGGCGGCGGTCCTCACCGGGCGAGGTGCCCGGGAGGACCCCGCGCCGATCGGGGGCAGGCTTGGAGGGGTCTGCGCCGCAATACCCAGTTGACGCCCGGATCACCTACCGCCGGATGCTCGGTCAGAACAGACGGAGGAGAGCGTCCGTGGAAGGGATGGAGGGAGGTAAGAAGCTCGTCAGACCAGCTGCATCTTGTTCAGCTTGACGTCCTGGTCAAATGCGCGGACACGGGGTGGGCCTATCCGGGCTGTGGGCGCCTGCGTCAACTCCCACGGGGGTCCGACAAGCAGAGCCGGGACTGGAACCTGTGAGCGACTGAGTCCGCCTAGTGGCAAGTCCCGTGGCCGCGGTCCCGAAACCTCTTCCCCGCTTCGGGCACGAACCGCCAATCGTAGTTCCCGTCGCGGAGCGTGAGCGCCAACACTCCGAACGTGTCGGCGTTGCGGACCTCGCTGTTTGCCTGCGGAGCCCCCAAAGTTCGGTGTGTTCCCTTCCCACCGGTGCCGACGATGAATTCCCTGATGCCGCGCTGGCGGTCGGGTTCCCCCGCTGGCGTCTGGGGTACGAAGCGTTCATAGTGGTGATCGTGGCCGCTGATCACGACGTCGGCGCCCGCCGCATAGAGCAGGTCCCACAACGGCTTCACGGTCGAATCGTTCCCGTGCGCGATGCCGGAGCTGAACAAGGGGCGATGGAAGTAGGCCAGCGTACAGCGTACGGGATGACTTGCCAGATCCGCTGCGAGCCATTGGCCCTGAACTGAGCGAGCATCACAGCCGCCGACCGCGGCGCATTCACTGTTGAGCACGACAATGTGCCAAGCACCGAGTTCGTAACTGTAGTACGCCGCCTCCGGCGGCCCGGCGGCGGCACCGAAGTACCGGGAATACCCCGAGCCGCCGAGCGTGTGATACTCGTGATTGCCGGGCGCCGGACGGGTCCGGTTCCTAAAGCGACCCCACGTGGGGCCGTAGCACTGTTGAAATTGTTCGTCACTCCCATCCGGATAGGCCAGATCCCCAAGGGCAAACACGGTCCCAGGGATGTGATCTATGAGTTTGGCCGTGGCCTCCGCGCCCGCGAGGTCGTCGCAGGTAGCGATGTCGCCGGCACCGACGAGCGTCGGCGCATCGGCGTCTACTCTGGCCGACCGTTCTTGCGGGATTGCTGGGCTGGCCTGGGCCGCCATAAACCCCGCGGCGGCCATGACGTTCACGACACCGACGACAACGGCTGATAGCAAGGATCTCACTCGACCCAATCTCCCTCCGTTTCCCGCAGATGAGTGCTTCTTCATCGGCTTCACGAGAACCGCCGGGTGGGCATCATGATGGACGGGATACCGATGGCTGCCGCGCGGGGACGCGACGTGGACCGGACCTCGGGAGGTGGAGAGAGAACCTGCTTGGCACCTTCCGACCTACCACGGCCCCGGCCCCGGTATCGAATCGGTGTGACGGGTCGGCCCAGAGTCGGGAGGGTGCCGGCCGTGACGAGGGACGTCAGTCGCATGGTGCCCCGGGTGGCAGCGGTTGTGAGGAAAGGCCTGTTGCCTCCTAGTCTTCTGCCCCGGGGTCACGACGTGACGGTGATTGTGTAGCGAAGCAGGTCACGGCCGCGACCGTGATTCGTGATGTGGTCTGGGGGTGGTCGGGCCAAGCCGGTGGCCTTCGCCCGGGGCTCCCGAATCGTGAGGCCGTTCGTCGATATCAGGCCTCGAAGTCCGTAACAGGCAACAAGTCTGCCAGTGGGCCCTCTGGGATTCGAACCCAGGACCTACGGATTATGAGTCCGCTGCTCTAACCGCCTGAGCTAAGGGCCCGTCGCCAAGTAGTATACGCTCGTCCCCGCCCCCGGTCACGTCTTGCCGTTCGGCGTCCTTCCACCATCTTTCTCACGCCGTGCGCGTCCTTATCCTGTCCAACCAGCCCAACGACCCCGGGTCCCGCGGGCGCCTCCGCGCGATCGCCGGACTCGACGCCGAGATTTACCTCGCCACGCCGGGCGGCAGCGCCGGGAGCGACGGGAGCCTCCGCCTGCTGCCCATCACGGTGAGTGGCGATCCAGGCACCCCCGAACGACTCCGCTGGAACAAGCCGGCCCTCCGCCGGCTCCTCACCGAGACCCGCCCGACCCTGGTCCACTGCGAGGCCGACCCCGACACGCCGCTGGCCGCGACCGCCGCCGGACTCTGCCGCAAGCTCAAGATCCCCTACGTGATCTTCACGGCCCAGTCGGTCCCGCGCCGACTCGGCTTCCTGGCCCGCGGCCGGGCCCGGCGGGTGCTCCAGCACGCGGCCGGCGTCCAGGGCGGGACGCGGTTCGCGATGGACCTCCTCCGGGACCAGGCGCCGAACGCGCTCGCCACGGCGATCCCGCGAGCCGGTGTCGCCCTGCCACCGCCGCAGGCCCGGCCCGAACGCGACGCCCTGGTGATCGGCTTCGCGGGCCGGCTGACCCCCGAACGGGGCGCCGATGTGCTGGTCAGGGCCCTGAGTCAGACCTTCGGCCGCTGGCTCCTGGTGGTCGCCGGCACCGGGCCGGAACAGGAATCGCTCGAGCGGAGCATTCAGACGCTGGGTTTGGCCGCACGAGTCCGGTGGCTGGGCGGGATCCGACCCGAGGTGATCGAGCAACTCTGGCACGAGATCGACTGCCTGGTGATGCCGTCGCGGGACACGCCGGCCTGGGTCGAGGGGCACTCCCCTCTGCTGCTCGAGGCCATGGGCCGAGGGATCGCCGCGGTGGTGACCAAAGCCGGCGCGTTGCCGGAGCAGGTCGGGCCGACGGGAACCGTGGTGTCGGGCGTGGAGGACCTGGCTGAGCATCTCCAGCGCTGGGTGGCGGACCCGGCGGCCTGCCGCGGGTCGGGCAGCAAGGCCCGCCAATGGGTGCTGGAGCGGTACGTTACGTCTGTGATCGCGGGGAGGACCCGTGATTTCTGGTCCGCGGTGGTTACGGCATCGGAGCCGGGGTCGTCCCCTTCGCTGGCCTCGTAATGTTGTGGGCGCTGGCAGTCGGCTGGTAATCGGGAACCAGCCGCTGGATCCGCTCGATCAATTCGGCCTCCGCCCGTCCCGCCTTGGCTGCCTCGACCAGATCCTCGACCGCCGTGGTCACCCCCGGTGGCAATTCGGCCTGCAGAGCGCGAAGCACCTTGGGATGGTCGGTCGGCTCCGCTCGCTCCCGCCCGAAGAACATTTCTTCGTAGAGCTTCTCGCCCGGGCGTACCCCCGTGTACTGGATCTCGATGTCCTTGCCGAGTTCGCGGCCGCAGAGACGGATAATGTCCTCGGCCAGCTGCTGGATCCGGACCGGTTCACCCATGTCGAGCACGAACACCTCGCCCCCCTGACTCAGCACCGCCGCCTGGAGCACCAGTTGCACGGACTCCGGAATCGTCATGAAGTAGCGGCGCATTTCCGGGTGGGTGACCGTGACCGGGCCGCCGGCCTCGATCTGGCGCAGAAACGTCGGGACCACGCTCCCGCGGCTTCCCAGGACATTGCCGAACCGGACCGAGATCATGTTACGGCCGTAGTCCTTGGCGACCCCCTGCACCACCTGCTCGGCGATCCGCTTGGTGCTGCCCATGACGTTGGTCGGGCTGACGGCCTTGTCGGTCGAGATCATCACGAACCGTTTGGTGCCGAACTCCGCGGCCGCGAGCGCCACGTTCCGCGACCCCTCCACGTTGTTGGTGACGGCGTCGGCCACGTTGAGTTCCATCAGCGGGACGTGCTTGTGGGCTGCGGCATGCAGGACCAGCCCAGGCCGGAATTGCTCGAACACCTGCCGGATCCGCCGCGCATCCCGGACATCCGCGATGATCGGCACCACGGACACCTGGGGATGCCGGTCCGACAGATCCTGGATGATGTTGAAGATCGAATTCTCCCCGTGCCCCAGGACGAGGAGCCGCTCGGGGCCGAGGGCGGCGACCTGACGGGCGATTTCGCTGCCGATCGATCCGCCGGCGCCGGTGATGAGGACCGTCTCGCCCTCGATCAACTGGCCGACCCGGTCCAAGTCGATCCGCACCGGTTCGCGGCGGAGGAGGTCTTCGATCTGAATCGGTCGGATGGAGGTCAGGCCTACGCGTCCCGAGAGGATCTCGAACAGACTCGGGATCGTTCGGGTCCGGAGGCCTGCCGCCGAGGCTTCCTCCATCAGGCGGCGGATCACGGATCCGGAGGCGGCCGGCATGGCGACGATGAGCTCGTCGGCCCGGAACCGCTCCCGAATGTCGATCAGGCCGCCGGGAGGGCCCACCACCGGAACCCCGACAAGCTGGAGGCCGTGTTTGGCCGGATCGTCGTCGACGAAGGCAACCGGAATGAGGCGAAGATCGGGATTAGCTCGCAGTTCCTTGGCAATCGCCTCGCCCGCAGAGCCGGCGCCGGCGATGACAACTCGTCGGGCTCCCGGCCGGATCCGTCCGTGCCCCCTGGCCAAGACCCGCACCATGAGTCGTGGGAGGGCGATCACAACGGCTATCAGGAGGGTGTACTCGATGGCGACGGAGATAGGGAGTCGCGGGGCGAGCAGGCCCAAACCTGGGAGGGCCCAAACGCCAAGGCCCGCCACGGCCAGACCGATGCAGGCGACGGTCGCCGCGATTCGTTCCACCTCGACTATCCCCGCATGTCGCCAAAGCCGACGGTAGAGGCCGGCGTAGAACGTCGTAACAATTTGCAGAAAGACAGCAATCGGCAAGAACCGGAGAAGCGTTCGAAGGTGGCCGGGCGGCCAGCCGAAACCCTCAAACCGGATGACATAAGAGAGGACGAGCACGCCGCAGCCGCCGACCATGTCGAACACCAGAAAGTAGCGGTTCCGAAGCCGACGTTCGGCGGTGATGTCCAGATTCAGCCTCCGGTCGAGAGTAGGTCGTGCCCCCTTACGATAACGGGCAACTGCAGCCGAATTAAGGGGCATCCGGCCCTACCGGTCAGCCAAAAATCGAAATCGCTGGATTTTTGAAGAGCAGAGGCCGATTATTCCGGCTGACCCATCGAGAAACCGCACGCCAAGGGCCGTCGAGGGCCGGGTCGATCTTTTCTCCCGGAGCACCAAATGCTGCGCTTGCTAAATCTCGTCGCTGTCATGATACCGTTGGCGACAACGGCGTTGACCGCCCAAAGGCCGGCCCCCGAGCCCCTAAACCGGCCCGAAAATGCCGCAAGGATCCGGGCGGCGATCGGATCCTCGGGCCTCAGTCCAACCCAGATTCGTCTTCGTCTCCGCGCACTCGGATATGCAGAAACGACCCTCGATCAATTTATCGACAACAGGCCCGACTCCCTCGCAGCTCCTAGTCCGCGAGCGCTTGACGCGATCCGGGCCCTCGGCCTTTCTGGCGACGAAGACGCCCCTCTACCAGAGGTAGTTCCTGGTCGCCTAGGCGATACGCGGACCGATCTCCCGATCGACTGGCCCCCGGGCCCCCACATTTTCGGTCGTGACGTGTTCGGTCGAGTAACCAGTCAATTCCAGCCATCCCTGTCCGGCCCCGTGGATGAAGCTTACCGGCTAGGCGCGGGCGACGTTCTGGTACTCATCCTGACCGGCGACGTCGAGCTGACTCACCAGCTCGAAGTCACCCGCGAAGGCTTCGTCCTTATCCCGCAGGTGGGTCAAGTCTTCGTCAGCGGTTTGACCCTCGGCCAGCTCGATCGGGTCCTCGCGACACGGTTGGGCCGCGTCTACAGCGGCATCAACCGAGGCACGAACGCCTCAACCAAGTTCCAGATTACCGTGGCCAAGCTCCGGACCAACCAGATCTTCGTGATTGGTGAAGTACTGCGCCCGGGCTCCTACCAGGTCTCGAGCGCGGGAACGGTCCTGACAGCTCTATACCTGGCAGGCGGCCCGAGCGACAATGGATCGTTTCGGCAGGTCCTGGTTCGACGGGGCCATCGGGTCATCGACTCGCTCGATCTCTACGACTATCTCCTCCGCGGCGACACACAGCACGACGTCCGGCTCGAAACCGGCGACGTGGTCTTCGTGCCGGTGCGGAGCGGGCCCGTGGAAGTCGCCGGGGCGGTGGTGCGCCCTGCCATCTACGAGATTCGCCCCGGTGAGACGCTCCGCGAGTTGCTCGAAGCCGCGGGCGGGTTCGAGCCGACGGCGCTCCGCCGCCGGATCCAGATCGACCGAATCTTGCCCCCGCAGGAGCGCGTGTCCGGCGGTCGCGACCGGGTCGTTCTCGACATCACCGAAGACCAGCTCCGAGTGGATGCCCCCCCTCCGTTCCCTCTCGCCGCCGGCGACCGAGTGAACGTCTTCTCCGTGTCGGACCGAAGACGCAACGTCGTCACCGTTCGAGGTAACGTATGGGTAGCGGGCCAGGTGGGGTTTAAGCAAGGGATGCGGCTGAGCGAGGCGCTCCGCTTGGCCGGCGGCGCGAAACCAGACGTATATCTCGGTCAGGTCCTCGTTTCCCGCCTCAGCCCTGATTCAACCAGAAGCCAGCTTCGATCCTCCTTCCGGGACTCGACTGGAGTCCTGAACGACGATCTGGCCTTGGCCGAGGATGACGACATTGAGGTCTTCTCGCGGACTGAATTCCGACCGACCCGCTACGTCGTCATTACCGGAGCGGTCCGGCGACCAGGCAGACTTCCCTTTCGGGAGGGCATGACCCTTCGGGACGGCGTCCTCCAAGCTGGCGGATTGACAGAAGACGCTCTACTCTCAGAGGCCGAGCTCGCCCGGCTTCCGACGGACCGATCCAAGGGTGTGATAGCGGTCACCAGCCGAGTGGTCCTCGACTCGACCTATCTCTTCGACCGCAGCCCGGCGGGGGTGTATGGTGGCCCTCCAGGGTTGCCTGCAAACAGGAGCGGGGCCCCCGAGGTCGCGCTTGCACCGTATGACAATGTCCTGATACTACGGCAGCCCGATTGGGAACTGGCCAGGTCCGTCCAGATCGTCGGACAGATTCGATTTCCGGGAAGGTATGTACTCCAAAGCAAGACTGAGCACCTTGTCGAGCTGGTCGCCCGTGCCGGCGGGCTGACCCGGGAGGCGTACCCGGGGGGCGCTGAGCTCTACCGCCAGCTACCCCAGGATCAGGGGGCGCCATTCAAGATCGGGCGCCGATTACTGGTTGTTGATTCAGTCCGCCGACCCGACGTCGAACCGCTGGCTTCCCAGCGGGTCGGCCTCGACTTGGCCCGGGCCATCTCGCAGCCGCTGGGCCGCGAGAATCTAATCATCCAAAACGGCGACTCGTTGTTCGTACCTGAGTACCAGGCGACGGTCCGGGTCCTCGGCGCAGTCAATGCGCCGACCTCCATTGTCTACCGACCGGGCTGGAATCTGTACAACTACATCGGTGGAGCCGGTGGTGTTTCGCGGCAAGGGGACAGGGGTAGGTCATATGTCGTCCAGCCTGGTGGTCGGCTTGAAAGCGTCAAGTCACGAGGTCTGTTTTCGTCCGTCAAGCCCAAGCCGATGCCAGGAGCGGTGGTGTTCGTTCCTGAAAGAGATCCTAACGAGAAGAAGGATTGGGCGGGGCTTCTGGGCTCGATCGCCCAGATTCTGGCGAGCACTGTAACGATCATCGTCGTCGCAACCAAGCTGTAATGTATCCGCCCCAGGTCGCGAGGGTCCCATTCCGCCGCAAAGGCGCAACCGGAGGGTCCAGCTGGCCTATCGAGACGACCCCAGCCCGAACCCGGCGTTCGCTGACCTATCGAGGCCGACCCCTAGAACCATCACCCCCGCCAGGTAGCACCAGACCGGTGAGCCCAGCGGACCCGGCCGCCAAGCGATCACGGCTCCGAGCAGCGCCACGCCGCCGTACAGGAGACTTGCCCTAGCGTGGCCCCAGGTACCGTTGGCGAGCCGTTGGTACAAATGAGTTCGGTGCGGCTGGGTGATGCGCTCGCCATTGAGACTCCGCCGTAAGAGTGTCACAGTCGCGTCTATGAGAAGCGGAAAGATCGGTAGAAACGCCCTGATCACTCCGGCTTGCCCCGACCGAACCAACAAGAACCCGCCGAAGCAACAGAGCAATCCCAACGACCCGGAGCCCACATCGCCCAGGAAAACCCTGGCCGGCGCCCAGTTCCAGGCTAAGAAGCCTACAGCACCCCCAAAAAGGGCCAGACCGAGGTTCCCAGCCAAAGACGTCGCACCCGCGAGGAAGAACAGGTGGGCTCCGAAAACTGCCATCTGAAGGCCTATGAGCCCGTCAATGCCATCCATGAAGTTGGTGACGTTGATCATCGCAACACCCCAAAACCACCACCAAGCGAGAGCCGCCGATTCAAGCCAGGGCGGTGCGAGAACGGGCCAGCCTACCAGCGGGAGCATGGTAGCCGCCGCGGCGCCGTGGGCCACCAAGCGCGCCCCGACACTCAACGAGCGACGATCGTCCAGCCAACCAACGAGACCGACGATCAGCGAACCACCGATTGGTAGGACCTCCTGCCACCCGACGACCCGCGTGCGAGCCTGCACTGCGAAGACGGCCAGGACCGCAACCAGCATCCCGATCCCGCCACCACGAGGAGTAACGGTCGAATGAGAGCTACGCTCGGTCGGACGGTCCAATACTTGAAGCGTCTTCGCGAAGGTCACAACCGCGGCGCACGCGAGCCAAGCGATGACCGCCGAGCCGACCACCGTGAAGACCTGCAGGGACCCAATCGGGAGCGGCAACTTAAATCCCAGCTCCTAGATCGGTGTCCGCCGACAACAGGAGCCGGTAGAGGGCCATCGTGTCTTGAGCCACTCGATCGATCGTAAACTCCGCCTCAACGAGTTTCCTTCCGTTCGCGCCCATCCGCGCGCAGTCTGAAGGATTGACCAGCAGCGACTGAATCGCCATCGCCAGCGCTTCCGAGTCCCGCGGTGGAACCAAGAGGCCTGTCTCCCCATGCTTTACGATTTCCCGGCATCCAGGCACGTCCGTCGCTATCGTCGGTAGGCCAGATGCCGCCGCCTCAACAAGCACTCGCGGCAACCCTTCCCGATACGAGGGCATACAGACAATTGTCGCCTCCCCCAGCACATTGGCCATGTCGGTGCGATGTCCCCACCATTCAACCCCGGGGTCCATTGCCCATGCGGCAAGCTGCTGCGGATCTATCGACGCCGGGTTGCCCACGTCGGGCTCGCCGACCAACACGAAGCGAGCGATCGCCCCTGCGGCCCAGCACCGCCGCGCTGCAGCGACGAATTCGGCGACCCCCTTGTCACGAAGCATCCGACCGGCGAGCATCACGACTGGCACGGACCGCGGCCGGCCTACCCGCCCACCAAACGCGGCCGGATCGACGCCCGTGCCGCGGATGAGAACCGCCTGGTCGCCGCGTAGCAACCCAGCGTCAACGAAATAGGCGAGGTCTTGCGGATTCTGGAAAACTGTCCGCTGCCGCGGGTGCCCGAACGCGATGCGGTAGGCCACCTGCACTGCTCGGCGTCGCAAGGCAGCACCCAGGCCTCGGGCCAAGAACACATATCCCAAACCGGAAATCGCGTTCACCACCGCAGGCACGCCGCTTACTCGTGCGGCCCAAGACCCGTATAGGACCGGCTTGATCGTGATATGATGCACCAAGCTGGGCCGCAAGGTCCGATATAGCGCCACCAAATCAGCAATGGTCCCAATTTCCTCGTCTGGGCGCAAACCTTTGCGGGACAGTCTAGTGAGCGGATGAAAGGTAAATCCAGCCTCTCGAATACTCGTCTCCCCGCCCGCCGGGGCCGCTGCGACGTGAACCTCCAACCCCGCGCGTTGTGCTGCAACACCCAGTGTTAGCCGGTGAGACACGAAGAAGGTGTCGATGTTCGACACGAAGATCACACGCTTCCGATGGAGGCCCGGCAGGCTCAACGGCAACTCCACTATTCGGATCCCAGGCGCGATGGGGTCGCAAGGATCCGACAGTAAAGCTCCGAATACTGATCGGCGACAGCGCCAATAGAGAACTGGTCTATGATCCGCGCCCGCCCGCGTTCCCCCAGCAAACGCCGATGCCCCTCTCCTGCCCTAAGAATTTCGACGCACGCTTGGGCGAACTCCTGCGGCCTTCCAGGTTGGACAATCGCTCCCGCTTCGCCGAGTATCCGGCGGGCGTCGCCAACATCTGTGCACACGCACGGCACACCCGTCGCCATCGCCTCGCCAAGCACGTTCGGGAATGCCTCCGAAATTGACGAGCAGGCCGCAACATCAAAAGACGCTGTAAGGGGTGCGGTATCTTTGACGTTTCCCAGCAACCGTACTCGATCCGGCGGAAGACCTACCGATTCGATCAACTGCCGGAGGGCCTCGTTGCCCGCGGTCACACCACTGCCGGCTAACACGAAGAAACACTCTGGCACCTGGCGCCCCATGATTGATGCGGCACGGACAAATGTGCCATGGTCTTTCACGGGATGCCATCTGCCGACGAGGCCCACGATCAAGGCGTCGGCTGGGATGCCGAGTTCGGCCCGAACCCGCAGACGAGCCGCGCCATCCGGACGGTACCGATCTGTGTCGAACCCGTTCGGAAGGATCACGGATCGCCCAGCGGCGAATCCAAAGGCGGCATGCTGGGCCGCACTCGCCGTTGCGTTATAGACGATACTGGTTGCCCGCGAGCTCAAAGCTGCGGCAAGCCGGATGACGCCCCTGGTCATGCGCCTTTCCGCGTGTAGCGCCCCAAGGGACTGCCTGATGTTCCATACGACGGGGATCCTGCCGCGCCCGACGGCCGCAGCCGCGAGTGCCGCGACGCTCCCATGATACATCCAACCGTGAACGAGGTCGGGCCGGATCTCCCGGACCAGCCGGCGAAGTGTCACGGCCGCCATCGGGATCTGCGCCGGTCCGCGAATCCCAAGCGCATGAACAGGAACACCAACCTCCTGGATCCTGCTCCCGTAGGAGCCCGCATCCTTCAGCGACACGACCGCAGCCCCAGCGGGTCTCAGGCGGATCAAAAGCTTCAGCAGCATCGCCTCTGCGCCCCCGCTGCCAAGGCCAGTGGTCAGATAGAGCACCCGCCCCGGCCCGCTGTTCACCGGGCCGCCGTGTCCTGCCCCGACATAGTCGTTCGGGCGATTCGGTCACGGATCCGCCCGCGGGTGGCCGCAATTGACAGCCCTCCCAGAACCCCCAACAACACCTTCGCGAGCCCGTGCCGGCTGTCGGGCAACACCGGCAGTGCGGGCGCCTCTACAATCGAAATGACTGGAGTGTCGCGAACCTCGTTCAGTCGGCTCTGTTCATAGGACTGCAGAAGCCCTCCGTATCGGTCGCTCTGCCTCGCCACATCACGTTCCAAGCGCTTGAACTCGAACTCAGCAGTCGAGGCCCGGCCAAAATCGCGATTCCGCTGCAGGAACGCTTGGAGCCTTCCTTCTGCGTCCTCCAAGTCCTTTTTTGACTGGCCCATCCGAGCTTCCACAAACACTCGCTCGGCGCGCGCCTGGGTCTGTCGTCCGTGCACGTTGAACAGATTGATTCTATCCACAATCTCCCGGACGATTCCGAAGGACCATTCGGGCGACTGGGTTCGGAGGGACACCGTAACGACGCCGGACTTGAGATTCGCCCCCGCCGCGAGGTGATCTCTTAGCCACAGAATCGCACCAGCCCGCCCTCGAACCGAGTCAGGCTCATCAAGGCCAATTGCCCTCCGGAACGGGACTTGCCGGCCGTCGCGCCCCGCGACCTGAATGTCGGTCGCCGGTGCGAGGATGGCGTCCGTCTTGGCGAGATCAGCATAGAATTGGGGCGACTGGCCGTCACTGCCTGGCAACGTAACGCCCAGCTGCGCCGCGAGTCCCCCGAATCGGTTCGCGCCAGCGCCGACAGCCTGAGGCGTGAATGACGCACTCGCGGTATAGCTTCGCGGAAGGGCCACGGCAATCACAGCAGCCATGGCGCCGGCTGCAATTGGGTAGCCGAGAAGTACCCTGCGGTGGCGCACTAAGAACGCACCCCATTCGGCAACCTCTTGGCCGGCCATCTCATCGAGACGTGGCATCACAACTCCCATGGGTTGGTGACAGTCATCCCGTTTGATGCATGGCCAATGACGGGCGCTACAGGGCGGTGTTCAACAAGGCGCCTGGCCACAACCATCAAGATTACGCCAAAAACCGCATTAATTAGAAGAGAGTCCGCAAAATCACTTCGGTGAAAGCTAATTAGCCCCGACGACAAGACCGCGCAGAATACCAGCGTGCCGACATTCAAGGAGCGGGTGGCTAGCAGGCCGAGCCAGCCGAGGACTAGACCAAGAAGGAAATAGACCACCACCGACCCAATCACCCCAAAATTGTCGTACGCTTCCAAGAGAGACGAATAGGCAGTCCCTGCGATCGAGCCCTCGAGGGCCAATTCGGGAAAGAAGCGATCTCGAAAATCCATGCCGATCTGAACTGGCTTATCGCCGGGATATAGCCGCGTTGGGATTGGGAGCAGCACCGCTCGCACGTAGGTCTCGCCCCACCGGTGCTCCGAAATACCCGCACCGACGAACTCGCCAAAGTTTCCGAGGGGCGTCCCAAACTCATTCGCCGCTGGGTTGATCGCCTCGATCAGGCGGTCCTCGGCCAGCCCACGACTCAAGACGTCCGACCAATCACCGGTCGCTAGGGCGGCCCCTACAAACGCACGATTGGCATAGACTAGGCCCAGTGCGACGTAGCCGACCGTCACCAAGACCAAACCACCGGCTCGAAACCTGCTGGGAAGGCCTAGGCGCAGACCAAGCAATCCGGCGCAGAGCCAGTCCAAGATCAGGCCACGTTGGCCCAAGATGATCGCGCTGGCGAGCAGCGGGGCAATTCCCGCCAAAGCAGCCGAGACGCACCAACGCCGCATTGGTCCCGGCGGAGCGAACCGCAAGCTCCAGCCCGTGAGCGCCATCGCGGCGATCGCGAAATGGCTGGCCGGGAGAGTCAGGACCAGATCGTTGGTCAGACTCTGGGCAGCCGTTTTCCCGCCAAATAGCAGCGGTATGCCACCAGCCCTTGCGAAGTTGATCACTTGCATTCCGGAGGCCGCCGCGGCCCACGCGAAGAGGGCCGCTGGTCCAATAGGACGCCCGACTTGCGGCCGGCTCGAGGACGGCCCACCCGGGCGGGCCATGAACATGCCGACCCCGAGAGCCGACGTGGCCAGAGAGTAGGCAATCATGAACGGGGTCAAGGCGTAGGGCGTGGAGAATATCGGATTCAACGGCTGACCGGCGTTGACCGAGATCGGTCCCGACAGTCCATACAACCCGTGGAATACGACGAAGAGAACTGGAAGGGACACGACGCCGTAGCCGGCTGCTAGCTTAAGAAGCGCAATCGACGCGCCCGCCGCCAAGAATAGGCAGGCGGTAATTTCCCCGATCGAGGCGAGGCAGGCTGCCCCGAGGCCCATCCCTAGGCAGACCATGCAAGCCAGGGCCCCAGAGACGCCCAACTCCCTCGCTCCACCCACCTTCTTCGGGTTCGTCACTTATGCCGAGCCGGGAACAAGGCTATCAAGCAGGTCAGTGGTGCGGCCGATCATCCGGGCGACGCTGAAATCCCGAACGATCCGCTCTCTAGCCTCTCGCCCGACCAAGTCGCGGGGCGCCTCGACCGCGGTGGCCCATGCCTCCGCCAAGGCCTGCTCGTCACCCTTCGGGACGACCCAGCCAGCTGACCCAACGATCTCCGCTGAGTCCCCTACGTCTGTCACAACGCAGGAGCAGCCACAGGCCATCGCCTCCGCCACGGAATTGCTAAACCCTTCGCTCCACGAACAGGAAGTAGCGATGTCGAATCCGTTGTACGCGGCTTCCGGCCTGGTGGTGGCGGGCCACCATGACACCCGATCCGCCAAGCCAAGCTCTCGCGCCCTCCTTGCCAGCGCCGCAACCGAGGCAGGTTCACCCTTGCCCACCGATACGAAGCGGACCGAGTGGGAGGATGCCAACGCTGCTGCGGCTCGGAGGAAGAGGTCGTGGCCCTTGACCGGGTCGATCCGGGCGACGATGCCGATCACCGTGTCAGCGTCTGCAATTCTCCACTCAGCTCGGGCTGCCCTCCGAAGCTCGGCCGATGGTAGGAACCGTTCGGTATCGATCCCATTTGGCACGACCCGCATCGTTCTGACCGGATAACCTCGATCGAGGTAGTGCCGAGCTCCAGCGAATGAATTGGCAATCACTAGGTCCGGGACTGCCGCGAGCTTCCGGCTCGCCCAGAATGACGCCCGCGGCGCCCAGCCGTATGGAGACAGATCCAGATCGGACGTGCGGACGCCCCAAACGACCGCAGCGTTCGGCAGCCAAGGACGCAGTGCGGCAACCGCCACGTTGGCGTCCGTCATGAACGAGTAGATGGCCGTGGGGCGGACCTGACGAATGATACGAATCAGCTCACGGCCCGCGCTGATAACGTCCAGGCGACCACGCTTGCCGAGCGAAATTATGGGCACTCCCGCACTGACCAGGTCCGCCTCGAGCGGCCCGCCCCCCCGAAATGAGCACACGGCTACACGACGACCTTGCCCGCTCAGGCCGACCGCCAGGGTCACCGCCTGCCGCTCGGCACCGCCTAGGGCGAGGGAAGGGATCACGATCAGAATCAGACTGAGGTCCCCCGAACGCGTGTTCCTATCGTGATACCAACCAGTTTTGCCCAGCGCCTGGCTGATACCCCATCAAGCACTACCAGGCCGAGCCCATAGATCAACGTACCC
>JANXXJ010000302.1 GCA_025350665.1 Gemmatimonadota bacterium | reverse complement strand
TGGCGCTCGGCGTAGAGCCGCAAGGTCCACCAGCCGCTGTTGGTGTTCTGGGCGATGAATTCGGCCCCCTGGGTCCGGTAGTACTGCCCGTCATCGCGGTGCGCCACGAGACCGAAGAAACTGTTCATCAGTCCGAACGGATGGGTGTCGGGATTTGCCGCCGTCAACCGGCGGTAGGCCCCCAGCTGGAGTTGCGCGTTGCGGGGCCGGGTTGCGGCCGACACCTCAACGTTAGGCCACCAGTCCGCCACCCCGATCCGGGCCGCGCCGTCGAGGCGGAACCGTCCGAAGTCCACCCGTCCGCCGGTCCCCAGCGACAGCGCCTCGACCCGGTTGTATCGGGCGTGCTGCAGCAGGGTGCCGACCCCCTTCGGAAGCTGCAGGCTGGTTGCCCAGGGGGCTTTGGGCAGACCGGGAATGCCCTGCGCCAGCGACCGGATTTCCGATTCGCTGATCAGGTCGCCCATGGCCAGGATCGGCGGGCCGAGGGTCGGGCTGGTCAGCAGCGATGCCGTATCGGCCGGGACGATCACCGTCAGCACCGAGTCGTCATGCTGGCGCCTGGTGCAGCGGCCCACCCGGATCCGCACTTCCCGCCGCCCGCCCCTGGTCTTCATCGAATCGTCGCTGGTGGCGTGCTCGACGCACTGATCGATCGCCTTGCTGATACTGTCGGACCGGGCCTTCCGGGCCGCCGAATCGAGCGGGACGCCGGTACTGTCCACGTACTGCCGCGCGATCGTCCCCGCGGGACGGAATTTCGAGTTGGGATCGGGAGGCGTGCCCCCCTCGACCTCGTAGTCGGCGTAGACCCGCTCAATCTTGATGGGCATGCCGAGCCATGACCCCATGCTGCCGGCCGCATCGATCGCGGTGTAGCGGAGCATCCACCAGCGGTTCTCGTAGAGGCCGTACTCCATCGTGACGAACTTCACTTCGCCGCTGGCGTTCACCCATTCCGGAACGTCTTTCTTGTCTTCAGCGTCGAGGTCGCGGCGCAGTTCGAACGGCCGGGCCGGCTTGAACAGGGCTCGCACCATGCCGTAGCTGTCGGCGTCGAACCAGAGCGACCCGCCGATCAGCTTCCAGTCGGAGCGCCGCGGAATGACCCGGAGTTCCACCAGGCGGACTCGCTTTCCCCCCGGCATGGCAATCACCGTCGAATCCCCCGCGGCAAACTTGTAGTCCCGTTCCCCGCCGTCCCGGAGCGGATAGATGAAGCCCTCGTTGTCGGCATTGGTGACGCGGAGGTAGTCCTCCGCCGGATTCACCACCAGCGAACGGACGTCGTTGAGATCATCGGGGATCTGATCGTTCCGATAGGCGACCGGAATGCCTTCGCGGGCGCCGGTGAGCTCAATCGTGCTCTTGCCGTCCCGCTTCCAGGAAATCTTTGCGGCCAGCTCCTGGCGATAGAGCATCCGGTCCCGCGACAGCGCCCGCACCCCGACCCCGATCCGTTGCGAGACGGTGGCCGTGTATGAGGTGACCAGCCGTTCGTTGCGTTCCCGGGCGGCACGGGTATTCCGCACCAGGTCGGCCGTTCGGGCGTCGGCGTAGCTGTCCGGTGGCGTGGCCCGATTGGAGGTGTCCTGAACAAACGCGGCGGTGAGCAGGAGGAACGGCAGCAGCATGTCAGACCAGGAGTAGAGACTGGCGGCCATACGGCTGGGCGACGGCCAAGGTTTCGCTTCGCAACGACTTACCTGACCTCGAACACCCCCATCATGCCGGTTTCCAGGTGCTCCGCGATGTGGCAGTGGACCATCCACTTGCCCGGGTTCGACATCTCGACCAGGAGGTCGGCGGTCCCGCCGACCGGAACGAGCACGGTGTCCTTCCAGACCAGGTCGGCGGCCGGCACGCCATTGTGCGACAGCACCAGGAAGCGCTGGCCATGGAGATGGATCGGATGCGACATCGGATGGAGCGAACTGCGGTCATTCCCGATCCGGATCTTGATCACGTCGCCCAGCTTGAACCGCCACCGGATGTCCATGTTCTCCTGGCCGGTGGCCGGATCGCGGAGAACCCATCGCGCCTCCCGGGCGGTCGGCAGCCAGTCCATCATCGGCATGGTGCCGCTCCACTCGACCGGATGAGAGTACATCGCGTCCCGGCGGAGCAGCTGGAGGACACCAAACGGCAGCTCGCCCAATTCGAGGGTGAGCAGCAACTGCTTGTCCGGCGCCTTGGCGAACCAGGCGCGGTACCGGGCGACGTCGGTCACCACGTCGCGGTTGACCCGCAGGGTACGGTAGGCCCCGGCCAGGTCCGGCGAAGCCGGGGCGCCGGCGGCGGTGATCACGCCCAACGTGTCGAACTCGGGATAGAAGTTGCCGATGTTGTGGTCGATGGCCTGGACCTGGTTCATCAGGGCGTAGCGACCCGCCGCCGGGAACCGGACGTCCACGATATAGCGCTGGGCCGGTGCGATCGGCACATGATCGGTCCAGACCTCGCGCTCGTACCGCCCGATGTCGGCGCCGACCAGCTTCATGGTGGCGCCCGGGAAGGCGAGGTTGAACGTGCGGGTATTCGAGACATTGGTGAGGTAGAACCGGACCACCTCGCCGGGGCGCGCCGCGAGACGGTAGGAGGTTTCACCGTTCACCAGCAGCACATTCCCGAACCGCCCCATGAGCGCATGAGTTGCTCGCTCCGTGCCGAACGGGACCAGGCCCTCGTCGCCAAGCAGGAGGTCGTCCAGCATCAACGTCTCCTCCCGGTTGGCCGGACCGAAGGCGTCGGGCCGCCTGGGCCGGACCAGGAGGTTGCCGTAGAGGCCAAGATCCTGCTGCACATCCTCGCGAATGTGGGGGTGATACCAGTAAATCCCCGAATCGCGAAAGTGGATCCGGTAGATGAACCGGCCGCCCGGTTCGACTGGATCCTGCGTCACCCCGGGGGCGCCGTCGCTCCGGTTCTCGAGCCGGATCCCGTGCCAGTGAACCGCCGTGGGTTGGTCGAGTGCGTTCTTGAAGCGGACCACGAGGTCGGCGCCCTGGTTGACCTGAATCAACGGGCCGGGATACTGGCCGTTATAGGCGTACATGACCAGAGTCCGGCCATTGATGGTCCGCCGCACCAGCGAAGCCGTGAGATCGAGCGTGTCACCGCTCCGGAGCCGAACGATCTGTCGCGGGCGCGCTTCGGGCAGTGCGGCGGCATCGATCCCGGTCCCCGGAAGGAACGGCTTGACGGGCGGCACCAGCTCGTCGACGCCGGGCATCGGCACCATCGGGGTCCCGGGCCGGGCCGGGGGCATGGACCAGCGGACCTCACCGTTCATCGGGTGGCCCGCGTGGTCGTCGTGGCGCATGCCCGCCATCGAATCCCGGGGCCGGCTGAGCATCAGCAACGAGTGTTGCTGCATCCGGACGCTGGGGGACATCCCGCGAAAGACGAGTTTCCCTTCCCGCTCGGTGACCGCCGCCGATTTCTCGGCCGTGACAAAGACCAGAAACTTGTCGGAGGAGATTTCCCCCAGGTGGGTCCGGCCGGCCTTCACTTCCCCGAGCTTCCGCATCGGATCGAGCGATGGCGGGGCCACCCACGCCACATACGCTGTGTAGGCGCCGAGGCTCTGGGGCGGCGGAAGATCGTCACCGAGTTCCAGCGTCGCGTCGTAGCGCTGGTTACCCGATGCCGTCACCGCGACGTCGTAGGGCGACTCGGCCGCCCCAAGCTCCAGCATCGCCCGGACCGCCGGCACATCGGGCCGTGCGATCAGCTCCATGCAATAGAGATCCGC
>JANXXJ010000113.1 GCA_025350665.1 Gemmatimonadota bacterium | reverse complement strand
CACCGGATCCGGGCCGTTGCGGGGCGGGACGAGGACGAGGTGGCGGTGGAAGTGCTGCCCTAGTCCCGGGCCAGGGTCATGATTAGCCGCGACATTTTGTAGGCGACAAGGGCGTCGGCGGCGCGGTATCGCACCGTGAGCCCGTCCACCCGCTCCATGCCCGGGACGGCCATCGCCGCATCGGCAAACGAGGCGCTGCCGAGTTCGACTTCGAGCACCACCGGTGCCGCCATCGCCACGGGCGTCATCTGCGCCCGGCGGCCGAGCCCGGTCTTGACGCCGGCCGCGATTCGCTCGCGAGCCGTGAGCGGATGCATGGTCCGGGCAGCCGTTTCACCGATGCCGTCCTTTACCGAGAGCGCTTCGACTCCGGGGAAGAACCGGCGGGCCTCGTCGGTGAAGACCCGGTCACCGGATACGAACGCCACCGGCACCTTGTAGTATCCCGCCACGATCCCCGCCGTGCCGTACTCGCCGACCTCGCGCCCATTCAGCCGGACGTGGCGCATGGCCCCACTATAGGTGTGGCCCATCACCGCGTCGGTCTGGTTGGCATTGCCGTGGAAACCGATGAAGACCGCGGCGTCGGACGTGCCGTCAAGCCCTTCCACCATCCCCATGGGCTTGGGCCGGCCGGTGATCAGCGTGGTGCGGCGGTCAATGAGGTCGGCGCGAAGATTGGTGTGGCTGCCATGGGCGTCGTTCACCACCACTTCGGTGGCCCCGGCGTCGAAGGCGCCGGCGATCGCCGCGTTGGTCTCGGCCAGCATCAGCCCGCGGGCCCACTCGTAATCGGCGCCCCCAGCCTGTGAGTGCGACACCACGCCGGCCACGCCTTCCATGTCGACGGCGATGTAGACCTTGAGCTTGGGCTGGGCGTCGGCCCGGGTTGCCGTCGCAGCGACCAGCACAGCAGCCATCGGGACCAACAGGAGGAGACGCATGGGGTCCGTTCGAAATGAGGAAGGGTGGCTCGGAGTCTAGCCCGCATCAGCGAGGTTGGCCAGGCGGGGTCGTGATGCGATGGGCCCGGGGGAGCGCTTCGTCCTGATCCCGGATTTCCCCGGTGCGCTATGATTCGACATGCCCACGACATTCCTGGTTTGCCGCCTCCTTCTGGGTGTGGCGCCCCAGCCCGGGCCCGCCGCCTGGGATACCGTCGCCGCGACGCTCAAGAGCGTTCCGACGGTCACGGCGGAATACCGCCGCTTCGCCTTCCCGCGAGCAGATCTTGCCGTGACGATCGGCGATGTCCCCGTCGCCGCCGGGATGGCGCTCGGGGGCTGGGTTGGTTTCGTCGGCGGACCGGGCGACGCCATGGTGATTGGCGATTTGGTCGTGCTCGCCAGCGAGCTGCCGGCCGTCGCCGGCATCTTGACGAGCCGGGGAATCGGGATGACGGCGGTCCACAATCACCTGGCGCGGGAAACACCGGCGGTCCTCTACGTTCACATCATCGGGACCGGCCGTGCCGTCGTCCTGGCGGAGGCGATTGACGCCGCGTTAGGCGCCACGGCGACCCCCAGGCCCGCGCCGGTCAAACCGCCGCAAGCGCCGCAGCTGGACACGGCCCTGGTGTTCTCGGCCCTTGGCATTCGAGGTCGGGCCAATGGGCCGATCGTCAATCTCTCGGCCCAGCTGGTGACCGGCCCGATCAGAGTGGACGGTCGGGACCTTCCCGCGCCCCTCGCCGCCGCGAGCCCGATCAACCTCCAGCAGGTGTCGCTCGGACGAGTCGTTGCGACCGGCGATTTCGCGCTCCCCTCGGCTCGGGCCCCGGCCGTGGTGACAGCGCTCGAACGGAACGGCATTGCGGTGACGGCAATTCACAGCCACTACCTCGCCTCGGAACCGGCCCTGGTGTTCGTCCATTTCTGGGCCGATGGTCCGTTGCCGGATGTCCTTCGAGGGCTGCGCGCCGGAATCGATGCTGGCAAGTAGCCTCATCGCCGCGGCGCTGGCTGCGGGTGCGCCGTCCATTTCGCTCCAGGATCCCCGGCCGGCCCCTCGCCTCAAAGCCGGCCGCGGCGCCGAGGAAATCGTTCTCGACGGCCGCCTGGTCGAACCGGTATGGCAGACGGCCGATTCGATCGCCGGCCTGACTCAGGTCGAGCCGGTGCAGGGCGGTGTCCCCTCCGGCCGCACCGTGGTCCGAGTCCTTGCCCATCCCCGCTACCTGATCGTCGGCATCACGGTCTCGAGCAACCAGCCCCCGGTCGCGTTCGCCCGGGCCCGCGACGCCAACCTGCGCGACGAAGACCACATCCGGCTCGTATTCGATCCCTTCGGCGATGGACGCTCGGGGTATCTCTTTGCCGTCAATCCGCTGGGCGCCCGCTACGACGCGCTGGTCAGCAACCAGGGTGAAGGCGAGAACAGCAACTGGGACGCCCTCTGGGAAGCCGCCACATCGGTGAGCGATTCGGGGTGGTCGGTCGAGATCAGGATTCCGATCAAGAGCCTGTCCTTTCCGCCAGGCGCCGACCAGTGGGCGTTCAACGTTCAGCGACGGGCCCAGGGCGCCCTGGCGACCGACCGCTGGGCTGCGCCGCGCCAGGACCAGCAGTTCGGCCGGACCTCCAACGCTGGCCTCCTGACCGGCTTGCCCCGTTTCGACCTGGGCCAGGGACTCACGGTGCGGACCGCCGTGGTGACGGGGGCGGCGCGGAACGGCCCGGACCAGTCGGCCGTCGGCCAGCTGGCGCCGAGTGCGGACATTGAGCAGCGCCTCGGCGCCAACGTACTTGGTACCGTCACCCTCAATACCGACTTCGCCGAAACCGAGGTCGATACCCGCCAGGCCAATCTGACTCGTTTCCCGCTCTTCTTCCCCGAAAAGCGAAAGTTCTTTCTCGAGGGGAGCGACGTCTTCGAGTTCGGCCTCGGGTCGCGGACCGATCTCATTCCGTTCTTCAGTCGGCGCATCGGCCTGTTCGGTGACGACTTGCGGGTGCCGATCCGGGTCGGCGCCAAAGTGAACGGCCAGATCGGGTCCACCCGGGTCGGTGCCATCATCACCCGGACGGGCGGCGCCGACTCGGTGCGGGGTACCGAGCTCGCGGTCTTCCGGTTGCGCCAGAATGTCCTGCGGGAATCCTCGATCGGCGTCATTGCCACGGCCGGCGATCCGGCCGGCGGGTTCGGCTGGCTGGCCGGTGCCGATGCGACCTACCGGACCTCGCGCTTCCGGGGCAACAAGAATCTCCTCATCGGCACCTGGTTCCTCGGGACCGATCGCCCCCATGCCACCGGGGACCGGACCGCCGTGGGCGCCGTGATCGACTTCCCCAACGATCAGCTTGACATGTCGGCCAGCTGGAAGCGGTTGGGTGACGGGTTCGACCCCCCGCTGGGATTCGTACCGCGTCGCGGGGTCAATCTCTTCAGCGCCAGCGCCAACATCCAGCCGCGGCCGGGCCGGTGGGGGATCCGCCAGATGTTCTTCGAGAACCAGTTCACGCTGGCCACTGATCTGGCCGGGCGATGGGAGTCGTACCAGTTGTTCATGGCGCCGGTCAACTGGCGGTTCGAGTCCGGGGACCGGATCGAATTCAACGTCGTGCCACAGGGCGAACAACTCACGGAACCGTTCGCCGTCGCCGAGGGCGTCACCATCGCCCCGGGAGCGTACCGGCTCACCCGTTACCGGGCCGAAGTCGAGTTTGCGGCTCGGCGCCGGGTCAGCGGCCAGCTGACCTGGCGGTTCGGGGGTTTTTACGGCGGGCACCTCGACCAGTTTGAGGTCCAGGCCGGTTGGCGGCCGACGAGCGCGCTGGCCATCGAGTTGAACGGGTCCCACAACCGGGGCCGCCTGCCGGAAGGGGCGTTCAACACGACGGTGGCCGGAACCCGCGTCCGCTACAACGTGTCGCCCAATCTGTCCTTCAACACTCTGATCCAGTACGACAGCGAAATCCGCACGGTCGGGAGCAACAGCCGGATCCGGTGGACCATCACGCCGACGGCCGAGTTGTTTGTCATCTACAACCACAACGTTCGGGACCGGCTCGACCGCTGGTCCTTCGACTCAAATCAGTTCCTGACCAAGTTCCAATACTCCTTT
>JANXXJ010000283.1 GCA_025350665.1 Gemmatimonadota bacterium | reverse complement strand
GATCCGGTCGGCCTGGGCGGTGAGCGAGTAGTCGGCGTTGGGCGGGCGGGAGGACGAGCCCACGCCGAGCGGCTCGATGATCGCCACTCGATACCCCGCCTCCCGGACCAGTGGAACGACCCGGCGGAAGCCGTAGGCCGCCCCGAACAGACCCGGCAGGAAGACCACCGTGGGGCCGCTGCCGCTGATCTCGACGTGGAGGGTGTCCACCGTCGACTTGGGGCCGGGGGCCGCCGCGATGAGGAACCCGAGAAAGAGACCGGTCATCGCGCGGGGTCCGGCGCCGGGCGGAGCTGTGCGTCCTGGCGTTCCTCGACGGCGGCCCGCGAGGCGATGGTGTCGAGGTCGCCGCCCAGCCGGTCCATTCGCTGCTGAAACCGGATGTCGCAGATCAGGAGCGCCACGACGTAGCCGGCCAGGTTGACGGCGAAGATCACGGTGAAGAGCAGCGGAAACGGGAACCAGAGGCCGAAGTAGAGCGCGACCCGTTTGACGCCGGGGTCGAATCGCGACCGCTCGACGATGGACGACACCAGCATGATGGCCACGAATGCCAGGGCGATGATCGTGAGCGGTGCCAGGCCGGCCACCGCCGCCCCGGCGAAGATTGCGCCTTCGGATAACCGGTCGATCATCGTGTCGAGCCGGGCACCCGCCGGCGTGGAGAGCCCGAACTCGCGCGCGATGCAGCCATCCCAGGCGTCAACCAGCTGCCCAGCGAACACGAGGGCCAGGCCCAGGGGAAGCCGGCCGGCCGCGATCGCCCCGGCGGCCGCGAGGCTCACCGCCAGCGCAGCCCAGCTCACCTGGTTCGGGCTGAGGCCGAGCCGGAGGTGAAGGAATCGCGCGACCGGGCGGACGAACCGGTCTAACGATGATTCCAGAACAGGAACAGATTCGAACATGCGAGGACCGTGGCGAGGGTGATCTCTTTGGCGGCATCCGGCAGGGAGGTGAGCGACCCCCGGGTGACGGTCAGCGTGTACGGATACCAGGGCATCTTCTCATACCGGACCGCATAGTCCATGCAGAGGTGAACCGCGAAGAAGAAGGCCGGCACCGCGGTGCCGAGATATAGACAGAGAGGAATGATCCACAGGAAAGCGACGGGTTCCTGCAGCGAACTCCGCCAGTAATATCCCTTCTCATTCCGCATGCCCACCGCCCGCAGGTAGTACGGCGCCTTGATCAGGTGGTCGATATCGACGGCCACGCCGAAGGCATAGGCGAGCACGGCGTCCCGGCCGTGAAGGCCGAACGCCCGAACGCCAAGCGTCGTGGCCAGCAGATGCGAGATGATCGTCACCGGGCCGATTCCTCGATGGGGCGGGAGGCCGTAAGCGGCCGTCGGGCGCGGACCCAGATCAGGGCCAGACCGACCGCAATCCAGGCCAAGTCCCTGACCCGGCCGACGAGCGCCGCGAACAGGCCGATGTCGCTCTCGAAGCCCAGTTGCTGGAAGACCAGCACCGTGGCGCTCTCCCGGGTGCCCAGCTCAAACGGAACGAAGAAGAAGACGTTGCTGATCAACCCCTCGAGGCCGCCCACCAGAAAGGCCTCGTGGTACCCGACCGACACCCCGACCGCCAGACCGATCAGACAGAATTCGGCCATGAAGACCGCCCGGGCCAGAAACTCCCAGCCTAACGCCGCCCGGAACCGGGCCGGCTGCCGATGGTAGAAGTCCGTGATCTGGGCATCCATCGCCTCGAGCGCCGGGCGCCGGGCCTCGAGCGCGGGAGCCAGCCGGCGGAGCAAGGGCACCCGGCCAACCCAGCCGACCAGCCGCGCGGCGCCGCCCCGCCGATGGGCCGCGAGGAGCAGCAGGATCAGCCCGCCGGTCGCCCCGAGCCCGAGCACGAGCAGGCCGATCACCGGCACCGTATGGGGAAGGAACACCAGGCCGAGGAGAATCGCCGTGACCCAGATCAGCAGGAGGGCCAGGGTCCGAATCATGGTGTGGAGCACCACGGCGCCGGCGGCCCGGGTGGCGCCGATGACCGGGGCCAGCGTGGCGACCTTGTACGGTTCGCCGCCGACATTGAGCATCGGCGTGATGAAGTTGAGGGCGTTGCCCGACACCACCGTCGCGTACAGCGCCAGGAATCCCGGCCGCACCGGTTCGTCAGCAAGAATCAGCCGGAGGGCCTGGGTATCGCAGAAGTAGACCACGCCGAACAGGAGGATGATCGGGATCATCATCCAGCCCGAGGCGAGCGCGTCCTCGCGGAGCTGCGGCAACCCGATGTCCGACAGCAGGCGCCCGAACAGCAGCACGCCGACGGCAAAGAGCAGGAACTGAATCCACCGATTCACGGGATTTTCACGCTGGACAAGTTGACCTGCCGCCGTGCGGTCGCCGGACACATTGGGCGCCGGGAACGATCGGTCCCGATTCGAGATGCTGCCCCCATCAAACCCCCACAATCGCTGGAACCGCATGGACTTGGAACGTCAGCCATGGGCCGGGCCTCTGTGCCCATCGTGCCAGTCCGTCGGTAGAATAGCTAAGGCACGGGCAACTGTCACGCCGAAGAAACCTCGATATCCGGTCCCGGGTGAGGACCGGGCTGGCGTATCCGCGTCCGGACCGGCATCCTAAGAGTAACGTCAGGGGACACCAATGGAGCCTTTCTCGTACCATGAGGGCCAGCGCACCGTGCAGCGCGAGGCCAACTCAGTCAGCTGCGCCGACAAGCTGGCCACCTGGGTCGGACCGGTGGCGGAGTTCGCGTCGATCGCGGACCTGATCGTCATGGCGAGCCTCGTCGCCGACGGGTTCCACGTGGTGGCCCTGTCCGGGCCGGCGCCCCTGGTGCGGGCGCGCGAGGACGGGGCCAGTATCGTGGTGGATTTTCCGGCGGCACTCGGCGTCCACCTGCCCGTGGGTGCCGCGGCCGGCGGGATCGTGATCAACCCCGCCCAGGCCCGGCGATCCCGCATCGCCGGCGTCCTGGTGGACGACGGTCGTGGATTGACGATCCGGTGTCGAGTCGGCTTTACCAACTGCCGGAAATACATGACGCCCACGGTGTCGAGCGGGGACTCGGTTCACGTGGGCCCGGTGGAGCGGCAGGCGATCGCCCTGGACGACCCCCGGACCGTCGCGATCCTGGCCGCGGCCGAGACCGCCTTTCTGGTGACCGCCACACCGGACGCCGTCGCCGACGTGTCGCACCGGGGCGGACAACCGGGCTTCCTTCGCTATCAGGCTGCATCCGCGACGATCGAGTGGACCGAGTATCTGGGCGACGGAATGTTCGTGAGTACCGGGAACCTGCGGGCCGACGGCCGATTCGCCCTGCTGGTGCTGGAGTTCGGGACCGGCGACGCGCTCCGTCTCGACGGTGAAGCCCTCTACACCAACATCCGCGCTGATCGGAAGGAACGGGTCGACGCTCTGATTCAGGCGGGTGAGCCGTTTCCGGTTCAGGGCCGGATGACGGCGATCGTCCGTCGAGCGGAACGACTGGTCGGATTCACCCATCCCCGCATCCGCGTGGCCCGAAAAGAGCGGATCACGTCGGCCGACTCAACGCAGGTCCAGCACCCGCAATAGCTACCGGATTCGGTTGGCCCGCTCCCACAACTCCGGCGCTCCGAGCCGGGCCGCGGTCTCCTGGAACCCCGTCGTCGGTCCCTGCCAGCGAAGCTCGTCGACAAAATCGAAGACCGGCGCGTCGAGGCGGAGCGTGGCCAGGTCGCGAAAGAGCAGGGCCAGGTCACGTTGCGCCGCGAACGCCGCCCCGAGGCGCGCCGCTCCGCGGACCGTCACCTCCCACGTTTCACAGTCCACCGGGATCCGATCCACTCGTCCGTACCGGGCCAGGAGGGCGGTGGCCGCCTTTTCGCCCCAGCCGGTGACCCCGGGGAACCCGTCCGCCGTGTCGCCCACGAGCGCCAGCCAGTCGGGGATGGAGACCGGCGGCACGCCGAACTTCTCGATGACGCCCGCTTCGTTCCGGACCTGACGTTGGCGCCGGTCGAACTGGACGATCCGGTCGCCCACCACGCACTGGCTCAGATCCTTGTCCGGGCTGCAGATCAGGATCTGCTCCACGTTGCTGTCGCCGGCTGCCCGCGCGGCGGCGGAGGCCAGGGCGTCATCGGCCTCGAACTCCTGCATCGCCCAGACCACCACACCCATCGAGGCGAGCGTCTGTTCGAGGGGATGGAACTGCGAATGGAGCAGGGGGTCGATGCCCTCGCCCGTCTTGTAGCCGGCCCAGAGCCGGTTCCGGAATGACTCGACGACGTGGTCGGTCGCCACGCCGACATGGGTGGTGCCGCCTTCAAGCATCCCGAGCACGGAGGCCAGGACGCCGCGCACGGCGCCGACCTCGTGGCCGTCACGATCCTGGGCGGCGGGCAAGGCGAAGAAATGCCGGTACAGTTCGTAGGTCCCGTCGATCAGATGGACGCGCATGGCGTGGAGCCTAGCCGATGCGGGCGCCCGGGGCGAGGGGTAACTTTCCCGACCCCCACTTTCGGAGGTCGACCGTGTTCCTCATCCCGATCGCATTGCTGGCGGCCTTTTCCCTGGCCGGCCGGCCGCTGCCGGCCCGGGCCCAGCATCCCGACACGACCCTCGCCATCGTTGGCGCGACCCTGATCGACGGGAACGGCGGCGCACCCGTTGCGGACGCTGTGGTGCTGGTGCGTGGCGGACTCATCACCGCCGTCGGAAGCCGCGGCGCGGTTCCAATTCCGAAAGGGGCCAGGGTGATCTTGGCCACGGGACAGTACCTGGTCCCCGGGTTCATCGACACCAACGTTCATCTGTCGCTCTATTCGGGCCTCGAAAGCATGGCGCGATACGAAGATCGATTCACCGACATCGCGATCGAAGGAGCCCAACTCCAGCTCAAGTACGGCATCACCAGCGTCCGCGACAGCTACGGCATGGTCAAGCCGCTCAAGGAAGCCCGCGATCTCATCAATCGTGGCACGGTGCCGGGGTCCCGGCTCTTCTTCGCCGGCAACATCGTGGGCTGGGGCGGGCCGTGGTCCTACACCTTCACGGGCACCCGGCAGGAAAACCTCTCGCTCTTCCAGGAGCAGATGAATGACGCCGTCGCGGCCGGTGGTGGCGAGGAGCTGATGAACTTGACGCCCGACCAGCTCCGGGTGGCGATCAACAAGTACCTCGACCAGGGTGTGGACTTCGTGAAGTACGGCGGGACCAGTCACGCCTTCTTCCCAGCCATGCTGGGCTTCTCGGAAGCGGCGCAGAAGGCGCTGGTGGAAGAGGTCCACAAGCGCGGCAAGGTGGCCGAGACCCACGCGACCAGTCCGGAAGGCCTCCGGCTCGCGGTCGAAGCCGGAGTCGATCTGGTGCAGCATCCCGAGTTCACGGACGCCCCGATCCCGCCCGACCTGATCCAGGCGATGGTGAAGCGCGGTGTCATCTGCTCGCTGCTCGCCAACTTGAACAGCGGCAAGCCGTGGCAGGAGGTCGAAAAGAAGATCAAGGCGAAGGCCGACAGCATCGCCAGGGCCGACAGCGTCCGGAAAGCCGATCTGGTCAAAGTGGCCGGCGGCGACACGCTCAAGACCTGGGCCGACAGCACCATCGGCGAATTGCTGATCGCCCGGCCGGTCCGGGCTCGAACGATGGCCGAGATCGCCCGTGATTCGTCCCTGAACGGCGCCATCATCGGGCGCCGGAACTCCCAGGCGTTGATCAAGGCCGGCTGTATCACGACGCCGTCGACCGACAACTACCGGGCCCAGGCGCCGGAGTTCATGCGCGTGCCACGGGTGGAACATCAGGCCCCGGGCTCAGGCTCCATTCTATCGATCGAGGGATTGGTCGAACTCGGCATGACGCCGAGCCAGGCGATTACGGCGGCGACGAAGAACGGCGCGCTCGCCATGCGGATGGCCGACCGGCTTGGCACGGTCGAGACCGGCAAGATCGCCGACCTCCTGCTCCTCGGCGCCGACCCGACGGCCGACATCCACAACATCCGGAAGCTCGTGGCGGTGTACAAGGACGGCCGGGCGGTGGACGTCCACCGGCTTCCCCTGAAACCGGTGTTCTACCGCCCGGTGGCCAGGCCCGGGAACTGATCCGCTGCCCGACGGAGGCGCTACTCGACCGACCAGTAGAGCGCGTTGAAGAACATCGGCAACATCGCGTGAGTCTGAGCCCGGTGCTGGGGCCGGATCCCGAACAGGACGACTCGCCCGGGATTCATCTCGACGGCGACGACCGCGGCCCGGCCCATCATGTAGTCCTCACCCCGGAGCCAGCCCGACGCGTTGACGCCGGTGTTCGGGTACCGGGCCGCCACGGTGGCCCGCTGCGAGGCGAATCCTTCGGTGAGCTGGAAGAACGGCGAGTTGACGTAGTAGCCCCAGGTGGTAGCCGGCATCCCGCGACCGAGGGGGTGGGTCGGATCGATCTGGAGGTTGACCACCGTGCCGGGGGCGAAGTGCTGGTCGCTGGTGGTGCCGCGCTTGACGTCCTTGACGGGGAGCGGCATCCGGTCGATCAGCAGGTCGGAGGCCGAGCCTAACGCTACCAGTGTTCCGCCCGCGGCGGCAAAGTCGGTCAGGGCCTTGACCCCGTCCTCGCCAAGTCCGCCCCGGTACTCCGGTACGATGCTCGAGAAGTCGAGGCCGTTGATCATGTCCCGAGGGCGCTCGTCGGGCAGGATCACGGCGTCGAACCGGTCGCGCAGCCGGCCGGTCTTGATGTCGGCGTTGTGCAGCACGGTGTAGGCGAATTCGTAACGGTCGAGGACCCAGCGGGTCCAGCCCTCGTCCATGTTGGCGGTCCACGACTGGTAGATCCCGATCCGTGGTGCCCGGACGGGCCGGGCCCCGGCGTGAATTCCCGGCGAACCGGCGCGGACCTCATAGCCGTCGGTGGCTTTGGCCCACGCCGCCGCCGTTCCGGATGCTTCAGCGGTCTGTGGCCCCAGGGTGACCCGGGCGCCGCTTGCGAGCAGGCGGTTCACCAGTCTGGCGCTCTCCGCTCCGGCATACGCGAACGTCCATCCGCCGCCGGTCCGGGCCGCCGCCACCACCGGCCGGGGCGTGGCGGTCACCCGCTCCAGAACGAGGTCGGGTGGGAGCGCCGATCGGGCCGTCACCGTCTTGACCCCGAACTGCATTCCCAGCGACCAGGCCGACACGTCGTACGGCGGTTCGGCTGGCGCGTTAGGCGCCCGCCGGACTTCCGGGTAGGTCTGCTTCTCGAGGATGTCCTTGGCGTACCGTCCGAACACCTGGCTGAATGGCACCACGTAGGTCCCGGCCCCATAGGTCACGCTGTCCTGCCGGAACGGTTTGGCGGCCCGGTGCACCTCGACCCCCGCTATCAGCAGCTTGTCCACCAGTTCGATGGCTTCGTTCGGATCGTGCTGGTCCGCCGGGATGATGGCGCCAAACGCCTTGTCGCCGGCGGCGAGCGACCCCTGACTCCCGGCCTCGAGGGTCGTCCGGTTCACCTCGTAAATCTGGCGGAGGAGGGCCTCCCGCCGGTCCGCCGCCGCTTCGAGCAGCGCGAACGTGGCCGTCAGCTCGTAGTCCACGATGTCGCGGAGCCGCCAGGTGCCGCCGAGCCAGGGCCGGGGGTACTCGGTGCGGGAGTTGATGTCGGTCGGAGGCGGGAGGGGCGCCGATGGATTCTCCATCATCCGCCGCATCTCGGTCAGAAAATCGACCGGCGCGGCGGGCGGGGCCGGCCGCGACGGATCGGCCATCCGCTGCTCGATCGGCGTGGCGATCCGGGCACTCGCCACCTCGGTCAGGAGGCCGACCTGGTTGTGCCACCACCCGGACCACGCCATCGCGCCCTGCCAGTAGTTGGTATAGGTCGAGTTGTAGATGATGCCGGTTCGGCCCTCCGCCTCCAGCGCCGCGGACTGCTGCTGGCCCAGGATGCCGTTCAGCCGGTAGATCAGCGGGTGGACGTTGGGATTGATCGGATCGGTCGCCGGCATGGTGAAGATCCGGGCGCCGTCGCTGCCCTGCTGGTGTTCGTCGAGCCAGACCGCGGGGAACCAGTCGTGCCAGAGGAGGTCGGCCGTCATCCGGCTCTCCTTCTGCGAGAACAGGTACATGTCCCGGTTGTTGTCGTGGCCGACGTAGTAGTGATACAAGTAGGGAAGCGGACTCGCCTCGTAGGGCGTGCCAAGGTACTTGTTGTACCAGTCGGTCACCATGATCTGGCCGTCGGGGTTGAGCGACGGGACCAGCAGGAAGACCACGTTGTCGAGAACCTTCTGGATGGCAGGCGAGTTCCCGGTGGCCAGACGATAGACCGCCTCGATCGCCATCTGCGACGCGCCGATTTCGTCCGAGTGGATGTTGGTGGTGATCACCACCACGGCTTTGCCTTGGGCAAAGATGTCGTCCCGTTCGCGCTCGGTGGGGGCGCCGCCCTGAAAATAGAGTTTCCGCTCGAGCTGCTTGTACCGGTCGAGGTCCCGGAGCGTCGCGGCCGAGGCGATCTCGGCGACGATGAATGGGTTCTTCTGGGTCGTAGGCCCCAACGTCCGGACCCGGACCCGGTCGGAGTTCTTCGCGACCAGCTGGAAGTAGTCGACGATCCGGTCCCACCGGGCCAGCTTCCGGTCGGCGCCGATCCTGAAGCCGAAATACTGCTCCGGTGTGGGGATCTGGGCCGGCAGCGGCGCGGTGCCGGCCAGCAGGAGCGCCAGGAGGGCGGCGGCAATCGGTCGGTTCATGGGGTCATCTGTAGAAGGCTCGGGAATATACTGCGCCGTCGGAGCCGGCTGGCGGCGCTGCCCGATGAACACCAGCGCGAACGGCTTGACCGGATGAGGCGACTGCCCGACCAGCTCGCGCCCGCGAGACGGACCGCCGCCCCCTGATTGTATCCGGGTGTTATTGACGCAGGTGTATTACCCGGGTAAATTATGGACGTCCCAACCAGTCCGGGGTTCATGGACGGCTGCATTGCATTTGAAGGTGAACGGGTCATCGAGTCCGGCCCGCTGGCCGACGTCGCGCTGGCGGTGAAGCGGACGGCCGACCGGAAGGGCGGACATGGCACCATTCTCGTGTTCGACGCCCTGACCAGTGAACCGATCGAGCTCGATCTTCGCGGTACCCTCGCCGAGGTCAGGCTCCGGGTGGCCAGCCGACTGGCGCCGGATGCGTCGGAGCCAGCGCCCGCCCGGCGGGCGCCGGGACGCCCTCGGCTCGGTGTCGTGGCCCGTGAGGTGACGCTGCTGCCCCGGCATTGGGAATGGCTCGCCGATCAGCCGGGCGGGGCATCGGTCACCCTCCGGAAGCTCGTGGAACAGGCCCGCCAGGAGAGCGGCCCTCGGGACCGCCGCCGGCGAGCCCAGGAGTCCGCCTACCGCTTCATGGTTGCCATGGCCGGCAATCTCCGAGGCTTCGAGGAGGCGACCCGGGCCCTGTTTGCCGGGGACGCCGGCCGTTTCGATCACCTCACCGAGGCCTGGCCCGCCGATCTCCGAACCCACGCCCGCTCCCTGGCCGCGCTCGCCTTCGCGAGTGGACGTTAGGCAGCCGCCCATGACTCCGCATCCCCCGGTCGCGGCGCCGTGCGTCTCCTGTGGCGCCGCTCTGCACGGGCCGTTCTGTCACGAGTGTGGCGAGAAGGCTCTCCACCCCGGCCACGATTTCTCGATTCGGCATTTTCTTGAGGAGACGGTGGAGGGTTTCCTCCACCTCGATTCCCGCCTGCTCCGGTCGCTCCGCGGGTTGCTCACCCGGCCCGGTTTCCTGACGGCGGAATTCATCGCGGGCCGGCGGGTGCCCTACATGAAGCCGCTTCCCCTGTTCTTCGTGATCGCGCTGATCTTCTACCTCTTCTTCCCGACAGCGTCGGCATTCTTCTCCAATCCGGGCGACATGAACCGGAGCTACGCCAACGGAGGCCGGATTGCCAACACGTTCCACGTCAATACGCCCGGGATGATCGCGGCTCGGGCGGCCGCTCACCACACCGATCCCGATTCATTCGTCGTCGCGGTGGCCCGCGACCATGCCGCCCCGAAGTCGAAGGCCTGGCTGTTCGTGATCGTCCCGGCCTGGGCCCTTGGACTCTGGGCCCTGTTCGGCTGGCGCCAGCGGTGGCTGGTACCTCATCTGGTCTTCGCCCTCCACGGTCTGGCGTTCTTCATGTTGGCCGACCTGATCGGGCTGGGTGTGGCTAACGGGGTGTTCCGTCTGCACCAGCTCGGTGACGACTACCTCGTCGTCCTGCTGGCGGCAATGACTGGCTGGTGTGTTCTGGCGGTGCGGCGGGCCTACGGCCTCAGGATGGTGACCGCGGTGCCGCTTGGGATTGCGGCATCCGCGGTGTTCTTTCTCGCCCTCGATCTTTACCGGCAGGCCATCACGATCTGGGCCATCTGGGTGTCCTAACGCCGATCGCCCTTCGTGGCCGCGGGCGTCGTCCGCCGCGCTGCTCGATCCGCTCCCCACGGCGCTGCTTTCGGCTGCCGGCGTTCTCGTTGTGCTGGCCGCGCGCCTGCGTGGCTTCGCCGCGATTTTCCTTTCGTTCGCCGCGGTTCTCCTTCCGCTTGCCCCGAGCCTCGTCCCGATCGCCTTTGGCGTCGAGGGCGTTGGCCGCCTTCTCATGGCCGTTGTCCTTGAGCTCCTCGGCGCGTTTCTGCTCTCGCTCGCCCTTGGTCTCGATCCGCTCGCCGCGTTGCTCCTGGTGCTCGCCCCGGTTCTCGACCGCCTCCCCGCGGCGCTCCTGGCGTTCGCCCTTTCGCTCCTGACGCTCCCCGCGCCGTTCGACCCGTTCGCCGCGGCGTTCGGTCGCGGCGCCAGCCCGGGGCCTCGGTTTGGGCTGCTCCTGAGCCGACGCGGCGCCGCTGCCAACCAGCGCGAGGACCCCGATGAGTGAAACGGTGCCGATCATTCGCATGAGAACCGCCTTGGCGGAAGCCGCCGTCTGAGAAGGTTGCCGAGGCGCCCTGGCCCCGGCCATCTTAGGTTCAACAATCACGGGAACGAAAAACATGTCGGATGAAGATCTCAAGGCCGAGCTGGAACGGCTCCGGGCTGAAAACGAGGCCCTCAAGACCCGGTCGCAGCGGGCGGTCAGCCTCAAGGTGAGTGAAAAGGGCGGCCTGTCCGTGTACGGGCTGGGCCGGTTTCCGGTTACCCTGTACAAGGAACAGTGGCAGAAACTGCTGGCCATGGCCGACGAAATCCGCGATTTTCTGCGGGACCACGACCGCGAACTGAAGGCGAAGGAATGACGAACCGGGCCGGCGAGCGATCGCCGGCCCGGTCGTTTCCGGGTCAGCTCGGCTCCGTGCCCGCCCACGTCCGGCGCCAGACGAGCGCACACACGATCCACACCGTGGCGACGGTCAGCACGCCGGATTCGCCGACCCACATGGCCGCGTGTTCGCCCGGGGCGAACCGGTCGAACACCGACTGGATGACCACGTTCCACGATCCGTGGGCGATCACCGCCGGCCACACGCTGCCGCTGGCCATTCGCCACTTGGCGAACAGCAGGCCGACCGGAACGATCGAGCCGATGAAGAGCAGCGCGGAGACCGCCGGATACGGGCCCGTCGCATAGCCGGCCCAGAGAATCAGCGGCACGTGCCAGGCGCACCAGATCAGGGCGCTGGTCAGAAACGGCCGAGGGACGCCGGCCTCCACCAGCCGGGGCACGAGGTAGCCGCGCCATCCGACCTCCTCGCCGAACGCGGAGAGGCAACTGAACACGGTTCCCACGGTGAGCGCCACGGGGATCATCGCGATGAGCCGGAGAACCGGGTTGCCGATGGAGGCGAGGGTGCCGCCCACCGGGGGCGTGAACGGTACCAGCCCGGAGATCCAGGCTATGGCGTAGACCGGGACGGCCACCACGACCGGCAACAGCCAGGCGGCCAGGGCGGCGCGGGTCCCGGTGCGGCCGCCCCATCCGAACGACACGTCGTCGAAGCCCTCCCGGCCGACCAGCCGGGCCACCACCGATGAAAATGCCGGCACATACATCAGGACCAGCACCAGCGCGCCGGCCGTGGCGTTGGCGAGTCCGCCCAGGTGGATGATGGTCCCTTCGAGGATGGCCGACAGGACGACGAGCACACCAAGGTAGATCCTGAGGCCGCGACGGGCCTGATCCGGAGTACGCATGGTCAGAGCCCGCCCGTGGCGATGGCGGCTCGGCGAGACAGAGGGTTGATCGGCATCAGTCGGGCTCCGAAATGAGGTTCATGCCGGTTCGAGTGGCCGGCGGCAGACCGATCGCAGGCTGCGATCGAGGCGGGCGACGACGGTCGGCCAGCCGAAATTGGCAGAGACCCAGTCCCGGCCGCGGGCGCCGAGCGACGCGGCGAGGGCGGGATCGGTCAGGATCCGGGTCAGGGCGGCGGCGAGTTCGGCCCGATCCTCAGGGTTGACCAGGATACCAGTCTGGCCGTCGATCAGGGCGTCCGGAATTCCTCCCGAACGGCCGCCGACGACCGGTTTCCCGCACGCCGCTGCCTCGAGAAAGACGAGGCCGAACCCCTCGACGTCGCACTGGTCGATCCTCGCCCGGCTCGGCATGGCGAAGACGTCGGCCAGTCCGATCAGGCCCGGCAGCGCCCCGCGATCGGCGCGGCCGGTGAAGATCACCCGGTCTCGAACACCGATCGCATCGACCAGCGACTCGAGGGCAGGCCGGTGTATTCCGTCGCCGACAATCAGGTAGGCGACGCCCGGGACGGCCTCCGCAATACCCGGAAGGGCCCGGATCACCTGGTCGTGGCCCTTCCGTTCGACCAGGTTCCCGACCGAGATGATGACCGGTCCCCCGGCACGGCTGCCTAACACCCGGCGCCGCAAGACCGGATCAGCGGCGCGGGGCCCGAACACCTCGAGATCACAGCCCGGGTGGAGCACCTCGGTCCGGTCCGGCCGGACACCGATCTCTCCAAGGAGACCGGCCGTGAATCGGCTGTTCGCGAACACCCGATCGGCCTCGATCAGCGCCTCCCGCGATCGCCTCGAACCGGGACGGGCCGCGTCGAGGATCTCGTTCCCGTGGGCCCAGATTACGTACGGAAGGCCGATTGAGCGCTTCAACCGGCGGCCGATATAGCCTTCCTGAGCGGTCGCGAGCTGCAGCACGTCGGGCCGTTCCCGGATCAGGATTTCGGCCACGGCCGCCAGGAGGGAAGCGGCCCGAACGGCCCGGCCTCCCCGGAACGCTCGCGGTCTCCGATATACCGCGATGCCCCTGGGACGGGCGGCGGCCGGCCCCGCCACACCGGTGAGGCAACACACCCTGGTGCTCCCGAGATGCTCCGCGACGGCGGCCATCATTTCGGAGATCCCGCCCACCTGCGGCGGGAAATACGTGCTGCTGATCAGCAGCGAACGGACGGGGTCCGCTCCGGGAGGCATGGTCATCGACGTCGGAATGTGGCGTTTCCTTGGGCCCGACGCCAGAGCGGGTCAGCGATCGAACTGCTGCTCGATCCGCCGATCGGGCACCAGCCACATCAGCGCGACGGTGACGTACAATGCCTCGGCGATTTCGATCCGCACGAATGCCAGGCCGATGGCCAGGGCGTAGCACAGGAGCGAGAGCTTCCCCTTCCAATCCGCACCGACCGCCGAGGCAAGCCGGGAGTCGGGGCCGTGGAGGCGGATGATGCATTGCTGAAGGACGGTGTAGGCCATCCCCGCGCAGAGCAGGATGACGCCGTAGAGCGCAGCCGGGAGCGGGGCCGGGTGGCTTTCACCGAGCCAGTTGGTGGCGAAGGGCACCAGCGACAGCCAGAAGAGCAGGTGCAGGTTGGCCCAGAGGATGGCGCCGTTTACCCGGTCGGCGCTCTGGAGCATGTGGTGATGGTTGTTCCAGTAGATGCCGAGGAATACGAAGCTGAGCAGGTAGCTGAGGAAGAGCGGCAGCATCGGGCGGAGGGCGGCCCAGTCGGCGCCGTGGGGCACTTTGAGCTCCAGGACCATGATCGTGATCAGAATCGCGATCACGCCGTCGCTGAAGGCCTCGAGGCGGTTCTTTTCCATGGCGATAGGGTAGCTCCCCATGACCGTCGTCGGCAAGCGGCCCCACCGCCGATGGCGATCGCTCCGACTGGACCCGGGCGTCCTGTGGCGCTAACCTCCGGCAGTCTTTCACTCGCATCCGACGGCCCCGTGCATCCGAACGAACACGCCGGACACAATCCCGATTTCCTCTGGCGCAATCCGGAGCCCAGGGCGGCCTACGATGTGGTCATCGTGGGCGGCGGGCTGCATGGCCTCTCGACCGCGTACCATCTGGCGGCGCGGCACGGCATCACCAATGTGGCGGTCGTGGAACGGGCCTGGCTTGGCAACGGCAACGCGGTCCGGAACACGACGGTCATCCGGTCGAACTATCTCCGCGATGAAAGTGCCGCTCTCTACGAACACTGCCTCACGCTGTGGGAGACGTTCGCCGAGGCGCTCGACTACGACATCCTGTTCAGCCAGCGCGGCATTCTCCAGCTCGAGCACCATCGGTCCGAAGTTCGCGACGGCCACCGCCGGATTGCCTCCAATCTGCTCAACGGCATCGACGCCGAGTGGCTCGATCTGGACGATCTGGCCCGGTTCTGCCCGATCTTGAATCTGTCGCCTGACGTGCGTTATCCGGTTCGCGGCGCCGCCCTGCAGCGCCGGGGCGGGATCGCGAGGCACGACGCGGTGGTTTTTGCGCTGGCGCGGGCGGCCAATCGACTCGGCGTGGACCTGATCCAGAATTGTGAAGTCACCGGGTTCGAGAAGGTCGGAGACCGGGTGACCGGGGTGATCACCACCCGTGGGCGGATCGGCGCCGGGCGAGTCGGGATCGTCGGCGCCGGGCGGACGCCGCTCCTGGCCGCGATGGCCGGCTTCGAGGTGCCGATCCAGAGTTCGCCGCTCCAGGCCCTGGTCTCGGAGATCGTGGAGCCGGTGCTGCCCTGCGTGATCATGTCGAGCGCCGTGCATGTCTACATAAGCCAGGCCCACAAGGGCGAGCTGGTGATGGGCGCGGGGCGGGATCCCTATACCTCATATGCCCAGCGGGGATCGTTCCACGTGCTCGAAGACCAGATGGCGGCGGTACTCGAACTGTTTCCGATTTTCAGCCGGATCCATCTCCTCAGAACCTGGGCCGGTATCGTGGACGTTTCCCCCGATGCCTCGCCGATCATCGGAACGACGCCGATCCGCGAGCTGTTCGTGAACTGTGGCTGGGGGACGGGCGGCTTCAAGGCGACGCCGGGGGCGGGCTGGCTCCTGGCCCACACGATCGCCACCGGGACGCCCCACGCGCTCAATGCGCCATTTTCCCTCGAGCGGTTCGAGACCGGCGCGCTCATCGACGAACACGGCGCCGCCGCCGTGGCTCACTAGCGCCGCCGATGCTGCTGATCCGATGTCCCTGGTGTGGTGAGCGCGAAGAACGCGAATTCCACTATGGCGGCGACGCCGCGGTCAAAACGCCGCCGGTCGAGGCGGATGATCGAACCTGGGCGCACTTCCTCTACTGGCGGCACAATCCTGCCGGGCCGTTCACGGAACGCTGGGTCCACAATCTTGGCTGCCGGCGCTGGTTCATCGCGGTCCGGGACACCACAACCCACCAGATCAGCGCCACCTGGCCCTTCGGGGCGAACCCGGAGGGTTCCGGATGAAGCGGCGTCCGGATGGTGGCGCGATCGACCGGACCCGCCCGATCGCGTTCCGCTTCGACGGCCGCCTGCTGACCGCCTTCGCGGGCGACACCCTGGCGTCCGCGCTGCTGGCCAACGGCATCGCCGCGCTGGGCCGGAGTGTCACGGCGGGGCGACCCCGTGGTGTGATGAGTGCCGGCCTCGAAGAGGCTCACGCTTTCGTCCAGCTCGGTATCGGCGCTGAGAGCGAGCCGCTGGTCCGGGCGACCGGCGTCGAGGTCTTCGACGGGCTCTCGGCGGAAGGGCGCATCACCAAAGGGGTGCTACCCGGAGTGCCGGAGACGGCCCGGTTCGAGAAGCGGTTCGCCCATTGCGACGTCCTGGTGATTGGGGGTGGGCCCGCCGGGTTGTCGGCCGCCACCACCGCGGCGGCCGGTGGTGCCCGGGTGATTCTGGCCGAAACGGGTTCGCGCCTGGGTGGGGCATTGCTTCGCGATCAAGAGCAGATGGATGGGCACCCCGCGGCCGAATGGATCGCGGCGGCCGGCTTGGCGCTGCGCCGTCAGCCGGAAGTCAGGATAATGCTCCGGACCACCGCCATGATCAGTCTCGACCAGAATGGGGTCGTGCTGGTCGAGCGAGTGTCGGGTCATCTACCGGCGACGGAACGCACCGGCCTGCCGGACCGTCGGCTGTGGCAGGTCCGGGCCCGGGAGATCGTGCTCGCGACCGGGGCACTCGAACGGCCGCTGGTCTTTCCGGACAACGATCGGCCGGGGGTGATGCTGGCGGCGGCGGTCCGGACCTATCTCCATCAGTTTGCGCTCCGGCCGGACCGGACCGTGGTGTTCACGACCAACGACGACGCCTATCGGACCGCGCTCGATCTGGTGGCGGCCGGTGGAACCGTGGCTGCCGTGGTCGATGTCCGCCCCGGTCCTGCCGGCGACCTGCCGGCCGCGGCCCGCGCCGCCGGCATCACCATCATCGACGAGGCGGAAGTCACGGGTACCGAGGCCGGGCCGGACGGTGTTCTGTCCGGCGTCGTGATCAGCCACGACGGTGCGGCTCGAATGATCCCGTGCGACGTGCTCGCGGTCTCGGGCGGCTGGGATCCTGCGATCGACTTGATCCACCAGGTCCGCGCACCCACCCGATGGGACGACGGGATCGGCGCGTTCGTGCCGGTTCCCGGGCCGGGCGGCCGTCAGGTGGTCGGGGCGGCGTCAGGTGCCCTCACACTCCACGCCGCCGTTACGTCCGGGCACGCCGCCGGGGTCGAAGCCGCCCGTCGGACCGGCTTCGAGACGGTGGCCGGCCCGGTGCCCGCCGTCCGGCTCTGGCGGGAGGAAGCGCCGCGGTTGGTGACGCGGGTGCCGGCCCCCGACGGCGACGAATCGCGCTCGTTCGTCGATCTTCATCGCGACGTGACCGTGGCCGGCGTGCTCCGGGCCACCGGCGCCGGGATCCAATCCGTCGAGCACCTCAAGCGGTACACGCTGACTGGAACCGGGGTGGAACAGGGACGCACCGCCAAGGTAAACGCGGCCGCCGTGGCCCACACCGCGATCGGGCTGCCGCCGGGCGGTACTACCTCCAGCGCCCGTCCGCCCATCGAGCCGATCTCGTTCGGTACCATGGCCGGCCGTGCCACCGGTCCCCGGTTCGACCCGGTGCGCACCCCGCCGGCCCACGACGCGCAGGCGGCGGCCGGAGCGGTCTTCGAGACGGTCGGACAATGGCAGCGGGCCCGGTATTTCCCGACGCCCGGCGAGGCGCTGGCCGAGGCCGTGGTTCGTGAGTGCCGCGCCGTGCGCACCGGGGTCGGCATCATGGATGCCTCCACACTGGGCAAGATCGACGTCCAGGGGCCCGACGCGGCCGAGTTCCTCGAACGGCTCTATATGAACCGGGTGGCAAACCTGAAGCCGGGGCGGGCGCGGTACGCGGCCATGGCGCACCTCGACGGATCGCTGTTTGACGACGGCGTCATCATGCGGCTCGCGGCGGACCGGTTCTTTGTCACGACCTCCACCAGCCATGCGGGGCCGGTGATGGACTGGATGGAGGAATGGCTCCAGACGGAGTGGCCCGGTCTCAAAGTCTGGCTGACCTCGATCACCGAGCAGTGGACCACGCTGGCGGTGGCCGGCCCGTCCGCCCGCACCGTACTCGAGGCGGCCGGCACCGATCTGGATCTTTCGCGCGAGGCGTTTCCGTTCATGGCGGTCCGGACCGGGCGCGTGGGCGGGTTCGACGCCCAGGTGGCGCGAGTCAGCTTTTCCGGGGAACTGGCCTTTGAGGTGAGCGTCCCCGGCTACGATGGCGCCGCCCTGTGGGCCGCGCTGGTCGCGGCCGGCGCCGGGCAGGGCATCACCCCATACGGACTCGAGGCCCTGTCCGTCCTCCGGGCGGAGAAGGGCTACCTCATCGTCGGGCAGGATACCGAGCCCGATACCACCGCGTCCGACGCCGGCCTTGGCTGGATGATCAAGGCCGATCGGGACTACATCGGCAAACGGGCCCTGGGCCGGCGGGACTTCCAGCGGCCGGACCGCTATCAGGTCGTCGGCTTTCGCGCCGACGGTCCGGTGATGGAAGGGTCTCAACTGGTCTCCGATCCGTCCGGCGCCCGGCCGATTCCGATTGCCGGCTCGGTGAGCACGAGCCACTGGAGCGGAGCGTTAGGCGTCCATTTCGGATTGGCGCGGGTGAAAGGCGGCCGCGCCCGGATCGGGGAGACCTTGCAGGCCCACGACGGTGCCCGATCGGTGCCGGTCGTCCTGGCCGACCCGGTGTTGTACGATCGGGAAGGACTGCGGCGTGACGGCTGAGCTGAATCCGCTCCCGCGCCTCGCCCAGGTGTCGTTCCGGATCACCGGTCAGTCGGCGGCGGCCGCGGCGGCGGCCCTGGGCCTGGGGGCGTTGCCGGGTGCCAACCGTTTTGAGCGGGGTGATCGCCTGGCGGTGCTCTGGATCGGGCCCGACGAGCTTCTCGCGGTGAGCAGCGTGCGGGATGCGGCGGGGATCGAAGCGGCCCTTCGCGGCGCCATTCCGCCGGGCGAAGGCGTGGCGGTGGATGTCTCCGCCAATCGGGTCGGATTCGAACTGACCGGTGCCGGCGCCCGCGAGGTGCTGACGACGTGCTGCGCGATCGACTTGCATCCCCGCGTATTCGGTCCTGGATCGTGCGTATCCACGCTCGTTGCCCGGGCGCCGGCCATCATTTTCCAGACCGACGAGCGTCCGGCGTATCGTCTGCTGGTCCGGCCGTCGTTCGCGCCCTACGTGACGCAATGGCTGGTCGACGGCCTGGCGGGTGCCGGTCAGCGGTAGCCGAGGGCCCGCGAAATCTCCTGGCCGGCGGTTACGGCGGCCGCCACCAGCGTCTTGAGCTTCTTCGGACTCCATCTCGGCCGAGGCGACGACGCGGCCACGGCGGCAACCACCGCGCCCCGGTGGTCGCGGATCGGGGCCGCCACGGCACAGACATCCTCGACCCATTCGCCGTCGCCGATCGCGTAGCCGCGTTTCCTGGTCAGCGCGAGCTCCCGCCGGATCGCGGCCGGTCCGGTCAAGGTCCGGGGCGTGCAGCAGACCAGGGGCCCCCGCAGAATGGCGTCGACGTCCGTCTCCGGCATCCAGGCCAGGAACACCCGGCCGCCGGCGGTGGCGTGGAGCGGGAAGCGCCCGCCGAGGTGCTGCGGGATCCTGAGCGGTTGATAGCTGTCCAGCAGGTCGATCGTCACCCCTTCATGCCCGCTCCGAACCATCAGGACGGAACTCTCGCCGGTGGACTCGGTCGCTCGCAACAGATGCGGGTACGCCACTCGCTGGAGCGAGGTCGACCGCCGGGCCACCTCGCCATATGACGCGAGCAGGATCCCGACGCGGTACTGTCCCGTGGCTCGGTCCTGATCGAGAAACCCGGCCTCGGCCATCTGGGCCATGAGCCGGTAGACGGTACTCTTGGGTCGCCGGACCTTGCCGGCCACCTCCGGTGCCGACCATTCGGGGCGTTCCTGACTGAAGAGCGACAGGATGGTGGTGGCTTTCCGGAGCATCGATCCTCGGCGTTGGCGTCGGAGCCAATCTCATCTTTTGAGACCCGTTCCGGAAGAGGTGGAAGGGGTCAGTCCGGATGGGCGGCGGCGACGGTGCTGCCGCCGGTCCACGGCGCGAGAACCGGCAACATCAGCATGCCGGGAATTGCGGCCGCGAGGGTGATGAGAAAGAACCCGGGCCATCCCGTGGCCTGGGCGATGCCGCCGGCCGGGGCCACCAGGACATCCCGACTCACGCCCATGAGGCTCGACAGCAGAGCGTACTGAGTGGCGGAGAACCGGATGCTGCAGACGCTCATCAGAAACGCCATGAACCCCGCCGCCACCAGCCCGCCGCAGAAATTCTCCACCACGATGGCGCCGAGCAGAAACGGATAGTGGCGACCGACCAGGGCCAGGCCGAAATAGCCCAGATTGCTGAGCGCCTGGAGCAGCCCGACGATCCAGAGCGACCGATTGATCCCGAGGCGGGCCACGAGGACGCCGCCGGCCAGCGCGCCCGCGATGGTCACCGCGATGCCGAGGCCACCCTGGATGGCGCCGATGTCGGTCTGGGAGAAGCCGGCATCGAGGAGAAACGGGGTGGCGATGCTCGCGGCGAGGTAGTCCGGCAGCTTGAACAGGACGACGAACACCAGGACCAGCGTCATCCGCCGCCCGCCGGCCCGCTCGAAGAAATCGCGGAACGGCAACACGATGGCGTCGCGGAAGCTCTGCGGCGGAACGCCGCCCGCCGGTTCCGGAGCGAGGAGCGAGGCGCCGAGGCCGAGGATCACCAGCCCGGCGAGTACCAGGTACACCATCGGCCACGACATCCGGTCCGCGAGGATGAAGGCCAGGGCACCGGTCGCGAGCAGGGCCACCCGATACCCCGTGACCCAGATCGCGGCCCCCGCGCCCATCTCGCGCTCGCTCAGGACGTCGGTCCGGTAGGCATCGATGACGATGTCCTGAGACGCGCTGAAGAACGCGATCACCAGGGCATTCACCGCCAGCAGCGTAAGGCCCCGGGCCGGGTCCTGCAGTGCCATCGCGGCGATGGCCGCCAGCAGACCGATCTGGGTCAGCACCAGCCACCCGCGCCGCCGGCCCAGGAACGGCGGTACATAACGGTCGATGAACGGGGCCCACAGGAACTTGAGCGAGTACGGCAGGGCCACGAGGCTGAAGATCCCGATCGTGGTGAGGTCGACGTGGGCCGTTCGCATCCAGGCCTGGAGCGTCCGGCTGGTCAGATAGAGGGGGAGACCCGAGGCAAAGCCCAGGGCGCCCAGCACGACCATTTTCCGCTGGGCCCAGACGGAGCCGGTCATTCTCCGAATTGCCGGAGCTGGTAGCCGGCGCGTCGCCAGGCCCAACAGGCCAAGTCCTGGGTCGACATCGGCCCAGGTGTCGCCAGGTCGGCGTCATCGAGTAGGGAACTCATGGCCCAAAGCTAGGCGGCTCGGATCGAGTCGAACAGCCGCGCCCGGGGCAGGCTATTCGGCCCAGACCTCGTGAAAGAGGCGGGGCAGGTCGATGGCAAGCGGCGGGATGGCTGGGTCCGGCCGCCACTCCAGTTGCTGGTCCACGATATCCGGATGCAGCATTCCCGGCCGCCACACCTCGACGAGGCGGCCTTCCAGATGGACGATCCAGTAGGTGGGGACGCCGGCGCGCTGATAGCAATGGCGCTTGTCGAACCGGTCGGCATGGGCGGTCGAGGGCGAGATCACCTCGATGATGAGAATCGGGATGGCCGAGTCGGGGCCTCCCTCGGTCGGCGAGGCTTTGAGTGGCGAGACGAACAGGTCAGGCTGGACCAGCTGGCCTGACCCGAGATCAAGGTCCACCGGTGCCGTTCCGGTGTAGCCCAACTGGAAGTGCCGGACATAGCGCTCCAGCTGAGCTTCGATGTCGACCACCGCGCGCTGGTGGCGACCGTGGGGGGTCGGGCTCACCAGAAGCTCGCCGTCGACGACCTCGTAGCGGCAGCCACCGTCCGACAGGGCCGCCGCCTCATCGCGGGTCCAGCGTTTGGCCGATTGGCTCATGACCAGACGCTACCGCCGAATCGGTCCTTGGCCAAGTGCCGATCCTAAACCGTCGATGAAGATCTCTTGTCGAGCGGGCTCGCCACTGCCACGCCTAACGACGACCAGGCGGTGCCGGCGAGGAGCGCCGCCACGACGTCGCTCGGGTAGTGGACGGCCAGGTAGACCCGTGAGAAGCCGATGGCCACCGCGATCAGCGCCGTCCCGAGGCGGATCATGCGTCGTGCCGGCGCCGGCGAATCGCGGGTCAGCAGAAAGGCGCCCAGACCGAACACCAGGGGCGCCAGCATGGCGTGCCCCGAGGGATAGGAGAATCCGCCAGCCCGATCGAGGTGGGGAAGGATGGATGGACGGGGCCGCTGGAACAGGGCCTTGAGGCCGAGGTTGAGGGCCCATCCCGAGAGGGTGGTCACCGCGTAGCACCGGGCGGCGCTGCGATCGCCCCGCCGGACCAGCAGCCAGGCCACCACGAAACCGATCGGGATGGCAATCTCGCCCGCTCCGATGGCGCTGAGGGCCTTCATGAGGGATGTGATTGCCGGAATCCGGACCGCGGCGACGGACGCCAACGCCGACTGGTCCCAGGCGGTCAGGCCGTCGCCGAGGGCCAGACGCCCCAGGCCACCGACAATGAAGAAGGCGAAGCAGGCGACCGCCAGCAGGCGGGCTCTCGTTCTGGGGTCGCGGGCGGGCACCCTGTAATGTGGCCGGTCGAGCGAGGCGCAGGAATCCCCTGCGCCCCGGGTTACTTGGTCTGCTCGACGATCTTCTGCAGGACGGACCGGGCGAGCTTCTTGTCCCAGATGACCGCGTCGTGCCGGGCCACGACGTTGACGACACTGCCTCGGCCCTGGGTCGTCACGGTTACCGTGATGTCCCGGTCCGGCGTCTGGCCGTCAAAGACCCGCCGCTCGCGATCACCGTCCGTTTCGGTAGCGTACTTCCTCGCGGTCACCCCGAGGTCACGAAAGGCCTCTCTGACCGCCTTGCTGGCCAGGTCGACGGGCGCCGGGACCTGTGACTCGACGCTGCGTTCGGATACGTAGACCGCACTGCCCGCGCCGGCTCCGGCCGCGGCGACGACGCAGGCCGACGATCCGAGGGCGACCGTGGCGAGCAAAGTGGTGGGGAGCAGCCGGTAGTTCGGTTGGTTGGCCATCGGGGACTCGAGCGCTGGGGTGACTCCAGGGACAACGCGGAAACGGAGCCGTCCCCTGGAAGAACGATGCCATCGTTCCCCGAGCGCGTAAGCTGTTGTCGCGCTTGTCCGTCGCGCCGCTGGTCCTCTCGGCGGTGTCCACTCCTGGATCCAGGCGTGGACACCATTGCGGGACAGCCGTCCACGGCCACGATCAGGGCCGTGGTTCGCCCTGGCTGGCTCGGGCAAGACCTCGGATCGAGAGGAGGCGGCCCGGGGTGGCGGCGAGGGCGGCTTCGAACGCGCGCCGTGCGTCCGTCCACCGGCTGTCTTCCAGATACCACTCGCCCAGCAATTCCTGCGGCGGCTTGACCAGATCCGGTGGACCGAAATCCACCGGCAGCAACGCGGCCTCCCGGGCCACGGCGAGGAGTTGCGCCTCGGCTTCCGGTTTCCGGCCCGCGGCCCGGGCGATGGCCGCCTCGAGCTCTCGGGTGAGGAGGCGCGGGACCGCCTCCGCGTTGCTGCCAGTCCGGATGGTGGCGAGTTCCGTGGCGATGGTCGCCGCCGCGGCCGCGTCGCCCCGGCGGAGGGCCGCGTATCCTCGAGCAAAACCGTCAACGGCGCGAAAGACCGTGGCGCCGGTGTCGATCGGCAGGCGCCAGGCGAGAGACGGGTCGCTCCATCGCTCACCGGTGATGATCTGATGAGCCCGGGCCCAGGCCAGGTTGGCGCGCCGGCCGGGGCCGGCACTGGGGTCCTGGTTGGCGTGAAGGAGATCGAGCAGCGCGGCCGCCGAATCGGTTCGGCCGGCCTGGAGGAGACCGTAGTGGAGCCAAGTCGTGTAATGACCGGCCTGCCACCGGGACCGGTCCGCCCCCGACGCCGCAATGTTCTGGGCGACCACATCGTCCCACATGCCCAGGGCCAGAAAGATGTGGGTCGTCATGTGCTGGGCGTGCGCCGCACCGGGAGCGATCCGTGAATAGGCCCGGGCCGCGGGGAGACCCAGCGGGGCGTGGGTCGGGTCGTCGAAGGCGTGGATCACATAGTGGGCGGCACCGGGGTGGTCGGGCTGGCGGGCGAAGATGTCGAGCGCAATCGCACCGGCCCGCATATAGGTCGGCACGTTCCGGACTCCCTGGGAGAGGCCCATGAGCGCGAGAGAGAAGAAGGCGCGCGCTTCGTCGTCCGGATGATCAGCGACCACGCGTTCCATCGCCTGGGCGTAGAGCGTGTCGCGGCGTTCCTTGCCGCCTTCACCGTAGAGGATCTCAACCGCGTCGAGCCAGGCCCGCTCGCGGGCGGTGACGGCCTTGGCCGCCCGGGCGTCCCGGGTCGGCGCCAGCCGGGCCAGGGCGGCGCGCGCGGCCGACAGGTCCTGCTCGTTCCAGACCGCATGGGTGTGGGTCATGGCCTCGCCCCAATAAGCCATGACAAAGCCAGGGTCCCTGGTCTCGGCCTCCTGGAACGCCTTGGCCGCGTCGTCGTATTCGAAGCTGTGGAGATACAGCACGCCGCGGATGAAATCGTCCTGCGCCGCCTTCGCCCCCGAGTTTGGAAAGGCCAGGGTGCCGAGCCGGGGCGAACGGGTGTCTTCGTCGGGGCCGGGCGGCGCGTGCTGGATCATCACGTGGGCCCACCAGGTACCCGAGGCCATGACGTAGGGAAGCACGCTCTCCCGGTCGACCGGGAGCCCGATCTCGGCCGCCGTCTGGTAGGGGAAGTGGACCGACTGCCACGTCTCGATCGCGGCGGTCCACGTTCCGGTTTTCGGATCGTAGGCGGCGATCGGCCCGAGCATCCGGTAGCCGGCGGTCGGGTGCCCGGGAACCTTGAGTCTGCCGGATTTGATCTCGGCTTCGAATCGCGGGTTCGGCGTGCTGAAGCTCGGTGAGCGATTGAGTTGCTTGTTGCGGTCGATCACCGCCAGAAATCCGCGCTCGTAGCAGCGAACATCGAACTCGGCGTCGCCGGGGCGATCTCCAGTGCAGATCATGCCGTTGGTGCTTTGCCGCAGCGTAATCTGCTTGAGCGAGGCGTCGTAGCCCCGGACCCCGGCGCCGGCCCGCAGGGCCTCCGGCAGCGGGAGGACCGCGGTGGCGATCTGCTCGTCCGGCGGAGGCACCCGGATCTGGGCGGTCAGCGGGGACGTCAGTAGCAGGAGGATGAGCGGGCGGAGGCGCATGGCGGTTCCCGGAACGTCGGGTTGGGGTTCCAACGGAGCCAGAACAATAGGCCGGCCCCCGTGGCGGCGCAGAGCCGGCCTCCCCCGGATCAGCGCTCGTAGCGGATCCGCCAGCGCACCCGGCCGCCGCGCTCGCTCAGCAGGGTGACCGAACGGGTGGTTCCCTCGACCGGGCCCGGTTGAACGGTGGCGCCCTCGGCTTCGGTTGCCTGATACTGGTAGCCGGCGGGCTCGTTCAGGAACAGGAGGTAGGGGTCGCCCGCCACCAATTCACTGGTTCCCGACAGCGTCCCGTTCAGCCAATTCATCTCGATCAGATCAGGCCCCCCGCAGGTGACATGACGACTGGTGGCCAGCAGTTGCGGGCGATCCAGTTTGCGGCGGAGGCAGATCACCTGGACCTGGTAGCGAGGATCGACCGGCGGCGGCCGAAGACTGTCGCGAACGACCCCGAGCGCCCGGCGGCTCCAGAATTCGAAGCTGAGATACTCGGTGCTGTCGCGGAGCCCCAGATCGCGCAACGCGATCGGTCCGGTGGCGTCGTCGGTGCGGGCCAGCACGGTCCACTGTTCGAAGGGACGCGCGACGTCGAGCTGGTAGAGGGGGACGATCAGTCGCTGATCGGCGTCGAAGGGCCGAGGGCCGGCTCCGCTGGTCTGCTCGCCGGCCAGGTGGAGGAGGGACGAGCGGGAGGGATCGACGTCGTAGAGCTGGCCCGGGCGAGTGAAGAGGACCGGCGCGGTTCGGCGGGCGGCCTCGGCGCGGTCGGTTCGGTAGACTTCCGGGCGATCGGTGAGCATCAACACCGATCCGGTGAGCGACGTCAGCGTTGCGGCGCGGAATCCGTCGGGCTGATGGAGTTCGATGTGGTCCGGATCGTTTCGCCAGACCACGTTGTTGAAGGAATTGTATTGGGCGAACGAGCCGTAGCCGAACCCATCGTCGCCGACGCGCATGCCGTCGGCCAGTCCGATCAGTTCGGGCCGGATGCCCCAGCAGGCCAGGAGATAGACCTCCCGGCCGATGGCGTTCCGGATCGTCGCGACGAAATTGCGATAGACGGCCTCGCGATCGAGGTGGCGGTCCCGGAATGACGCCGCATGGCTGTTGTAGCCCTCGTAGCGGAGATGGCGCAGGGCGTCGAGTTTGAAATAGCTCCAGCCCATCGACTTGAGGCCACGGTACACCGGCGTGACCAGGTTGGGCAAGGCACCCGGCGCGCTCCCGTCCATGACGTAGCCGATCCAGTTGCCCAGCGAGGGGGTTCCGTCAGGGTTCCGAACGAACCAGGCCGCGTGGGCGGCTGCCTGGACGGAATCCTGAAAGCTCACGTTGGTCCAGATTCCGCCTTCGAGGCCGCGGCTCGAGACGTATTTCCGGAGGTCCGCCAGGCCCGACGGGAATTTATCGTTGGTGCCGAGCCAGTGGTCCGGCATGCCGATCGGGAGGCGCTGGTAGCCGTCGTCGATCTGGAGGTAGCGGTAGCCGACCGGACGCAGGACCTCGCCCAGCACGTCGGCGGTCCGATGAATGTCTCCCTCAGTGACCTTGTCGAAGAAGGCGTACCACGACGTCCACCCGGCCACCGATTCCCGCCACGGCTGATAGGTCCACGGGCGGTACTCCGCCAGCCCGCGATGGTGCTGGTAGTACCGGGGCCGGAACCGGATCGCCACTTCGCCCCCGGTGGCCGTGAAGCGGTACCGGGTACCGGCGGCCGAGCTGTCGATCGGGGTGATGTGGACCCGGGCGGGGAAATCGAAGGAGACGACCCAGTCGGCGCGGCGGTCGTAGATGGCGCGACTGAGCCCACTCTCCACCAGGCCGACCGTGTGGCGCACCACGGGAAGGCCATCCTCGCGCGGCTCGACCTCCGCCGGCCAGGCCTCGCCGGAGCCCCGCATGGTGCCCGAGATCGTGATCCGGCCCCCATGCAGCGCCGTCCATTTGAGGACCTGGGTGACGGTGCCGGCGGCGCGGTCGGTGAAGCGGCGGAGGTCCGCCGGGCCCGCGGTGGTCGTGATCGTCCCGTCGAGAATCGACGTGCCCTGGTAGCGAAGCGCGACGTGACCGCGGTCCAGCGCCACCCGCGCCGGTCGATTGGGTGGCTCGGATGGTGGCCCAGCGATGGCGAGAACGGCCGAGAGGCTTAGCGCTGTGATGGCGGGCATGGCGGTCCAGGCGGCGGTTGGAGTCGCAAAGGTAGTCCGCCTATCATTGAGCGGCCACCATTGGTGCCGTCTCCGCCTCGAGGTTCCCTCATGCTCGTTCGTGCTCTTTTGCTGGTCGGCGCCATTGGGTTGCCGTCGTCGGCCGTCGCGGCTCAGGGCGGGCCGTTGCCGCGGGCTCCCGGTGCCCGCGTTGTTACGATCTCGCTGCCGGCCCATCGCGGCGCCGAGCCGGCGATCGCGGTTGATCCTCGGAACCCGGGCCGGGTGATCGGCGGATATGGCGGGCCGTTCGTGGCGTATTCCACCGACTCAGCCCGGACGTTTGCTCTGGCCGAGGGGACCAGGCCCGAGGGGGCCGGGGGCGGGGATGTCTCGCTGGCGTTCGACGACCAGGGAGCTGCCTATCTCTCCTACCTGACGTCGGAGGGACTCGGTACGGCCAGTTACTGGGCCCACAACGCGGGCAAGAGCGGGATCTGGGTCCGACGCTCGCCGGACGGAGGCCGGACCTGGGAGAAGGAAGCGGCCCCGGTCCGGGTCTGGCCTAACGGCAGGGACGCCGCGCCGCAGATGGTCGACATGTCGCGGATCTGGTCCGATGCGGGCGCGAAGAGTCCCCATCACGGGAACCTCTATGTCGCCTGGATCAACTGGGAACTCGACCGCTCGCTGATCCTGTTCTCGCGCTCGACCGACCATGGGAAGACCTGGTCGAGTCCGCTCCGGCTCAGCACCAGGGCCGGCCTGCCAAGAGACGACAACGGCGGTCTGGTGGCACCGATCGGCGTGGTGGGGCCGGATGGAACGATGTATGTGGTGTGGAACGACCTCAATTCGATCGTGTTCACATCGTCGCACGATGGCGGGCGGACCTTCGCGCCGTCCCGGTCGGTGGTGTCGGTGGCGCCGCCCTACTTCGGGGGTGCCACGGGTATTCCCGGCCTGGTCCGGGCGATGGGTTTTCCGCAGATCGGTGTCGACGGCCGGAGCGGCGCGCTCTATGTGAGCTGGAGCGACTTCCGGAACGGTGATGTCGACGTGTTCTTCGCCCGGAGCCTGGATCGGGGCCGGTCGTGGTCACCGGCGCGCCGGGTCAGTTCCGATTCGGTCCACAACGGCAAGGATCAGTTCTTCCAATGGCTCGCCGTGGACCCGGTCCGGGGTGACATCTACATCCAGTTCTACGATCGGCGGGACGATCCGAAGAATCGCCGGACCGCGGTGACGCTGGCCCGTTCGACCGATGGCGGGAAGACCTTCACGAACTATGCCTGGTCCGAAACCCCGTTCGAGGGGGACAACGTCTTTCTGGGCGACTATGCCTGGCTCACCGCATACGACGGCCGGGTGTACGGGATCTGGGTCGAGACCGATCCACCGGTACCGGTGGCCGCAGCCGCCGGCGTGAAGCCGGTCCGGGCCACGACGATCGTCAAGGTCGGGTCGGCGGACTTCCGTTAGGCCGATCCTTGCGCCACTCACCTTGACCGGAGCCCCGATCGTGACCCAACGAACGCTGGCCTTGCTGGCAATGCTTGGCCTCTTCCCGGTGTCCGGGGCCCGGCTCGCGGCCCAGCCAGGCACCGGCAACCTCTTCCTCGTCGGCGGCGGCCCGCAGCCGCCGGCGCTGGTTCCGCAGTTCGTGGACCTCGCGGGCGGCAAGGGCCGCGCGAAGATCGTGGTCTTCGCGATGGCGAGCGAAGGCGGCCTCGTCGGCGGCGAGGAGAAGGCGGAGGATCTCCGGGCTCTCGGGGCGGACGCCAGGAATGTCTACGTCACCCATGCCCAGGCAATGACGGACTCGGTGGTGGCGTTGCTGGACGGCGTAACCGGAATCTGGTTCGGCGGCGGGGATCAGGTCCGGCTGATGGCCGCGCTCGGCGGGACACCGACCGCCGCTGCGATCTGGAAACGGTATCGGGCCGGCGCGGTGATCGGTGGGACCTCCGCCGGCGCCGCCGTGATGTCGACC
>JANXXJ010000249.1 GCA_025350665.1 Gemmatimonadota bacterium | reverse complement strand
TAACGCCGGACGGCTCAGGGCATGGGCTCGGCTCGGCCCCGCATTTTCCAGAACAGATGGCGAACGCCGGAGGCGGTGCCGGCGAAGGCGGCCGGGTCCCGGTGATGCCAATCCCCGGCGTGGGCGGCCCGCAAGTCATGTGGTCCCGCCGTCGGGGGATTCAATCCGCTGAGTCCGCCGCGAAGGATCGCGTAGTAGCCCATCTTCCGGGCGAGATCGTGGGCCTCCGGGTGGTAGTGGTCGTGCCAGAAGGTCAGCGGTACCGGCGCCGGCCCGAACAGGCGAAGCCCGCGCTCCAGCTGGCCTCGAATCTCGCCCAGGGTGTTGGTCCAGTAGGCCGTCCCGATGGCAACGCCCAGCTCGACGCCGCGTTCCCGCAGGGCCAGGATGTCGGTCAGGCCGAGTCGAAGGAACTCATGAGATTCGTCCCATCGACCCAGCGGCTGACAGGCCCGATAGGGTGGCAACCGGTCCATGTTGACGAACAGGGTGGCCGGCAGCCGGCGTCCCTCGAGGATCGGGAGGACCGCGGACTTGAAGCCGGCGGTGGGCCGGTCGAACCCGAGGACGGCGGAACCCGGGCCGACTGACCCGGCCACGGCGGCGTGCAGGGGAACAATGCGGCGCCACCGGGCCATGAGGTCGAGTTGAATTTCGAGGGTCGCGGCGGTGACGCTTCGTGAGATGGAGTCGAACGGAAGGTCGAACGCCCGGCCGCTGACCGTCGACCATCGGCTGATCAGCAGGGAGCGGCTGGTCGCCCGGCTGGACAGCGCACTCATGCCGCTCCCGATGAGCGAGTCGTGCCGGACTGGCGTTCTGGGTCCCGTGGGGGCCGACAGCCGGGCGTCACTGATGAGGCCCGCCGCAACCATCGCCACAGTAGAAGCGATCCGGCCTGGATTGGATGCCAGCAACGTCGTCAGGGGATAACTCCCGTCAGCCTCCCGCCGGTTGCCCTTGCGGTTGATGAAGCCGGGGAGTCGGCCGCCATTGAAGCTGTAGATGTTGGCGCCGGTCGGTTCCATCGTCGCCTGAACCGCCATCGCAAACTCGGGCCGGTCGAATCGGAGCCACACGTGGTAGTTGCCGGGCGAGGTCTGAACGATCAGGAAAGCGAATGGGGCAAGCCGGTCTTTGGCGGCGTCATTGCAATCATCGAAAACCACGACATCCCGCGAGGGAGCGCGAAAGTTCAGGTAACGGTTGTCCGCCAGGATGTCCGTAGCCAACAGGTCATCGAGCCTCGCCATGGCGGCCGTCGGCGAACCGGCCCACGACTCCAGGTCCAGCAGCCAATCGGTCTGCCAGGTCAGGCAGATCTCACTGATTCCGGCTTCGGACAAGGCATGAAGGGCCTGAGCGGCCATGGAGCGGGGGGTCATCGAGGGACCCGCCGCAGGGATCGGTTCATTCTCGGCGTAGCTCCCGTGACTGCTGGGGTTTTTTCGGGTGCCGGCTGTTGCATGGCTGTCGCTGTTGTGTGGTTACTATACTACAGTTCAAGGTCTCTCGAAACGTATGGGCGCAACAGTGGCCGGTATGGACTGTGGCATCCATTCTGCAAAGATCGGGAGCGAATCTGGGAACCTCGCTCGGTTCTCCGAACGCGTCAACCTCAAGGAACGCCATGTACTTGAATCGTGCCCTTCGCGCCGCCCGCGCCCTGCTCGTCGTCGGACTGTGGCTGCTCAGCGCCCGGGAGGCCCGGGCCCAGAGCCTGACCTCCGGATCGCTCAAGGGCCGCATCGTCACCCGTGACGGGGCTGGGGTCGCCGGGGTGCAGCTGACCCTCGAGGGTCGGGTCGGCGGCACCGTCCGGGAATTCGAATCCGACTTGCATGGGAATTTCAACCTGCCGCTCCTGGCACCGGGTGAATACCGCCTGTTGGCCGAGCTGCCCGGTTACCAGCCGGTGCGGCGGCTGGGCGTGGCGGTGGCCGCCGGCCGGGCGACGTCGCTTGAGGTCCGAATCGAGAAACGCCCCCCCCCGATTACGACCGTGGACGAGGTCAGTGGACCGTCGCCCCAGGTTGGGACCACCGGTGGTCGAGTCTACCGCGGCTCTGATGTGAGCGACTTGGCCCGGCGGCGCGACATTGCCGACGTGAGCCGCCTCGCGACCGAAGTCGTCGCCGCAGCGGACGGCCGTGAAGGGTTCGCGATTGCCGCCTCGGGTCGGCCTGGAGCTCAGAGCCGGCTTTTTGTCGACGGTGTGCTCGAAACGCTGCTCAAGCATCCGGGCTACCCGGATGAACCCGCCCGGACCCCGGTGTTCCATCGGGACGGAGTCGATCAGGCCCAAATCATCGGTGTGCCGCTCGACGCCGAGTGGCGCGGTGCCACCGGATCGATTTTTGCGGTCCAGACGCGCCAGGCCACCGGCAAGGTGCAGTTCCAGCCCTACGCCACGTTCAGCAACGCCAAACTCGGCGGTCGGGCGCTCGACAATCCTGGCGACAGCACAACGTCGTCGCTCCAGGTGGGGGCCGTGTTGAGCGGCGCCCTGGTGCCCGACACCGCTCACTTCCTGATCCGCTTCGACTACCAGCAGCTCGAACAGCCGGGGGCCCGTCCCTGGCAGCGTGACAGCGCGTCGTACCAGGGTGTCACGGTTCCGCTGGGGCAGACGATCACCGGCGTGGCGGCCGACAGCTTCGGGACCCAGGTTGGTTCACTGGTCGCGCCGCCGGTTCGGACCTACAAGGGCGGCAGCGGCTTCGGTCGCCTCGACTGGCAGCTCGGTGCGACCACGACGCTGATGGCCCGCGCCGGTTTTGCCAGCTGGAAAGAGCGGGGCTGGGCCTTCGGCGACGACCTCGCCTCGGGTGCTGGCAGCGGCCTCGATGCCCGTGACGGGTCAGGGGCGATCAGTGTCACATCGTCGAATGGTGCCTCGGCCAACGAGCTCCGGTTTGGCTTCAATCTGGCCCGGCGTGACTATTCCGGCACCAACGTCATCAACACCAACCTGGTCTCGAACGGCGCGGGTTTCGGCACTCCCCTCGGCCTGCCCGGTCTGTTCGACAACAAGGTCGTCGATTTCTCGGACGCCTATCAGCATCAGTTCGGCGATCATCGGCTCAAGGTCGGCATGAGTCTGAGCTTCCTCAACTACAGCCAGGATTATCGCTTCGGGTCGGCTGGCGCCTACACCTTCGGGGACATCAACCAGTTCGGCCTCGGGCGCGGCAGCTACTTCGGCTTGACCGGGCCGGCCGAAACAGCCCAGTTCACCACCAAGGAGTTCGGGCTCTTCCTCCAGGATGCTTGGAGTGTCACCCCCGAGATCCAGGTCCTCGTCGGGCTTCGCTACGACCGTCAGATCCTGCCGTCGGGGAAGATCCTCCCGAATGCTGCCTGGCTTGCGGCCACCGGGGTCCGAAACGATTCGACTCCAAAGGACAAGCGGGGATTCGCGCCGCGGGTGTCGTTCGTGTGGGACGTCCAGAACAAGGGCGAGTGGATCGTCCGGGGTGGTGGCGGCGTCTACCTCGGCCGAATGGACCCCACGACCCTGGCGGAAGCGATTCTGTTCGATCAGAACGTGACGGTGAGCCGCGGCATCGCCGACTTCGCCAGCTGGCCGGCGACCCCCGATGCGGCCTTGGCCCCGTCAGCCGGCCAGCGTCTCACCGTCATCGGCAACAGCTACAAGAATCCCCGGAGCGCCAAGTACGAGTTCGGCGTGAGTCGCCGCCTTCCTAACGCGATGCTCCATCTCTCCGCCAGCTACCAGCACTCGGATTACCTGCTGCGCCGCCAGGATCTCAACCGGGCCTCCCAGGTCGGCACGACGCAGGAAGGCCGCCCGGTCTACGGCACCCTGGTTCAGCGTGCCTCGCTGGTAACGCCCCGGGTTGGATCGAACCGGCGCTTCTCCGATTTCGATCTCGTCAGCGGTCTCACGCCGTCCGGCTTCGCCGATTACTACGAGCTGTCCGCCGTGTTCGAGCGCCGGATGACCGATCGTCTGTCGTTCGCCGCCGCGTACACGTACTCGAAGACCACCGACAACCTGGTCGGCGCCCGCTCACCGGATCCGGCCGACCAGCTTTCGCCGTTCCCGGAAGGGCTCAACGGTGGTGACTGGACCAAGGGCAGTTCTGATTTTGACGTCCCGCACCGCGGCGCGCTGTCGGCTTCTTACAAAACCCCGGGAGTGTCGGGGGTTACGGTGACGGCCAGATATCGGGTTCGGAGCGGCCTGCCGTTCACACCTGGTTTCCGGCCCGGTGTCGACGCCAACGGTGACGGCTCGGGGAACAACGACCCGGCCCTGCTCGGCGGCAATGTCGCGGGCGTGGCCGAGGCTCTGGCGGGCGCCAGCTGCACCGGCGGGTCGACCGGAACGTTTGCGGTTCGAAACAGTTGCCGCTCCGAGATGCAGCAGGCGCTCGACCTGAGCCTCGCGTTCGGACTTCCGATTGGCACCGCGAAGAACCGTCTGGTGTTGCGGATCGACGCCTTCAACCTCGTATCGACGGCCACCGGCGTGATCGACCGGGCGCTCGTGCTGGTCGACCCGACCCGGACCCTTTCGACCGACGCCTCGGGCAATGTCTCGATTCCGCTGATCGCGAATTCCAACTTCGGTTCCTTGCTGATCCGCCGGGGCGAGCCCCGGATGGTGCGGGTCGGCCTTTCGATGGAGTATTGATCATGGCGCATCTCTCGAACGGCACCCGGCTGGCGCTGGCGGCCACCCTGCTGCTCGCCGCCTGCGACAACGCCGGTACCGGCCTCGGCTTTCCGGCCGAAAAGGCCGGCATCGTCCAGGCGTCCGCCTTCCTCGATCGCGACGGCTCCCGGACCCTGACGGCCGCCGACACCACGTTCGCCGGGGCCCGCGTGGCCCTGCTCGCGCACGGAAGCGGCGACACCGTCAAGAGCGCCCTCACCGGTGCCAACGGCATCATCCGTTTCACCAACGTTCCGCTCGGCGAGTACCGGATCGTGGTCTCGGCGGGGAGCCTGGGTGACACCGTCCAGGTTGCCGCGATTGATACGGCGGCGGAAGTGAAACTCACGGCCACGGTCGATTCGGCCAAGGCCCTGATTCGGCTGGGGTATCCCGAAGTCACCCTGCGGCAGGCCCGCGCCCTTCCACCGGGCAAACGGGTCTTCGTTCGGGCCGTCGTCCTGTCGGGGGTTCAGGTGTTCCGGGACACCACGTCCCACGTGTCCGACAGTTCCTCGGCGATGCGTCTCACCCGGGTGTCCCTTCGGGGCGGTCTCACGGGTAATACGCCCGGTGACAGCGTCAGCGTCCTCGGCGTGACCTCAACCCGGGTGGGCCAGCCAACCCTCGACCAGGCAATCGTGTCGCGGTTCGGCGCCCGTCAGGCGCCGCTGCCGATCATCATCGGGACCGGGATCGCCGGAACCGCGAGCGGCGGCCTGCTCGATGCGGCTCTGGTCCAGATTGTGGGCGGGCTCATCAGCGATACCCTCACGATCACGCCGGACTTCCGGGTCACCGTCAGCGACGGGACCGGCTCGCTCTTCATCCTGCTCGACATCAACCAGCCCTTCGTTCGGAGCAGTTTCCAGATCGGGAAACACACCAACGCCCGGGGTGTCCTTGTGCCGGACGGGGTGGGGGCCTGGTACCTCAAGCCCCGCGATCCCAGCGATACCGTGGTCTTCTGATTCTGGGAAAGCGTCAACGTGGAGCGCCGGGTTTGCCAGCCGCTTCCATCCGACGATGAGTTGCCGGTGCTGAAGAAGCAACGGGCCGAACGCATCGTATGGTTCGTTGTCCCCTGGTCGCCGCTGCAGCAGGGTGGGGTTTCTGCCGTTGTTCAGCGTCTCGCGGCCGGCCTGAACGCCATCCCGGACGTTCACGCGTCGATTGTCGTCAACGACTGGCAGTCGCGGCGGCCGCAACGCGGCGACGATTCGTTTCTCCGTTTCAGGTTTCAAGCAGTGGTCGCGGACACCTGGCGAGCAACCCTCGTCT
>JANXXJ010000222.1 GCA_025350665.1 Gemmatimonadota bacterium | reverse complement strand
GGCCGAACATTGATTCGAAGGTCGACAGCGGAGTCAGGATGAAGGCGTCGAAGGACTGGCCGAGGACCCGGCCCTTCTTGGCGATCACACCTTTGATCGTTAGGGGCAATCCGCCGACCCGGATCGTCTTGCCGATGGCCTGGTCGGGACCGTCAAACAGCTGGTCGGCGATGTCGAAACCGACGACGGCCACGTAGCGGCGTTCCCTCTCGTCGGGGTCGGCGAGCGGGGCGCCGGCGGCGAAGGCGTAGTCCTGGACGATCTGATAGTCGGGCGAGACGCCGAAGACCATCACCGTGGCGAGGTCCCGGTTCCGGTAGGTCACGTCCACCGACGGTGTCGGCCATCCGGACTGGATCGCTACGGCAAGCGCGGTTGGCAGCGCGGCTCGCACGACCTGTGCGTCCTCCTGCGATACCAGCGGACGATGGTTGATCCGGCGGACCTCGGCGTCGGACAGGAGCTGCATGGCGATCGGCGCGCGTCTGACCTGAAAGGAATTGGTGCCGATCATGGCGCTGGTGAGGTTGTCGCGGACGTAGGCGTTCATGCCCTGGATGATTGCGACGACCGTCACCAGGAACCCCACGGAGACGATGATGCCAAGGAGGGTGAAGAACGACCGGAGCTTGGAGGTGCGGATCGACTCGATGGCGAGGCGAATGGCTTCGGAAAACGGCATGCCGGAAAGATAGCCTGGGGGTTTCGACCGGCCAGGCGGCGCCCGCCCCGCCGGCTATTCGTATCGCAAGGCCTCGACGGGATCGAGCTTGGCCGCTTTGCTGGCGGGATAAAGTCCGAAGAAAATTCCGGTCACGGCGCTGGCGACGAGCGCGGTCACCACCGACCAGAGCGGAACCGCCGCCGGGATCGGGGTGAACCGGTTGACCGCCCAGGCAATGGCGCCACCCATGGCCATGCCGATGATGCCGCCGAGCAAGGTCAGCGTGGCGGCCTCGACCAGAAACTGGAACATGATCTCGCGCTTCGTCGCGCCAAGCGCCTTCCGGACGCCAATCTCCCGGGTGCGCTCGGTGACGGAGATCATCATGATGGCCACCACGCCAACGCCGCCGACCAGGAGACCCACGCTCGAGAGGGCCAACATGACGAGGAAGAATCCGCTGGTGACCTTGTTATAGGTCTCGAGGAATTTGTCCTGGGTAATCACGTCGAAGTTGTTCTCTTCGGCTGGTTTGAGGCCCCGCTTGATGCGCATGGCGGAGATTACCCGGTCCTGCGCGTCGGCGACCGAGACGGAGTCAACGGGCTTGATCAGCACCATCATGCCGCCCCGTTCGAAGTCTGCGACTTTGACGAAGGTGCCGTGGGGGAGGAGTGCGACCGGGTTGGTCGCGCCGCCACCGAAGAGGCTCGCCGGCTCCGAGTAGACGCCGACCAAGGTGAACGGGACGCCGAAGGCCTTGATGAGGCGGCCGAGCGGTGGGAGGCCGGGGAACAACTGCTCGGCGAGACGATCGTTGACGATGGCGACGAAGGCGCCGGAGGCGGCCTCGATCTCGGTGAAGTTCCGTCCCTGGGTCAAGGCGCCGCCGCCGGCCTGGAGAATGTTGGGCGTCACACCGACCACCCATACCGAACTCAGGTTGACAGTCCCGGCGCTGACCGGCCCGCTGCTTTCCTCGCGCCACGCCACCTCGGCGATGCCGGGAATTTTGCGGAGCATCAGGGCTTCGACGGGACTGATGTGAGGACGGCGGTCCCAGGGGCGCTCGGTCCCGTCGTCCACATTGATTCCGCCCCCGAAGTGCCGGACCAGCGTGAAGGTGGTCGGGCCGGCTCGCTCGATCATGCCGCTGACGGCCCGGTTGATCCCGGTGATCGTGGAAGCCATGGCGATCACCACCATCACGCCGATCGCGACGCCCAGGATGGTCAGGGCCGCGCGAGCCTTGCTGACGCGGATCGACTCGAGGGCGATGCCGATACCCTCGGCGATCCGGGACGGATCGAACAGGGTGACCCGGGCGAGACCCCGGGGGCGGGGCATGGGGGGGACGCCCCAACGCGGAGCCGTGCTGTCGGTCATTCGGAACGGAGCGCGGT
>JANXXJ010000186.1 GCA_025350665.1 Gemmatimonadota bacterium | reverse complement strand
CGTGCCATGATGCCATGGCGCCGACGATCGCGAGCAGGGCGAACAGGATGTAGTCGAACGGAGCGGTCACAGGGTTTCCGATGTCCTAAGGTCGCGTGCCGATCGGCCATTCCGGGGCCGGGTTGGGTCAGAGTACAGATCGATCCCGGCGTTCCAATGATCGGCCGACTGCCTCCCGACTTTAGGGCCGGACGGCCCGAGGACCGAAAATGGCCATGGAACTCGGTCGTGCAGGGGCGAGGCGGAATCCAGCAAGCGTTCCCACGCTCGGGACCCGGCAATCCCATTTCCGGACATCCGCAAATTTTCGGGTCGGGGTGATGTCTCGCAAGTCGTTTCCTGGTAGCTATTTGACGCCATGGTCATACGGCACGGAAGTTCCATTTGGATCCGGCGTATTGCACCGTACTTTTGGTCGGAGCGTTCTCGTGGACATCGTACGCGATAAGCCCATCAACAAGAAGAAGTACATCATTGGTGCGGTCACGGCGGTGAGCCTGATCGGGGTCTCTGTGGCCCTGGCGCGGCTCAAGCCGGCCGTCCCGTCAGTGGAACGCGGCACCATCTACTTCGACTCAGTCGTTCGAGGGGAGATGCTCCGTGAGGTCCGGGGGCCCGGGACGTTCATTCCGGAGGACATTCGGTGGATCACTGCCGTCACGGCGGGCCGGATCGAAAAGATCCATCACTTGGCCGGGACGAACGTGGACGCTGGAACGGTCCTCCTCGAGCTGGCCAACCCCGACGTGCAGATCCAGACCTTGAACGCCGACCGCCAATACACCGACGCCCAGGCGGCTCTGGTCCAGCTCAAGACCAATCTCGAGAACAGCCGGCTCAATCAGGCGTCGCTGGTTGCCCAGATGCGGCAGGAGGCGGCGGACGCCCGCCGCCGCGCCGAGGCGGGGGCTGAACTGCTGAAGAAGAACCTGATCGTACCGCTTGACCAGCAGCAGGCCCAGGACAAATCCGAAGCGTTCATCGAACGACTGAAACTCGAGGAGCAGCGCCTCGCGATCCTGTCCAATACCATCGCCGACCAGGTTCGGGTCCAGGGCGAACAGGTCGAGCGGCTCCACTCCATCGCCCAGTTCCAGCACGGGCTGGCCGCCTCGATGACGGTGACCGCCGGGGCCAAGGGGATTCTCCAGGAGGTCCCGCTGCAGATCGGGCAGTACGCCCAGCCGGGCGCAACCCTGGCCAAAGTGGTGCCCACGCCGATTCGCCTGAAGGCGGTTCTCCGAATTCCGGAAACCCAGGCCAAGGATCTTGCGTTGGGGCAGCGAGCGATGATTGATACCCGGAACGGGCTCGCACCCGGGCATATCGTTCGGATCGATCCCGCGTCGATCAACGGGACCGTAACGGTGGACGTGACGCTCGACGGGCCGCCGCCGGCCGGTGCCCGTCCTGATCTCTCGGTGGATGGCGTGATCGAACTCGAGCGGCTCAAGAGCGTGCTCCATGTGGGCCGTCCGACCCTGGCCCAGCAGAACAGTCCGGGCACGGTGTTCAGGGTCGTCGACGGCGGCAAGTATGCTGAGCGGGTCCAGGTGAAATTCGGTCGGACGTCGGTGAGCCGGGTCGAGATCGTGTCGGGCCTTGCTCCGGGCGATATCATCATCATGTCCGACATGTCGCAGTGGGATGAAGTCGACCGCGTCAGAATCAAGTAACCCGTACCAATTACTGGAGCATATATGACGGTACCCGGCGAAACCCTGATCAAGCTGGATGGCATCAAGAAGTTTTTCCTCACCGATGAGCTCGAAACTCACGCCCTTTCCGAGATTCATCTTGACGTCGTGAAGGGCGAGTTCGTGTCGATTTCAGGCCCCTCGGGCTGCGGCAAGACCACGCTGCTGTCGATCCTGGGTCTTCTCGATACGCCGACCGGGGGCAAGTACACGCTCGCCGGCCATTCGGTCGAGAGCCTCACGCCCTCTGAACGGGCCCGGGTCCGGAACCGTCAGATCGGCTTCATCTTCCAGGCCTTCAACTTGATCGGTGACCTCACGGTTTACGAGAACGTCGAGTTGCCCCTCACCTACCGCGGGATGCCCTCGGCGGAGCGCCAGCAGCGGGTGACCCAGGCCCTCGAGCGAGTCGGCATGGCCCATCGGATGAAGCACTATCCGTCCCAGCTCTCGGGCGGTCAGCAGCAGCGCGTAGCCGTGGCCCGCGCCGTGGCCGGCGATCCCGCCATCCTGCTCGCCGACGAACCGACCGGTAACCTCGATTCGCAGAACGGCGAGGCGGTGATGGAGTTGCTCCGTGAACTGCACCAGGGCGGGGCCACCATCATCATTGTGACCCACGATCCCAGGTACGCCAAGTGGGCTGATCGCGAGATTCGGTTGTTCGACGGCAAGGTGGTCGAAGAAGAAGCGACGTCGAAAGCCTAACCTTATCAGGGAGGCCGCCCGATGAACGACGTTCGGTTCGCGTTCCGCCAGCTCCTCAAGGCGCCGGCCTTCTCGGCAATCGCCATCACGACCCTGGCGCTTGGCATCGGGGTCAACAGTGCGCTGTTCAACGTGGTCAATTCGATTCTTTTCCGTTCGCCGGGCTACGCCGACCCATCGACGCTGGTCGATGTCTACGAGACCAGCCCGGGATTTCGGTATTCCACCACCTCATATCCCGATTACAAGGACGTCCGCGACCGGAATCAGGTCTTCTCCGGTGTGGCGCTCTATCAGTTGCAGGCGCTCGGATTCTCCCGGGGCGACCTGACCCGCACCGTCTGGGCGGAGGTGGTGAGCGGGAATTACTTCTCGGTGCTGGGCGTGCCGGCCGTCCTTGGCAGGACGTTCGATGCGGTGCAGCATGACGTGCCCGGGGCCCCGCCGGTTGCCGTGCTGAGCCACGGGTTCTGGCAGAAGGAGTTCGGCGCCGACCCCAGGGTCATCGGAACGACGATCCGCCTGAACGGCGCCGCCGTGCAGGTGCTCGGCGTGGCATCTCCCGAGTTCAAGGGCATGATACGCGGCCTGCGGGCCGAGGTCTGGGTGCCCGCAGCCGCGACGGCGTTGATCTTCCCCAACAGTTCGTTCTTCACCAACCGGGGGAACCACAACAGCTTCATGCGGGCTCGCCTCAAACTGGGCGTGACGGCCGCGCAGGCGGCCACCGACATGGCGAGCGTCGCGGCCCGGTTGGGCGAGATCTATCCCGAGACGAACAAGGGTCGCGAACTGGTCGTCGTTCCGACGGCCAAGGTGACGTTGAACCCGGAGGTAGACGGCATGGTCGCCGGGGCGTCGCTCGGTCTCATGGCCGTGCCGGCGATGGTGTTGCTGATCGCGTGCGCCAATCTCGCCACCCTGTTTCTCACCCGGGCCACCGGGCGGAGCCGGGAGATCGCGGTTCGCATGGCCCTTGGTGCCAGCCGCCGGGAAGTGATTCGAGGGCTGCTCGCCGAAAGCCTCCTGCTGTCGGCGGCGGGCGGGACCCTGGGACTGCTGATCTGCCTCTGGCTCTCGGAGCTGCTGGTGCGGTTCCAGCCGCCAATCCCGGTTCCGCTGAGCCTCGATATCAGTGCGGACTGGCGGGTCGTGACGTTCACGGCGGTGATCTCGGCGCTGACGGGGATCGTGTTCAGATTGGCGCCGGCCCTCCGCGCCACCAGAACCGATCTCGTGGCGGACTTGAAGGAAGGCACCCGCGGCAGCGCCACTCGCTCACGCCTCCGTTCTGGCCTGGTTGTGGTGCAGCTCGCGGTCTCGGTGGTCCTTCTGGTCGGCTCGGCGCTCCTGCTGCGAGGTCTCGGCGGTGCGGGTCGAGTCGACATGGGCTTTAATCCGAACGCGGCCGGCACCCTGGTTTTCGATCCGGCCCAGCAGGGCTATAGCGACGGTCGGTCCCTGGCGCTGCTCGAGCAGCTGATCGCCCGGGCCCGGGCGCTGCCCGGCGTGGTCGACGTCTCCTCGACCTCCCGGCCGCCGCTCAATCTCAACGTGTCGACGAACGAGATCATGGTCGAGGGTCGCCCGGCGGTGAACGGCCAGTATCCCGAGATCCAGCGGGCCTCGGTTGCGCCCGGATACGTCAAGACGATCGGTGGGGTGCTGTCCAGCGGACGCGATTTCACGCCGCAGGATCGTAAGGGACAGCCCCTCGTCGTGATCGTGAACGAAACCGCTGCCAAGCTGCTGTGGCCGGGGCAGTCGGCACTCGGACGCCGGATTGCGGGCCGAACCTCCGGCGGCGAGCCGCCATGGCGGGAGGTGGTGGGAGTTGTCAAGGACATCAAGGTCACGACCATTGGTGAACGGCCGACCCCCCAGATCTTCTACCCCGTGCTGCAATTCGCCGAGACCCAGTTTACGCTGATCGCGAGGACCACGGGCGATCCGGCCAGGACAGCGGTGGCGCTGCGCCAGCTTCTCAAGGAGGTCGATCCCGCGGTGCCGGTGATGGCCTCGGGCCCGCTGGTGGACCAGGTCACGACCGCCCTCTTCCCGGTCCGGTTCGCGGCGATGCTGCTGACCGTTCTCGGGCTGGCCGGTGTGGCGATTGCCGCGATCGGTCTCTACGGCACCATCGCGCAAGGCGTGGCCGCCCGGACCCGCGAGCTGGGGATCCGCATCGCGCTGGGCGCCGATCCACGGTTGGTGCGGCGGATGGTGCTGGTCGACGGCCTCAAGCTCGCCTCTGTCGGCCTCGCGGTGGGGTTGGTGATCGCGGCGCTGGCCAGTCAGGTCCTGGGCACATGGCTCTATGGGGTCAGCCCCTATGATCCGCTCGCGTTCGTGACGGTACCGCTTCTGCTGCTGCTCGTCGCGGTTGCCGCCTGTCTCATTCCCGCTCGCCGCGCGACCCGGGTCGATCCGGTCAACGCGCTCCGGGTCGAATAGACCTGTTCCAGGAGGTTGTTTGCTGCGAGAACTCCGGATTGCCTCGCGGGCCCTGCTTCGGGCGCCCGGGTTCGTCATCGTGGTGGTCATCTCTCTCGGGATTGGAATCGGCGCGACCACGACCGCCTACAGCTGGATCGATTCCTTCCTGCTCCATCCGCTGCCGGCGGTGCCCGAGTCGGGGCAACTGACGTCGATCTTCACCCACGGGCCTGGCGGCGCCGAGTGGAGTGTCTCCTATCCCCGTTCAATGCGGTGGCGCGAGAACGTCGGCGGGGTGGTCCGGGGGATGGCGATCTTCGGCGGAGAACAACTGTCGCTTCGCACGACGGACTTTGGCCCTGAACGGATCTGGGGGTCGGTGGCCTCGGGGAATTTCTTCGATGTCCTGGGGGTCAAGGCCGCCGCCGGCCGGGTGCTGACGCTGGACGACGAGAAGAGTGCGGCCCAGGTCGCGGTGATCTCCGACGCGATGTGGTCCCGGGTCTTCCATCGCGATCCATCGGTGGTCGGGCGGCAGGTGACCCTCAACAGCCATGGCTTCACCGTCGTAGGCGTGGCCCCGCCCCGCTTTTCCGGGGCGATGATCGGTGTCGCCTTGAGTATCTGGATCCCGATCACGACCAAGCCCGTTCTCGATCCCGGCAACACGTCGCTGACCAACGACAACTGGCAGTGGCTCGAATCGGTCGCCCGCCTGGCGCCCGGGGCCACCGTCGAGCAGGGCCGCGCTGAGATGGAACGGGTCAGTCGCCTGGTCTCGCAGTCGATTGGCGACAAGGTGCCGACGGTCGCCGGGATTCGCCGCCTGTCAGACACCGGCGCCGGGCCGTTCATCAAGCCGCTCTTCTTTACCATCTTCGGCCTTGCCGGTGTCATCCTCCTGATCGCCTGTGCGAACGTCGCCAACCTCCTCCTGGTGCGAGCGACCAAGCGCGGCAAGGAGCTTGGCATCCGGATCGCTCTCGGCGCGGGCCGGGCCCGGGTGATTCGCCAGTTGCTGCTGGAGAGCGGGCTTCTTGCCGCGGCGGGCGGCCTGACGGGAATCCTTCTCGCGTTCTGGGGCCGCGGTGTCCTTGGTGCGGTGATGCCGGCGTTGCCGTTCCCGATTGATCTCACTGCCTCGGTCAATTTCCGGGTCATTGCGGTGGCCGCGTTGATCACGGCGGGCACCACGCTCCTGGTAGGTGTGCTGCCGGCGGTGCGGGCATCGAGGCCCTCGCTCGTAGGCTCGCTCAAGGACGAGCAGTTGCCCGGGTCGGCGCGGTCGTGGCTCCGGAGTGGCCTGGTGGTGGCCCAGGTGGCCTTGTCTCTGGTTGCCCTCGTCTCGGCGGGGCTGTTCTACCGGAGCCTCCAGGCCGCTCGGGCCGCGGATCCCGGATTCGGCGATCCCGGCCACGTGCTGGTGGCGCAGACGGGATTTCGCTTGGCCGGATATCCCGACTCCGTGGCCCGGATCAAACTCCAGCAGGTCCTCGCCCGGATCCGGTCGGTTCCGGGCGTAACCCAGGCCGGGACCACGGATGACATCCCGGCGCTGTTGGGCAATAACAGTTCGACTGAGGCCGCGCCTGACGGATACCAGTTCGGCCCGGACGAGAACCATTCGATCGACTATGGCCGGGTCAGCACCGGATATTTCGAGGCGATGGGCGTCAGGATCGTGCAGGGCCGGCCGTTCGAGGAGCAGGACCGGATCGATGCGCCGCCGGTGATGGTGGTCAGTGAGACCTTCGTGCGGCGATACCTCCAGGGCCGGAACCCCGTCGGCATGCAGGTCAAGACCCAAGGGCGGGGCTTCACGATCGTCGGCGTGGCCCGAGACGTTGTGAAGGAACGCGTCGGAGAGAAGCCCGCGCCCTACATGTACTTCGTCGCGACCCAGGAGTTTGCCGACGAGGTCTTCTTCATCGTCAGGACCAGGTTGAACCCACGGTCGATCATCGACCCGGTCCGCGCCGCCCTCCAGTCGGTCGACGCCAATCTGCCGCTCCTTGATCCGCGGACAATGGCCGAGAGCATGGCGGCCGGCATGTTCATCCAGTCCACGGGCGCCAGCCTGCTGGCCTTCCTCGGCCTGTTGGCCCTTGGACTCGCGTCCGTCGGCCTCTATGGCGTGCTGGCTTTTGCCGTGAGCCTCAGGACCCGGGAGATTGGGGTCCGGATCGCCCTCGGTGCCGCCAGCGGGTCGGTGATCGGGATGGTGGTGGGCCAGGCCGCCCGCCTGGCCCTGATCGGCGGCCTCATTGGTGGCGGGCTCGCTATCGCCGCGGGCGCCGCCTTGCGCTCTCAGCTGTTCGGAGTCCGGGCGGCCGACCCCGTGACCTTGCTGGTCGTGGGGGGGGTGCTGGTGCTGGCGGCCCTGGCCGCGGCGGCGATCCCCGCGCGACGGGCCACTCGCATCGATCCGATCGTTGCTCTCAGGACAGAGTAGCCCCCCTCCTGTCAGGGCCAACGCCGCGTGCCGGATGCGCCGGAGCCCGATTCCAGTACTTTCCAACCAAGCCAGGTGCCGGCCGACGTGCGCCGGCATTCACTCTAACACCCGGCGAATGGCCTCAATGCTTCGACTCGCGAATATCGAAAAGTCCTATCAGACCGGTCCAACCCGGACCTACGTTCTCCGACAGGCCAACGTCGAGATCCGGCAGGGCGAGTTCGTCACCATCATGGGCCCGTCCGGCGCGGGAAAATCTACGCTGCTGGGCATTCTGGGCATGCTGGACCACTCATGGACCGGAGAGTACTGGTTTCTCGACCAGCCCGTCCACGCCTTGAAGCCCAAGATGCGGTCCGAGATCAACAAGCAATACGTCGGCTTCGTCTTTCAACAATACCATTTGATCGACAGCCTGACTGTCTACGAGAACATCGAGACACCGCTCACCTATCGCGACTACGGCCGGTCCGAACGCCAGGCGATGGTGGCCGATATCCTCGACCGGTTCCAGATCGTCGGAAAGAAGGACCTGTTCCCGAATCAGCTCTCGGGCGGGCAGCAGCAACTGGTCGGGGTGGCGCGGGCGGTCGTCGCCAAACCCAAAGTCATTCTGGCCGACGAGCCGACCGGCAACCTCCACTCCGATCAGGCCCGCGAGATCATGGAGTTGTTCACGCGGCTCAATCAGGAAGGCACCACGATCATCCAGGTGACCCATTCCCGCGAGAACGCCCAGTACGGCCATCGGATCATCCAGCTCAAGGACGGCTGGGTGGTTGGCGAGGAGCGGATTCGCTGACATGTCGGACGCTCCCCTCGTCCTGATTGCCGACGATCAGCCCGATGTGGTCGAAGCCCTGCGGCTCCTGCTCAAGGCCGAAGGGTACCGCACCGTCACCGCCCACGTGCCCGAGGGAGTGATCGCCCTGCTCGACCGGAATCAGGTTGACGCCGCGCTGATCGATCTCAACTACACCCGGGATACGACCTCTGGGCGCGAAGGACTCGACCTGCTGTCCCGGATCCGGGGCCACGACCCAACGCTGCCAGTGATCGTGATGACCGCCTGGGGGAGCGTCGACAAGGCGGTCGAGGCGATGCGGATCGGCGCCCGGGACTTCATCGAGAAGCCGTGGGACAATGCCCGTTTGCTAACGACGCTCAAGACCCAGATTGAACTGGCCCACGCCCTCCGCACCGCCAGCCGGCTCGACCAGGAAAATCGCCTCCTCCGCCGCGAAGGTTTCCCCGAGCTGATCGCGGATTCTCCCGTGATGCGCCCCATTCTCCAGGTGATGGAACGGATCGCGCCCAGCGATGCCAACGTGCTCATCACCGGCGAGCACGGCACCGGCAAGGAGGTGGTTGCCCGGTGGATCCACGCCGCGTCCAAACGCAAGGACAAGCCGCTGGTGATCGTCAACGCCGGTGGCCTTCCGGAGGGCGTCTTCGAGAGCGAACTCTTCGGCCACGTCAAAGGCGCCTTCACCGATGCCAAGACGGATCGGATCGGTCGCTTCGAGATGGCGAGCGGCGGCACCCTCTTCCTCGATGAAATTGCCAACATCGGCCTGGGCCAGCAGGCCCGGTTACTTCGGGTGCTCCAGGCCGGCGAGCTCGAGCGGGTCGGCTCGTCCCAGACCCGCAAGGTCGACGTCCGGGTCATCGCCGCGACCAATGCCAACCTCAAGACCGAGGTCGCGGCAGGCCGGTTTCGTGAGGACCTGCTGTTCCGCCTCAATACCATCGAGATTCACCTCCCGCGACTCCGCGAGCGGCGGGAGGACATCCTGTCTCTGGCCCAGCATTTCATCCGGCGCTATGCCGAGCGATACAACCGACCGCTCCTCGGGTTTTCCGAGGATGCCGTTCAGGCGATGCGGAGCTATGAATGGCCCGGGAACGTGCGCGAACTCGACCACGCGGTCGAGCGGAGTGTGCTCCTGGCCCAAGGCGACCGCGTCGAGAGCTGGGACCTGGGATTGGGCGCCGCCGCCGCGCCGCCGGGATCCCCGACCGGAAGCAAGAGTCTCGACGACCTCGAGCGCGACGCGATCAAGGACGCCCTGGCCCGGTTCGACGGCAACGTTTCCCTCGCGGCCAAGGCCCTCGGTGTCAGCCGATCGGCGCTCTACCGCCGGCTCCAGCGCTACGGCATCACCGCCTCGTGATCACCGGCTGACCGGATGAAGCGGCTCACCCACGACCAGCGAATCCTCGGACTGGCCCTGGCGGCCGGGCTTCCCGGACTCGTCGTCGCAGCCGGATTGCTCTGGCAGTCTCCGGCTTCGCCTCTCTTCAAGGGGACCCTCTTCGGACTGATTCTTGGAGCCTGGTTGGTCACGGCCCGCCTGGCCCAGGTTCGCGTCATCCGGCCGCTCCAGGTCGTCGCCAACATCCTGGCCGGGCTCCGCGAAGGCCACTTCACCATGCGGGCGCGCGAAGACGAGGGCACCGACGTGCTGGGCTCCGTCCGCCGCGAACTGAACGCGCTTTCCGAGACGTTGAAGGAACAGCGGCTCGGCGCCCTCGAGGCCGACGCGCTCCTCAAGCGGCTCATGGAGGAGATCGATGTTGCGGTCTTCGCCTTCGATCCGGGCGGAGTGCTCCGCGTGGCCAACAAGGCCGGCGAGCGTCTGGTGGCCCAGCCGATCGAACGCCTGCTCGGTCGGACCGCCGTCTTCCTGGGACTCGGGGTCTGTCTCGAGGGCGACACGCCCCGCATCCTCGACTTGAACCTCGCCGGGACCGGCAGCGGACGCTGGGAATTGCGCCGCCGGACCTTCAGGCAAGGCGGGCTCCCCCTGGAACTGGTCATGCTCACCGATATCAGCCGAGTCCTCCGATCCGAGGAGCGGCAGGTCTGGCAACGACTGGTGCGGGTGCTGTCTCACGAGATCAACAACTCGCTGGCCCCGATCAAGTCGGTGGCGGGTACCCTCGGGCAGTTGCTGGCCCGGGAACCTCGGCCGGCCGACTACGAAGACGATCTTCGGAGCGGCTTGGACGTGGTCGCGGCACGGGCCGATTCGCTCGCCCGGTTCATGGCCTCCTATGCCCGCCTCGCCAAGCTGCCACCGCCCACCTTCGGCCCGGTCAACATCGCCGCCTGGGTGAGCCGCGTGGTCCTGCTCGATCAGCGTCTGCCCGTCACCGTGACGGCGGGTTCCGAACTCACCATCCGAGCCGACGGCGATCAGCTCGATCAGGTTCTCATCAATCTCGTCAAGAACGCGATTGAAGCCTCGCTTGAGAGCGGCGGCGGTGTCGGCGTCGAATGGCACGATCGCGGCGAGCGGGTCGAGGTCATGATCCGCGACGAGGGCCCGGGGCTTGCCTCGACGGCCAACCTGTTCGTCCCGTTCTATACCACCAAGCCCAGCGGGAGCGGCGTCGGGCTCGTGTTCAGCCGCCAGGTGGTCGAAGCTCACGGCGGTCACCTGACCATCGCCAACCGCGCGGACCGCCGCGGGGCCGAGGCCCGGATCATTCTGCCAAAACGGCCGGCCCGGGACGCCTAGCCTAACGACAGGTTTGTCGGTATGATGCGTTTGCGTCCCCAGGAGCGGCATGGAGTCTCATCCGGAAATAACCCTCGGCGGGTACATGACCCGCCACGACCGCGCGGCGGCCTTTGGTGGTGTCGACGGGCACGCCTATTCGTGCGCGCCGTATATCGATGACGAACCCGACGGTCGGGGGCTGTTCGGGGCGGCGCTGCTGTTCATCCGCTGGGACCCGGCCGGCGAACATCCGGCGGGACACGTCGAGTCCGACGTGCTGGTATGGGGACGGACCGCCGAGGACGCCAACCAGCGCCTCGGTGCGCTGTCGCTTTACGATGTGAAGCAGGCCCTCGATGACGCCATTCGGGCCCGCCCGGAGGGCTGGTAGTGCCCCGTCAGGGGGTCGTGCTCGCCCGGCGCGGCTCGAGCTACAGCGTGTCGACGTCTCTGGGGCTGGTCGATGCTGTTCTGCGAGGCAAGGTCAAACACCAGGACAAGGAACGGATCGTCGTTGGCGACCGGGTCCACCTCGACCGGGTCGATGAACACGGCTCCGCCGGCATCACCGGTGCTGAGCCCCGCCGGAACGTCCTCGAACGTCGCTCGATGAACGGCCGGACCGCCCGCCCGGTGGCGGCCAATCTCGATCGGGTTCTGGTCACCACGTCGGTCGCCCAGCCCAAGCCGAATCTCGGCTTGATCGATCGCCTCCTCGCGATCGCGGAGGCCAATGAGATTCCAGCCGGCCTGGTCATCACCAAGATCGATCTCACCACCCACGCCGATCTGGCGCGGCGTTTCAAGAGCGCCGGGTATCCCATCTGGCCCGTCAGCATCAAGACGGGAGAAGGCATCGCGGAATTCGTCGCGGCGCTCAAGGACCAGGTGACGCTGCTCACCGGTCCGTCGGGCGTCGGCAAGTCGAGTTTGTTGAACAAGGTGCAACCGGGGCTGTCGCTCCGGACGGCCGAAATCTCGGCCAAGATCGAGCGCGGCAAGAACACCACGGTCCACGCCGAGATGGTGCCGCTCGACGGCGGTGGATTTCTGGTGGATACGCCCGGATTCAGCGATGTCGGGCTCTGGGGGATCGAGCCGCGCGAGGTGGCGCGCTGCTTTCCTGAAATGCGGCCCTTCCTCGCCCGCTGCAAGTTCGCCGATTGCCACCACATGACGGAACCGGGCTGCGCCGTCCGCGCGGCGGTAGAACAGGGCGTCGTCCCCGGCGACCGGTACGAAAGCTACCAGTCGCTCTTCAACGAGCTATCCGACACCCCGAAGCACTGGGAGTAGGCCTCAGGCGCCGGGCTTGAGGGTCCAGCGGCTGGTGTCACGGCGGTCCACCTTGTCCATCATCCGGTCGAACGCCTCCTGCAGGTCGATCTTCTCGCGGTTGGCCATGCAGATCAGCACGAAGAGGATGTCGGCCATCTCCATGCCGAGATCCGCGTCCGGCTCGTCCTTCTTCTTGGTCTTCTGGCCAAATCGGTGGTTCACTTCGCGGGCCAGCTCGCCGACTTCCTCGGTGAGCCTCGCCATGTTGGTCAGCGGGTGAAAATAGCCTTCCTCGAACCGTGAGATCCACGCATCGACCCGCTGTTGGCACTCGGTGAGAGACATCGCCGACTCCTCCGTCATGGGGTATCTTCTGGTGCCAAAGATATCCGGTTCCACCCTTTCTTAAGCCCACGGCCCATGCGCTCCCGCGACCAGATCCTCGCCAACCTGGAAAATATCTACCGCGAGTCCTACGACCGGGCCCGCAAGACCGACGACGCCAACCGCATGGCCGATCTCGATTGCGCCTACGTCCGCGACCAGCTGTCGATGGAAGTCCTGCTCGACATCCGGGACCTGTTCTCGGTGGCGCCGGCCACCAAAGAGGGCCCGACCGCCCTTGAAAAGCTCGAAGCCATTCGCCGCCTCGCCAAACTTCGCTGACTGGAGTCACCATGCAACGCCTGCTTGTCGTTGGAACGTTGGGGCTGGTCGCCTGTGCGCCGAAGCCGGCCGCCGATCTGGTCATCCTCGGCAAGACCTGGACGGGCGACCCGGCGGCCCCCCTGGCCCAGGGGATCGCGATTCAAGGCGATTCCATCGTCGCGGTCGGTGACAGTGCCGCGCTTGCCGGGTGGATCGGTCCGAAGACTGAAACGGTGCGGGCGCCCGGGCTTGTGACCCCCGGGTTCATGGATGACCACGTCCACCTGATGTCTGGCGGACAACAACTGGCCAGTGTCGACCTCCGCGATGCGGCAACGCCCGAGGAGTTCACTCGGCGGATCAAAGCCTTCGCGGCCACGCTGAATCCCGGAGAATGGGTCACCGGCGGCATGTGGGACCACGAACTCTGGGGCGGGAGACAGCCGGATCGGAGCTGGATCGACTCGGTGACTCCCAACAACCCGGTCTTCGTCACCCGGCTCGATGGCCACATGTCCGTCGCCAACTCGGCCGCGCTCGCCGCGGCCAGGATGGACCGCACGGTCAAGCCGATTCCCGGTGGTGAGATCGTCCGCCGGCCCGACGGTGAGCTCACCGGCCTCCTCAAGGACGAGGCGACCGGCCCGGTGTTCGCCGCCATGCCCGCACCAAGCGCATCACAGCTCGACTCGACCCTCGCCCGCGCCATGCGCCACGCCGCGTCGCTGGGCGTGACCGGCATCGCCAGCGTCAGCACCTCGTGGGCCGACATCGCGGCGCTCCGGCGAGCGCGGGCCCGCGGCACCCTGACCTTCCGCGTCGCCAACTACATCGCGCTCGGCGACTGGCGCTCGATGACCGATTCAGTCAAGGCCCGCGGCCCCGGAGACGAATGGATCCGGGCCGCCGGCGTGAAGGGCGTGGCCGATGGTTCGCTCGGCTCGACCACCGCCTACTTCGACGCCCCATTCACCGACAAGCCGGAAACGAGCGGGTTCCTCACCATCCCCGAGGATTCGCTCCGGCGCTGGATCTTGGCCGCCGATTCCGCCGGGCTGCAGGTCGTCGTCCACGGGATCGGCGACCGGACCAACGGCCTCCTCCTCGATATCTTCGAACAGGCTATTGCCAAGAACGGACCCCGCGACCGCCGGTTCCGCATCGAACACGCCCAGCACCTCCGGCCCCGGGATATTCCCCGTTTCGCCGGCCTCGGCGTCATCGCCTCCATGCAGCCGTATCACGCGGCTGACGACGGCCGGTGGGCGGAAAAGCGGATCGGCCCCGAGCGGATCAAGACCACCTACGCCTTCAGGTCGCTGCTCGATGCCAAGGCGCGGCTGATCTTCGGCTCGGACTGGGAGGTCGCGCCACTCAATCCGATGCCCGGCATCAAGGCCGCCGTCACCCGCCAGACCATTGACGGGAAACAGCCGAATGGGTTCGTCCCTGAACAGAAGATCACCGTCGAGGAAGCGCTCCGCGCCTACACGGTTGACAATGCCTACGGAGTGTTCTGGGAGACAAAGGTCGGCCGGCTCAAACCCGGGATGAAGGCGGACCTGGTCGTCCTCGACCGCGACCTCCTCACCATGCCGGCGGACTCCCTCGACCGGGCCAGGGTCCGACTCACGGTCGTGGGCGGCAAGATCGTGTTCAGCGCGCCGTGACCGGAGCTGATTGGCGTCGCCTTGTCGCGCCGTCGGTGGTTATTCCGCTGGCCGGCCTGGGGCTGGCCCTCGGGATGCTGGCCGTCGCCGACGATCGCGATCTTCCCGGTTCAGTGACGGCATACGCGCTCGCCGCCTTGCCGGTGAGTGCGTTTCTCAGTGCTGTTGCGGCCCGGCTCGGAGGGCGTCCTCGGTTGGCCGGCGCCGTGACCGCGCTGGCGTCGGCCCTTGTGGCAGCCCAGTTCTCGGCCATGATCCGATTCTACTTGGCCGGCGCCCGAGGCTTCTGGTCCCTTGCCGCCGCACCCTACACGGCCGAAGTCCTGATGCTCCTTGGGTCGGTGCCGATCGTTGCCTGGCTGGGCGCGAAGGTGGCCGGTGCCCGATGGGATCGCGGCCGGGGTGCAGGACTGGGTCTGGCGGGGCTCGTTGGAGCCGGATTGTCGCCGTTGCTTGGTCTGGGTCTGATTGCCGCCAGGTTCGCGGCCCGGATTCCGTTCTTTGATCCGGTCGTCCAGTGGCTGGCAGTCGTGGTGGTGGCCAGCCTGGTGGTTGGAATAGGACGTGCCCCGGGGGCTGATCCACGAGGGTAGCTCCCTCCCTCTGCTTGGCGCGCCCCCCGGCCAGCCCGACGATGCAGAGGCCTGCAGCGTTGCTCGCGCCGGCCCGTTCCGGCGGCTAAATTGTTGGCCGAGCAGGCCAGCCGGCGATCCGTATGCCGGCCCGACGCAACAACCCGTCACCCCGGACCCCCATGGCGACCCGTACCACCGCCCGCGCCCGAACCGCCGCCCGGCTGGAAAAGGCCGACCTCCTCGACATGTACAAGACGATGCTGCTCTCCCGCCGCATCGACGACAAGGAGATTCAGCTCAAGCGCCAGAACAAGATCTTCTTCCAGATCTCCGGCGCTGGCCACGAAGGCATCGGCGTCGCCGCCGCCAAGGTTCTCCGCCCCACCTACGACTGGTCGTACCTCTACTATCGCGACCGGGCCTACTGCCTTGGCATGGGCGTCTCCGCCACCGACATGCTCCTGTCGGCCGTGGCGGCCGGGGATGATCCGAATTCGGGCGGCCGCCAGATGCCGTCCCACTGGGGCGCCAAGGACCTCAACATCGTCACCGTGTCGAGCCCGACCGGAACCCAGTTCCTCCAGGCCGTCGGCGCCGCCGAAGCCTGGCTCCGGATCAGCAACAACGACGGGATCGCGGACAAGGATCAGCTCATCAAGGGCGACGAAGTGGTCCTCTGCACCACCGGCGACGGTACCACCAGCGAGGGCGAGTTCTACGAGTCCCTCAACTCCGCCTGCAATCTCAAGCTCCCGATCGTCTACCTGGTTGAGGACAATAAGTACGCCATCTCCGTTCCGGTCGAGGTCAACACCGCCGGCGGTTCGATCTCCAGGCTGCTGACCGGGTTCCCCGGCCTCTTCATTCAGGAGGTCAACGGTTGCGATCCGCTCGCCTCCTACGACGTGATGCAGAAGGCGGTCGACTACGCCCGCCAACGGAAGGGCCCGGCCCTGGTTCATGCCCACGTGATCCGGCCCTACAGTCACTCGCTGTCGGACGACGAGATCAACTACAAGCCGACCGCGGAGCGGGAGGAAGAAGCGACCCGGGATCCGGTTTTCGCCTTCCCGAAGTACCTGCTGGCCCAGGGCATCGCCACCGAGCAGGAAATCGAACAGATCAAGCAGGCGGTCGAAGAGGAAGTCGAAGTCGCCACCGCTACCGCGCTTGCTTCGCCCCAGCCGGCCCTCGCCTCGGTGATGGACTTCATCTACTCCCCCGACGTCGATCCCGCCGGCGAGCAGTTCGATACCGAGGACGATCCCCAGTTCGTCGGTGAGCCCACCACGATGGTGGACCTGCTCAACGTCTGCATGAAAGACGAGATGGCCCGGGATCCCCGGATTCTCGTCTTCGGGGAAGACGTGGCCGATGTGAGCCGAGAGGAGGCGCTCGGCCAGGTGAAGGGCAAGGGCGGCGTCTTCAAGGTGACCTACGGGCTCCAGCGGGCCTTCGGGTCCAACCGGGTCTACAACTCGCCGCTCGCCGAAGCGAACATCGTCGGCCGCGCGATCGGCCTGGCCACCCGGGGCATGAAGCCGGTGGTCGAGATCCAGTTCTTCGACTACATCTGGCCAGCCTACATGCAGCTCCGCGACGAGCTGGCCACCATGCGCTGGCGGTCGCATAACGACTTCCCCTCGCCGATCGTGGTGCGGGTCACCTACGGCGGCTACCTCAAAGGCGGGGGCCCGTACCACTCGCAGACCGGCGCCGCGGTCTTCACCTCGGTGCCCGGCCTGCGGGTGATCTGCCCCGCGACCGCGCTCGACGCCAACGGCCTCCTCCGGACCGCGATCCGGTGTGAGGATCCGGTGCTCTTCCTCGAGCACAAGCACCTCTATCGCCAGACCTACAACAAGGCGATGAATCCCGGTCCCAACTTCATGATCCCCTTCGGCAAGGCCAAGGTGGTCAGGGAAGGGACCGACCTCACCGTGGTAACCTACGGCGCCACCGTCCAGCGGTCGCTGGTCGCGGCCAAGGCGCTCGAAGAGGAAACCGGCGCCAGCGTCGAGGTGATCGATCTCCGCAGCCTGTCACCGGTCGATTGGGATACGATCTTCACCTCCGTCAAGAAGACCAGCCGGGTCATGGTGGTGTATGAAGACACCCTCTCATGGGGGTACGGGGCCGAGATCGCCGCCCGGATCGCGGATGAGACGTTCGCCTGGCTCGATGCGCCGGTGCGCCGGGTTGCCGCCCGGGACACGTTCGTCGCCTACTCGCCCGAACTGGAAGATGTCATTCTTCCTCAGGTCGAAGGCATCAAGGCGGCGATGACCGACCTGCTCCGCTACTGAACGCCATGACGGTTCGCGAATTCTTTCTCAAGACCCATCGCTGGATGGGTCTCGGCGCATCGATCGTCCTGGCCGTCGTCGGGTTCACCGGTGTACTCCTGATCTGGCCCGACCGGCTCGGCGACTATGCCCGAACCATGTCCCGCTTCCACACCCGGCTCCTGATCGGTGAGCCCGGCGAGTGGCTCGTCATCACCTCCACCGTGCTGAGTTCGCTGCTGATCCTGGGTGGGGTCTATCTCTGGTGGAAACGGAAGATCGTGGCCATCGAATTCCGCCGGGGCTGGTGGCGCCTCCTGTTCGATCTCCACCACTCACTCGGCCTCCTCGCGACCGTGCTCATGCTGGTGCTGTCGCTGTCGGGGATCGGCCTCGTGCTGACCGAGGTCGAACGCGAGGCAGGGCAGGAACCGCCCCCGCGTACCCCCGCGGAGATTGCCACCCGGAAAACCGTGCACGACCTCCATACCGGGCGCAACTACAGCCTGCCCATGAAAATCCTCTACGCGGCCGGCTCGTTGGGGTTCCTGGTCCAGTCGGCGACCGGATTCGTGATGTGGTGGAAGCCCCAGACCCGATCCCGGTCCGGAGTGGATGATGCCTGACGTTAACAGGTGAAGTTCGGGGCAAGGAAGCAAAAGGAGAACAGTTCTACGGCTGGGACTTGCGGCGCCTTCCCATCCAATGGTCTAGACTAACGGTATCCTCTTCCGCCGGCATGACCAGCACGAACAGCAGCAGCGCGGCGCGCGGGATGACGTGGGTGTGAAACTCATACAGCGGCTGCGCCAGCAGGTGGCCGAACGTGACCATCACGAGCACCGTGCCCAGTCCGATGTACGCCGGCCGCCGGAACCAGCCCAGCATCACCAGCGCTCCAGCCCCGAGTTCCACGAACGGTACTGCTGTGCCGGCCGCCCAGAGCGACCACAGCGGCAGAAAGGAATCGCGGTACGGATCGACGAAAAACTTGTGGGCGTGACCCGCGGGGCCCATCTCGAAGACCTTGTACCACCCCGCCATGAAGAAAATCAGGCCCAGTATCCATCGGGCGATCAGGATCGCCAACGCCCGGTTTGACGGCAGGTTCTTCACGCGCGCCTCCTGCAAATCATGAGTTCGGTGCTGGCGCTCTCGGTCCGATTTGCCACCAGTCGCCGTTCGAGCGGATAAAGCACCGCGCCCAGCACCCCGCCCAGGAAATCGCTCACTATGGCGGGCGCCACCATCGCAGTCCACGCCCATTTGGCCAGTCCAGAGGTGGTGTCGGCTGGATAGTTCATCAGCACGAACATGGGGACTCGGCGCACGATCTCAAGGCCGGCCCGATCGAGGGCGCCGGAGATGTCCGCCAGGGATCGGCTCACTTGATGCGTCACGCGAACCGTCGGCTGATGCACGAAATTGTCGGACCAGACGAAGGTACCGCCCGGCTTGAGCAGGGTCGCGATGTTGGCCAGCGCCCGATCGTACTGGCCGTCGTCGACGATGTGAAACAGGACGTCGAACGCGCTGATCACGTCGTAGCGCCCCCGCTCCTCGGCCAGCGGAGCCGCGAGCGGGAGTCCGATGTCGGCCTGAACAAAGCGCCCTGCGGGGAAGCGGCCGGCCAGGTTCTCAACTGCCACCGCCGTCAGATCGATCCCGGTCACTTCCGCGCCGAGGATGAGCCACCGGTCGACGTAGAACCCCGTTCCCGCCCCGACATCCGCCGCCACCAGCTTCGCCGCTCCGGCTCCACCGCGCCAGCCCTCTTCAGTGGCAACCCGGTCGAATACGTCGCCCCGCACCCGGTACATCCACTCGTTGAACCGACGACCAAGGCGCAAATAGCCGACGCCCTCGAGGCTGAAGTGGTCTCGAAGGCGTCGTTCCCAGTAATCCTGCGTGGTGAACTGCTCGGTCAACTAGTGGCCTCTTTGATCTCGGCCGCCGCCGCGATCAGATGGTCGACGTCCCGGGAAAGCGCCCGCGCGGCCTGGGTAGCCTGGGTCAGGTCACCGACCACGCCGCCGACTCCGGCGGACCGGACTCGGATCAGATCGAACCGGACGTTCTGCATCGCGAGAATGCTCGACTCGAGCCGGTCGGCGATGGCCTGACGCCGGCCCGAGACCTCGACAGCCGAGCGGAACTGCTGCTCCAGAAGCCGGAACTGGCGATCCCGCTCTTCGCTCTGCGCCTGATTGGAGAGCTCCTCGAGCCGCGCCTTGATCCGGTCCGGCGATTCCGACGTGAAGCCCTGGTCCAGATCGTTGAGCGTCCGGGCCATGTCCATCGCCCGGCTGTAGAGGCCCTCGGTCGTTTCCACGACCTCGGGAAGCATCTGGCGGTCGGCCTGCGAGAGGCGCTGCATCATCCCGAGGATCGCCGCCCGGTCGGTATGCACCTGTCGTACCTTGTCGAAGTACTTCCCGTACTCGCTCTCTCTCGGCGCGGCGAGCGACCGCCGGGCTTTCCCGCCTTTGCCCGGGGTCCCGGCCTCGATGGCGTCCGGCGCCGGGGGGCGATTCAAAACGTCACGCCAGCTGTACCCCGCCTGCCACAATTGGGCGTAACTCTTGAGGAGCGGAATCCCCATGCCGCCGGCCACGAACAGGAACCACGGGCCACTGAGCCCGGTGGCTACGTTGAGAAGGAACGTGCCCCCGGTGACGGCGGCCCAGCGGGCGAACTGCTCCCGGACCTTCTGAACGATCTTGGGCTCGCCGGTGTCGTGCATCGGCTGGCCCTCGTCCTCGGTTCGCCGGACCCACTCACCGCGGTCATTTCGGACCCAGTTCCCCCCGGCCAGTGATGCGGCCCGTCCCGGGCCTCCCCGTCGGGCCAGGCCTCCGTAGACCTCCCGGACTTGCCGTGGTAGGCCCGGGAAGCGCGGAGCCGCTGGGAGGCCCTCCGGCGGCCGCATCCGCGAACGATCACCGAGGGATGGTCGGGGCCGGGTCCCGGTGGCCGACGCCGGCCGCGCGGCCGTCCGGATCCCGGTATTGTTGGTGGGTCGGTATCCTGTCACCGTACGGCTCTCCAGCGATCGCCGAAGCGCATCTGCCGTGGGCCACCGGTTTTCCGGATCCTTCTCGAGGCAGCGGGCCACCGCGAGTGACAGGTCTTCGGGCACTTCGGGATGGGTCGTGTGCAGGACCGGCGCGGGTTCCGTGATTTGCTTCATCAGGATCCCGGCCACCGTCGGCGCGTTGAAGGGCAGCTCCCCGGTCAACATCTGATAGGTCACGACACCGAGGCTGTACAGGTCCGAACGGCCGTCGATCTCGCGCTCGCCGGCCGCCTGCTCCGGACTCATGAACTGGGGGGTGCCGATCGCGACCCCGACACCGGTCAGGGTCGCGCCGGAGGAACCCGACAACGCCTTGGCGATCCCGAAGTCGGTGACCATAACCCGGCCCCGGGTGCCTTCGAGCAGCACGTTGTCCGGTTTGATGTCGCGATGAATGATCGAAAGGCTGTGTGCGGCTGACAGCGCGTCGGCGGTTTCCTTCATGATGCGCCGGGCTTCATCGGCGGGCAGCTTGCCCCGTCGCTTGATCCGAGCCCCGAGCGATTCGCCTTCGACATAACCCATGACGAAGTAGACCAGTCCCTGGCCTTCGCCGACGTCGTGGATCGGTACGATGTGCGGATGGGAGAGCCGTGCGGCCGTCTGCGCTTCGCGAGTGAACCGCTCGCGGATGTCCTTCTGAAAGGCCAGCTCCGGAGGCAAGACTTTAATCGCGACGCGTCGCTGCAGGCGCTCGTCGCGGGCCCGGTAAACGACACCCATGCCCCCACGACCGATCTCACCTTCGATCGTGTAGACTTCTCCCAACGCCTCCTTGAGGCGCTGAGCTAAGGGTCGGTCGAATGAGTTGTTCGGTTCGGTCATTCCGCTCGCGCGTTCCAATCAGCGAAACGTTGTTGCCGCAAGAGCTTACCAATTTCGCTCAAGGTCGCCCGAAGGGCAACGGCCAAGTCCCCGCCAACCCGGCCGATACCCCGATTGGGCTCTAGCCGACCGACCGCCATCCTGGCATGTTCTCGTGATGCTGACTGGCCTTCAGGCAGGGTTCGTACCAACCGGCCGGCTCGTCGGTCTTCGTCGACTTGGAGGCCAACAGCCTCAAAGCAAACGAGATAGGTCCCGCCCGGGCGGTGATGGCACGACCGATGCCCTTCATTGATCGATCGGCGCAGGCTGGCCGGCGAATCACGCAACGGAAAGGACCGAACGATGTCTGAGCGCATGACGCTTCCCGTGCTTCCCCTTCGGGAACTCGTGCTTTTCCCCGGAGTAACCACGCCGATTGGCGCCGGTCGCCCCGGGACCGTGCGAGCGATCGAAGCGGCGCTCGCCTCCCCCGACAAACTGATACTGACGCTCTGCCAGCGCGAAAACACCGAGCAGGTCAATTCGGACGGGCTCTACACCATTGGCACGATTGCGAAAATCGCCCAGGTCCAGCGCGGGCTGACCGGAATGCAGGTCCTCCTCAACGGCGACCGGCGCGCGATCGCCATCCACCTGACCGAACGGGACGGCTTCCTTGAGGCGATTGCGAGAGACGCGGAGGAAATGCCGCCACTCAACACGGAAGACCCGGCCTTCATCGGCCTGTATCGCGAGGTCCGGCAACGCGCCGCCGAGCTCGGTCACAAGTCCGGATTGCCCGAAGAGGTGGTCCAGCAGGTTCTTTCGAATACCAGCGATCCCGGTCGGTTTGCCGATCTGGTAGCCGGCTATATCGACGTGCCCGCGATCCAGCGCCAGAGCCTGCTCGAGACCCTGTCGGTCGAGGAGCGGCTGCGGCGTGTCCTGGTTCATGTTCAGCGCCAGATCTCCGTCCTCGATGCCCAGGAGGAGATCAAGACCCAGGTCCAGGAAGAACTGGGCGAGCGCCAGCGCGAAATGGTCCTCCGCGAACAGCTGAAGCAGATCCGCCGCGAACTCGGTGAGGAAGACGAAGGCGACGAACTCGACGAGCTCAAGACCAAACTCGCCGCCCTCGAACTGACGGTAGACGCTCGCAAAGAGGTCGACCGGGAGTTGGGCCGCCTGGAGCGAATCGGCCGCGAATCGATGGAGACGCAAGTCATTCGGAACTACCTCGAGACCGTTGCCGAACTGCCCTGGAACGTCCGATCCGAGGAGCATCTGGATCTCAAGACCGCGTCGGACATTCTCGAGACCGACCACTATGCCCTCGGCGACGTCAAGGACCGCGTGCTGGAGTTCCTGGCCGTTCGCCAGCTCAAGCAGGCCGAGGAGCGGGCCGCCCGGGCGGAGCGCGAGGCGTCTGAAAAGCAGGTTGACGACGCGACGGAAGCCGATACCACAATGACCGGCGAGTTCGAACGCCCGAAGCTCGCATCCAGGGCCTCGGCTCCCACCGGCAACGCGGACGACAAGGCCAAGGGGCCGATCCTGCTTTTCATCGGGCCTCCAGGCGTCGGTAAGACCTCAGTGGCCAAGTCGATTGCCCGTTCCATGGGCCGGAAATACGTCCGGATTTCCCTGGGCGGCGCTCGCGACGAAGCCGACATTCGCGGCCACCGCCGGACCTATGTTGGTGCCATGCCCGGGCGGATCATCCAGGGGCTGAAGCAGGCCGGCACCAAGAACCCGGTGTTCCTGCTCGACGAAGTGGACAAGCTCGGTGTCTCCTTCCAGGGAGACCCGGCGTCGGCGCTGCTCGAGGTGCTCGATCCGGCCCAGAACGACAGCTTCGTCGATCACTACCTCGGCGTTCCGTTCGACCTGTCGGAGGTGCTGTTCATCTGCACCGCCAACTTCGTTCAGAACATTCCGGGCCCGTTGCTCGACCGGATGGAGAGCGTCGAGTTCTCCGGCTACACCGAAGGCGAGAAGCGGATCATCGCCCAGAAGTACCTGATTCCGCGGCAGTTCGAGGAGAATGGCCTCAAGGGTCGCCCGATCACCATCGCCGACGAGGCGCTCGCCGACATCATCAGCGAGTATACCCGGGAGTCCGGGGTGCGGCAGCTCGAACGTGAAATCGGCAAGGTCGCCCGGAAGGTGGCTCGCAAGCTCGCTGCGGGGGAGGCATCGGGCGTGATCGAAGTCTCGAAGGAGACGGTGGACGAATTCCTCGGCCGGGCCAGGGTCCATCCGGAAAAGATGGCTCGCGAGGATCAGGTCGGCGTCTCAACCGGGATGTTCTACACACCGGTTGGCGGCGACATCATGTTCGTCGAGGCCTCAACGATGCGAGGCAAGGGTGAGTTGGTCCTCACTGGCCAGCTTGGCGACGTGATGAAGGAATCGGCCCGCGCCGCGTGGACCTACGCCCGCTCTCATGCGGCAGGACTCCGGATCGCCGACGAGATGTTCGATCGCGACGTCCACATCCATGTCCCGGCGGGGGCGATTCCGAAGGATGGTCCGTCGGCGGGTGTCACGATGGCGACGGCGATCGTCTCGGCCATGTCAGGTCGGTCGGCCCGGCATGACATCGCGATGACGGGCGAAATCACGCTTCGCGGCCGAGTGCTGCCGATTGGCGGCCTCAAGGAGAAGATCCTGGGCGCCGTCCGGGCCGGCATCCACCAGATCATCATCCCGAAGGACAACGAAGCGGATCTCAGTGATCTGACTGAAGAGATCCGGAAGAAAGTCACGATTCACCCCGTGACCGAATTGGGCGAAGTGCTCGCGCTGACCCTCCGCGGAGCGTCATTCAAGGAGGGGCGGCTGTTGTTCGGTGACGACAATCCCAGGGACGTGGCGCCGCTGTCCCTGAGTTTCCCTCACTGAGCGGAAGCGGTCTCCGCTATAGGATGCCGGCCGGGACCACACGGTCCCGGCCGGTGTTTTTTGCGGCAATCAGGGCCTTGTCGGCGGCCCGGAGAATATCCTGCGCTGCCGCCCCGTGGTCGGGATAGCAGGCCACCCCGGCCGACAACCGCACCGGGATGTCCCGATCCGGTAGCGCCGTCGGCGTACCGGCGACCGCGGCCCGGACCTTGTCGGCCAGGCGCATCGCATCTTCCGCGCGGCAACGGCGCACCAGGACCCCGAATTCTTCGCCGCCAATCCGGGCCACGACGTCGCTCGAACGGACCGCACCTGCAATCAGACGGCCGACATGAACCAGGACCTGGTCGCCGGCCACAGGCCCGTGGACCTCGTTCACTCGGCGGAAATGATCGATATCGAACACCAGCAGAGCGACCGCCTCATTGGCCCGGCGGGCCACCGCGACGGCGCGCTCGAGTTCCTCCCCGATCGCCTCGTGGTTGAGCAGCCCGGTCAGGTCGTCCCGGTGGGCCGCGGCCCGGACCGTCCGGTTGCGGTCGATGCGGGCCAGGACGCACTCGGCCAGGTACCCCGGGGCCGCGGTCTTGAGCAGGACGTCCTCGGCTCCGGCGCGGATCGCCGCCAGTCGGTCGTCGTCACTGATCTGCGACGCCAGGACGAGTACGGGGGCAAGACGTCGCCGAGGGAGTTGGTGAATCCAGCGGATTAGCGCCGCGGGCGTCGTGTCCACCAGGCGCCATGCGACGACCACCAGATCCCAGGTTTCCCGCAGCAACGGCGGCCGGGCGGCGGCCGCGCTTCCTGCCACGGCGACCCGGCAGCTGCTGCCCTCGAGGGCGCTGGCGAGTGCGCGAGTCGGCCCGCTATCGTCGGGGTCCACGATCAGGACTGATCGGGGCGTAGTGACAGCTCGGCCGAGCGTTCGGGCGTACCCAAGGAGGGCGTAGTCCACCCGTTCCGCGGGAATGATCGCGTCCACGCTTGCGATCGGCTGCGACAACGGGTCGGTCCCCTCGGGCGCAGCAACCAGGACGACTGCCGCCGGTCGGATCGGTCCCGGGAGGGCCCAGCGGGCAACGACTTCATCGGTCTCTTCGGCCGTGGTCCCGATTACCACCGCCAGGTCCGGCCGCTCCGATACCGGCACTAATTCGGGTTGGAATCCCGACAGTTGTCGCTTGACGGAGAACTGGGCGTCGCGAAGGGCGGCCTCAACATGGTTCGTCAGGTCACCGGCTGGACCGATGATCAACGCCTGCCATCCAAACGCCGACGGCTTGGGCGGCGAGGATGACATGGGAAGACCGAGCGAAGCTGCGGCGCGGTCGAACATGCCCGCGATCGCTGCGACGGCGTCCCGAAGCCTGGCGACCCCGGCCTGATCGGGCTCGGGGTGCTCCGCCAACCATTGCTCGGTCGAACGAGCGATGCCACTGATATCGGGAAAACCGTAGCTGCCGCCCGAACCCGCGAGACGATGGAGCCGGATCTTGAGTGATGCCGCCGCGTCCGGTTCGGCGGCGCTCAGAGCGTCGAGATCCTTTCGCAGTTCGCCGAGGCGAGCCGGTGACTCGGCGAGGTATTCGCGGCGCAGTTCCTCGAAGAATTCGGCCGCACCTGTCATGGCACCGCCCGTCCGGCGAGGATCAGAGTGCGAACCGCATTCAGGAATACCGGGTCGGTGCCCCAATGCCCGGCCACCTGATCGCCCTGTCGACCGGCCATCACGGCGCCACGATCATCGACCACGAACAAGACGGGATCGCCGGGCCATCCAGCCGGTGTTGCGGCGGGATCGACGGAGGCAAAGAGCAGGTCAACGATGCCCGGTGATGCCAGTGACAGCGCAACTCCGCCCGCGGATGCCTTGCGAAGGGCCGGCGTCAATGCCGGGAAGGCATCAGCCGGGGCCACCAGCATGACCCGGGTCTGGGCTCGGGCGATTTCGTGGGACAGGATCTGGAGTACGCCACGGACCGATACCAACTCGACCAGGGTGGGAGTGGCCGGGACCGAGATGTCCGAAAGTACGGCGGCCAGCGAATCCAACGATTGCGCCTGATTGTCGATGATCCGCGCGATCAGGGTTGACGGGGGCTCGGGTCGATAGCGCTTCGGGCGCCCTTCTTCAACTCTGGCGCCCCCTTTCTTGACCAGCCCTTCGAGAGCGCTGTAGGCGTTTGCGCGCGCCAGGCCGGCGGCTCTTGCAATAGCGTACCCAGTCCCGGGCCCTCCCCGAACCAGAACCTCGTAGACGAGGCTTTCGGTCGGCGTGAAGCCGAAACCGGTCAGATCGAGGGAGGCGATCATCAGGTCATGCGAACGTGAGCTGCCATCCCAGGAGCCGCGCAATCGATGCCAGACGAAATGTCACATCGATGACCCGGGACTCCGGCGCCTTGGTCTCCGCCATGAGCGGATACCAATGGTAGGTGATCTGGTGCCCCGCCTTGGGCTGGGCCTTCAAAGCCTTCGGCTGCCAGATCCCACGCTCGTCGCATTCGGATACCAGGCGACTCAATACTTTCATGCCCGATGGGGAAGACTGCAGGGCCCCCAGCTTCGCCAGGAGTTCGATGGTGTAAAGGGCCACCGGAATGTCCTTGGCGTTGCCTTTTGAATCCGCTTCGATCGGGTCGCCGAGCAGCAAGTAGTCGGGCTTGAGGGCCTTCTTGCCCAGCATCACCGAATATTCCTTCTTCGGAGCGGGCTGGGCGAGGTACTGCCCAAGACGTTCGATGAAGCCGGCCCGCTCCCGCTGAAGGCTGGGCAGCGCTGCGATCATCGCGAGCGAATACCAGGTCGGGGGATGGGCCTCCGGATCGAGTACCGTCTTCGCGGCTACGCGGATAAACGGCTTGTCTGCCAGCGGGCTGCGCAGGAAAGCCGACACATTAGAGGCGATCTTGTGGGCCGCTCCCCGGATCCGAGGGTCTTCCTGGTAGCCCGCCTCGGCCAGGGCCGCAGTCGCCGCCTCGCGGAACTGCTCGCGAGTCCATTCCCCGGACGCCGGATGGTCCTTCACGGCCTTGAGGTACTCGAACTGCAGCGCCGGGTCCTCGTCGCGCGACAGCAACCGGAACAGGATCCGCTCCGACAGCTTGAATGGCCGGGCGGACCGACTCAGGCCGAGCTGAAGGAGCCGACGATGTTGCGGCACGGTTCCGACGTCCTTGATCCCGTCCTTCGCCGAGGCCGCCAGGGCGAGCATGTTGCCACCCCAGATGCCGGTGCCCTTCTGCTTCCTGGTGATCGCCTGGGTGGTCTTGGCGTTGAGAATCGCCTCCGCCACACTGTCCAGGGTTTCGGGCGCGACGGTACCGGGAGGGGCGAACTCCTCGTAGGTCCGAAGCTTGATTGTCTCGTTCCCGTGCTCGATCAGCCATCCGAGGGGAACCCGGTGATGATTTGGCAGTTCCAGGTGAGGCTCCCGCGCTTGAGTTAAGGTGGAGCGAAAGCGGCGCGAAAATAGTAGTTGTTTGTGCCGAATACTAGTGGGCGCGTGCTCTCGGTGGGCAGGTTGGGCTGGAGGCGAAGGCCTTGATCGATGCCGTAACCGTATCAGGGACTTCAACTTGCGGACGGTGGAGGGCGTTCGAAATAGTGACGAGTCTGGCGCAAACGAACAGCGGCAGGATGCTGTCCGCGATGGCATACGGGATCACCGGATCCCAGGTCCCCCAAACGAGAAGTACCGGCTGGCGGATTTTCGAAAATTCGGCCCTCAACCCCCGAAAATCGAACTGTTCGAGGACCTCGGTGGCCGATTTTCGATAGTTCGAGTCGCCCATCAACGTGTATTGGGCGGCTGAATCCGGCTCTCCGAGCCACTCGGTATCGTGCTCGGGAAGCACGAAGGCCCGGCCCGACAGGTACCAGCCGATCGCCCGGGCCTTGCGCGGGTACATCGTGTCCGCGATGCCCGAGAGGCCGACATTCCAGCCCGACGGTGCGATCAGGACGACGCCCACGACCCGATCGGGCCGGGCGAGCGCCACGCTGGCGGCCAATTCGCCCCCCATCGAGTGGCCGACCATGATGACCGGGCCGGTCGTCCACCGATCAATGAATGACGCCAGCCGGTTGGTCATCGACGGGAGGGAATAGTCGCCATCCGGCTTCTCGCTCCCGCCGAATCCCGGGAGATCAAGAGCCACCACTTTATGTCCGGTGGCCAGGCCGTCGAATACCGCGCGCCACCCGAACAGGGATTCGCCGAAGCCATGGACCAAGACCAGTGTCGTGTCCCCCGATCCGGCGCGCACCGCTCGGACTCGGGCGTCGCCCGCCACGAGCCATTCTGCCCGGTGTACGGACTTCCGGCTTCTCGGGCGGTCCAGGACACCGACCAGCAGTGCCAGGACGCCGAGCGCCACCCACCACCACGTGAACCTCAGGGAACGGGGCATTCGAGGAGTGTAATCGGGCCAGGGTTTCGTCCCTCGATCTCGCTGGTCAGGAGCAGGGTATGGTCATCCCACCAGGTGATCCCTTCACCTTGCGGCTCCAGACCGGCAATGTCGCAGGTGGCGGTCAGCTGATCAGGGAGCCGCGAGGCAGGATTGGTTCGGGTGAACAGGTGGATCTCCCGATAGGTCCGGACCGCAAGCCAGGTTTCGTCGGGGGAGAGGGCGGCGTCGGTGACCAGTGACGCCAGCAGAAGACTGGTCGAGATCGGCAGGGTCCAGAACGACTTCGCTTCGAATCGCCCCGCTGCCCAAGCCTCCTTCGGAATCCAATAGGCGGTGACCGGTCCCTGGCGGCCTTTGCTGATGATGGCCAGGTCGCCGTTGCGGGTGACGACAACCGCCTCCGCATCGCGGGGTCCGTTGGCATAGCGAACGGCCAGGGCTGCCGTCGGGCGGGCGATCGTCCGTTGCAGTGCGCCGTCATCGGGCTCAGGCACGCGGTAGATGACGACCGTCGGCCGGACGGCGCGATTGTCGCCAATGTCGGCGACATACAGGCACCACCGGCCGTCGCCGCATGGGCCGCTGGTCAGGGCCTCCCAGTCAACATTGGGTACCGGGAGCCGCACCAGCCCACGGATCACGCCTGTCGTGTCGACCAGGAACAGCGTGGCAGGATTCCCCGAGTCGTTGAGGGTCCAGAACAGGCCGGGATGCGACCGGCTTTTCGTGGCGCCGGAGCTCTCGAGCACCGGCGCTGATCTGAATGCGCCCGGTTGCCGCACGTGCACCGGCCGTTTGACCGGCGGTCTGGCCGACCCTGTGGTCAGGGCCGCGCCAAGCACGATCGCGGCTGCGGCGCCGAATGGGCGGCCGTTCACAGGCCGAACACGAACAGCGTACCGCCCTGGTTGGTGGTCCGGCTCAGATCAGGGTAGGCGCCGTTGCCTCCCAAGCCCAGCCAGCCGCCGAATCCCGAGAGTATGGCCAGGTACTGCTTTCCGTCGGGCCCGAGGAATGTCATCGGGCTCCCGACGATGCCGGACGGGAGCTTGAACTTCCAAAGCTCAAGGCCGGACGTCTGGTTTACCGCCTTGAGCCAGCCATCCATGGTGCCATAAAACACCACTCCCCCCGCGGTCACCAACGCCCCGCCGGTCACCGGGAAGGGCTCCTGGATCTGCCACGCCGCCGTGCCCGTGGCCGCGTTCCAGGCGATGAACCGCCCCCGGTTGATCCCGGGGCCGAACCCGGCCTTGATGGTGACGCCAATGAAGGGCTGGCCGAGCGTGAACACGGCGGCACCGGGAGTCAGTTCCATGCAGAGATTGGTGGTCGGAACGAAGAACATGCCGGTCGACAAGGAGTAGGCGGCCGGCTCGTAACCCTTGGCGCCGATCGCCGCCGGACAGATTCCGGGCGTCTTGGCGGGTCCCTGGGCGTATCGTGGCTCAACGACCGGATGGCCCTCATTGGGGTCAACCCGGCTGGCCCAGTTGGCCGGCCCAAATCGCTCGGCGATCAGCATTTGTCCGGTCAGCCGGTCGAAGGTGTAGGCAAATCCATTGCGATCGAAATGGACCAGCGCCTTGACCGGCCTCCCGGCCATGGTGAGGTCGGCCACGATGTACTCGTTCGAGCCGTCGTACCCCCACTGATCGTGCGGCGTGATCTGATAGGCCCAGCGGACATGGCCGGTTGTTGCTGACCGGGCGAAGACCGTCGAACTCCACCGGTTGTCACCCGGTCGCGCCGACGCGAGGTAGCTGGCAGGGCGGTCGGTGCCGTAGAAGATCAGATCGCTCTCCGGGTCGTAGGACAGCCACCCGGATGCCGTAGCCCCGCCCCGCTTCCAGGCGTCGCCGGGCCAGCTGGTCAGGCCCAGATCCCGGCCTCGATACGACGGGAACTGGGAATTCACCGGCCCGTCTATCAGGACCTCGCTGTCGGGTCCGGTGTGATAGGCGCGCCAGACGAGTTTGCCGGTGTTGGCGTCGTACGCGGTGAGGGAGCCTCGCACCCCATAGTCGCTACCAGCGGTGCCGACAACGACCAGGTCCTTGACGATCAGGGGAGCGCCCGGCATCGTCGCCCCGGATTTTCCGTCCGCATTCTTGACCCGCCAGATCTCGCGCCCGGTCCGGGCGTCGAGTGCCGCGAGTTCGCCAGTCAGCAATGGGACCAGGACCTTGCCGCTCGGGTGGTAGGCCAGACCGCGGCTCCCGATGTCGCAGCAGCCCGTCGGAGGAGCCACCGGGGGCGGCGTCGTCGGGATCGAGTAGCGCCACAGCACCGGGGCGCCGGGCCGGCTCAAATCAAGGGCAAAAACCGCATTGGGAAACGGCGAATGGACGAACATCACTGAACCGACGACGAGTGGCGTGCCTTCGTGGGCGCGGAGCTGACCGGTGCTGAAGCTCCAGACTGGCCTCAGCGAGGCGACCGTGGCGGTCGTGATCTGGCCCAGTGGACTGAACCGGGTCAGGCCGGGGTCCCGGCCGGCCGAACGCCATTCGCCGGGGAGAAGGGTGTCGGATGCTGCCGCAGCCGGACGCTGACCCGTCGGGGGCCGCTGGCCGGAGGCCGGCAACGAACCCCACATGGTCAAAAGGATTGCTCCAGCTGCCGTCCGCATGACGTTCCGCCTACCCTTGAGTGCTCGTGAAGGGTATTCACCTCCCATCGCCCGTCAACCGTCCGCTCTAGGAAGTGTCGTATGGACTCCACCGCAGGCCTGCTCCGCGACGCCGCCGATCGCTCTATTCGCTACCTGGACACCATTGGCGCCCGATCCGTGGTTCCCACGCCCGCGGCCATCGCCAATCTCGCCGGTTTCGACGAGGCCTTCGCCGACTCGGGGATCCCGGCGGCAGACGTGCTGGCCCGCCTCGACCAGCTTGGGTCACCCGCGACGGTCGCTTCTGCGGGCGGGCGTTTCTTCGGTTTCGTGACCGGCGGCGCCCTGCCCGCCACGGTCGCGGCGACCTGGCTTGCCGCCGCCTGGGATCAGGAGGGCGGCATGTGGGCCACCTCACCCGCCGCCGTGGCGATCGAAGCCACCGCCCACCGGTGGCTCCTCGAGCTGTTCGGTCTGCCTGCGGGTACGGCCAGCGCGTTCGTTACCGGGGCCACGGTGGCCAATCTGTCGGCGCTGGCGGCTGCGCGAAGTGCGGTGCTCGGCGCCGTGGGATGGGACGTCGAGGCCGACGGCTTGATCGGAGCGCCTCCGCTCACGGTTCTGGTCGGCGCCGAGGTCCATCCGACAGTGCGCAAAGGGCTCGGGATTCTTGGCTTGGGACGGAATTGCGCCGTCGAAGTGGAGACTGACCACCAGGGACGGATTCGGCCGGAGCGGATTCCCCGCATTGCCGGGCCGACGATCGTCTGCACCCAAGTCGGCAACGTGAACTCGGGTGCTGCCGATCCGGTCGCGGCCGTGTGCGACCGGGTCCATCCCGACGGAGCCTGGGTTCATGTCGACGGCGCCTTCGGCCTGTGGGCGAGGGCGTCGGCGAAAACCAGCGGCCAGGTGGTCGGGATCGAGCGGGCCGATTCCTGGGCCACCGACGCCCACAAGTGGCTCAACGTTCCCTACGATTCCGGGCTCGCCTTCGTCCGGCGCGGCGAATTGCTTCGCCGGGCCATGGCGCTCACCGCGACCTACCTCCCGGTTGCGACAGGGCGCCAGCCCGACCACTACACCCCGGAACTGTCACGCCGGGCTCGCGGGGTCGAGGTCTGGGCGGCGCTCCTGTTTCTCGGGCGCAACGGTGTCGCCGACCTGGTCGAACGCTGCTGTCGGCATGCCAGACGCTTCGCCGCCGGACTCGCCGCCGCCGGCCACCGCGTCATGAATGACGTGGTCCTCAATCAGGTCGTGGTCAACTTTGGCCCGGCCGAGGTGAACGATGCGATTGTCGCCGCCGTGCAGGTGGGAGGCGAATGCTGGTGTGGTGGAACGACCTGGCGGGGCGAGCGGGCGATGCGGATCAGCGCGTCAGCGACCGGCGCCGCACCGGCGGGCCGCGTCGAGAATCGCCGTTAGGCTCCGCTCGACATCCTCGTCGGTGGTCGCCCACGATGACACGCTGATCCGCATCGCCCGCTCGCCCCGCCAGGTCGTTCCACCACACCAGCATTCGCCTCCCACCTGCACGGCGGCGACAATCGCATCGTTCACCTCGGCCGGGC
>JANXXJ010000157.1 GCA_025350665.1 Gemmatimonadota bacterium | reverse complement strand
AGCTTGGCGCCGGCCTGGCCTACCTGCAGCGAGTGGGGGTGGACCGGATCGAACGGCACGGGCAGGAATTGACCCGGCGGCTCGAGGCCGGGGTGCTGGCGCAGGGGCACCGGCTCTTTACCCCGGCGGGGAACCGGTCGTCCATCCTCTGTTTCTACACCCGCCGGTCAGCCGCCGAGGTCCGGGCGGTCTTCGAGCGGGCGCGGCTCGATGTGACGGTGCGGGAGGGGCATGTCCGGGTCTCGATCGCCTTGTTCAACACCGTGGACGACATCGACCGGGCGCTCGACGTGACTCGTCACCTTGTTTGACGGGTGCCGCCCGGCATCCATTCCACCCCCAAGGCCGGTGGAACCGTAAAGACCGGCGAAGAAGTCCGGGAAGAGATCCGTACCGCCTTCAGGAACATCGGCCGGATCGTGGCGCCATCGCTTGGGCCTGGGCTGGCTTGGCCCAATATGCGATTCATTCTTGGCAAGTGGTAACCCAAGAAACGCGGTTGAGGGTGAAGGCCGCCCGGCGGGACCCAGGAGCGGGCCGTGGCCGGTTATTCTTCCGCCACCCAAGGATGGTGCCCATGACCGACCGTCGTTTTTCCGAGGAGGAAGCCGCCGCGATCTTCGAGCGGGCTGCCGACGCCCAGCAGTCCGGCCACCACGCGCTGGCCCCGACGGAGGGGATGACGCTGGCCGAACTCCAGGCCATCGGCGTGGAGGTTGGGCTGCCGGCCGAGTTGGTGGCCCAGGCGGCGCGTTCGATCGAGCGGGCTGGACCGCCGGCCACCCGGAGCTTCCTGGGTCTCCCGGTGGGTGTGAGTCGCACCGTCGAATTGAGCCGGCGGCTCTCGGAGGACGAGTGGGAGCGACTGGTCGTTGACCTCCGGGAAACGTTCGATGCCCGGGGCGTGGCCCGGACCGACGGATCGTTCCGCCAATGGACCAACGGCAACCTCCAGGCCCTGCTCGAACCGACCGCGGGCGGTCACCGGCTCCGGCTCCGCACGTACAAGGCGGATGCCCGGCTCCTGATGACCGCGGGGGTTGGCGGGGCCGTCTCGGCGGTGGTGGTGATCCTCGGCAACCTCGCTGGTGGCGTGGCGACCCCGGGGTGGTGGGGAAAAGCGGCGGCCCTCGCGCTCCTGGGGCTGGGCGCCTACGCACTCGGTGCGGCGCGCGTGGTCCGATGGGCCCGGACCCGGGGCCGCCAGATGGAAGGCGTGGCGGACCGGCTGCTGGCCGCGACCTCGGAGCGCCCCAGCTAGCGATCTCGGATCGGACCGGCTCGGTGTTGCGTTAGTCGGTTGCCGTGGGCCGGCCCCGGCACCATAGGACGGGGGCTTCTCCGGGAGCGGTGGTCGGGCTACGTTTGGCCTCCCGCCGCAGGGTGGGAAACCGGTTGTTCGGGACGTAGCGCAGCCCGGTAGCGCACCTGAATGGGGTTCAGGGGGTCGCAGGTTCAAATCCTGTCGTCCCGATGAGTGGAACCAGAAGCCTCACTGTCACTTAGGCGGTGGGGCTTCTTCACGTCCAAACCCCATGGGGTGAGTAATGGGGTGAGTGTCTGACCTAACTACTCGCCACCAACCGATGCGTCGGATGTAGCACGACTTGCTTCGTCGTCTCCGGGTCGGCGTGTTGATACGACAACAGGATCGTATCGGTGTCCCGCCATCCGCCGGCGGCTGCCACATCCTTCACCGGGTAGCCCTTTCGCTCGGTGGCCCACTTCCGCCGGAGCGCGTGCCAGAGCCCACCCTTTTCCTGCACCACTCCGGCCTTCGGGAAGGCCCGCCGGAGCCAGTTGTCCAGCACATGCCGGTCACACGGCTTGGTCGGATCCTTCGGGGCGGGGAAGACCGGGGCACTTCCGATCGCCGCCTGCCGTTTCCTCGCCTCCCGGAGCGCGTCCTTCACCACATCGCTCATCACGACGACCTGCTCGTACCCCTTCTTGTCGTACACTGCACGCCATCGAATCGTGCCCGCCTGAAAGTCGACGTCATCCCAGCGAAGGTTCCGCCATGATGAGATTCGGCGGCCGGTTCCTTCCGCGACGATCAGCGCCAGCTCGAGCAATGGATCAACCTGGCTCGCCACCTCGAGCAGTTTGAGGTAGCTGTCATGGCGAATCACCGGCCGGCGTGGGTTCTTCTCCTTCGGAAGCCGAACGCCGAAGAGCGGGTTCTCCTTCAACAACCGCCGCCCGTCCGACTTTCGCTCCCGCAACCCCCAGTTGAGCGCGGTGAGGAGCGACACCATGTCCGCCAGCACCGTCCCGTCACTCACGGCTCGGTCCGGCGTCACCCGCTGCAGGGCTTTGTCGCCGCGCCGTCGCGCCTGCCAGAAACGCTGCACGTCCGACTCCGAGAGGCTCAGCACGTTCCGCTTCGGTCCCAGGTAGGCCACGACGCGCTCCAAGCTGCGCTCGTCACTCTTCTGGGTCAGCGGTTTCTTGGCCAGGTGTTGCGGGCTCTCGAGGTAGAGCTTCTCGAGTGTCCCCAACGTCACCACGCCGGACTCGTAGTTCTCGTCCGTGACCAGGTCGTGCATGAGCTCATAGGCTTGCCGGGTCGCGAGTTCGCGGTCCCGGTGGCCCAACGTCTTCTTGTGCTCCTTTCCGTGTAACCAGATTGACCGCAAGAGTGGCCCGCCGGGGCGTTTCTCGTAGATCCGAACCCGGCGGCCGCGCACT
>JANXXJ010000331.1 GCA_025350665.1 Gemmatimonadota bacterium | reverse complement strand
GACTCAACCTGGTCCGTCGATGACTCCAATTGGGAAGAAACCGGGGACGGAACCATCCAGAGCAGCGTTCGCGACATGGCCAAATGGGCGGACAACCTGCGGACCGGCAAGGCCGGCGGACTCGCGGTCGTCCGGAAAATGGTCGAGACCGGGACCCTCGACGACGGGACCCCGGTCACCTACGCCTTCGGACTCATGGTGGATCGCTGGCGAGGGCTCGCCCGGGTGGCGCACGGCGGGAGCTGGGCCGGGTATCGCGCCGAGTTGCTCCGGTTTCCCGAGCCGGCGCTGAGCATCGTCGTGCTCTGCAATACCGGCGCCTCGAATCCGTCGGCCCTGGCCCTCGGCGTGGCGGCGGGGGTCCTGGGCAACCGGCTCGAGCCCGAGCCGAGTGCGGCCGGCGCGGGATCCGGCCGGACCAGCGGCATGGCCGGGCTGACCGGGACCTATTGGAGCGATGACGAGGGCGCGTTCACCTTTGCGGTGCGAGACAAATCGCTGGTGGCGCTCCGTCCCGGCGGGGTCGTGATCCCGCTCCTCGATCTGGGCGAGGGGAGGTTCGACATTCCCGGGGCGAGTCTCAGCCTGGCCTTCCGGCGCTCGGCGGGCGGGAAACCAATCCTGGTCCGGCGGGTTGGCGCGCAGGACGTGACCTACAATCGGGTGTCTCCGCCCGATACGACGGAGGCCGCGCTGCGGGCCCTCACGGGATCCTATCGAAGCGAGGAGCTGAAAGGCGCCGTCTGGACCATCGCGGTCAAAGGCCGGGGCCTTACCTTGCGCAGCGCCGTGGCGACCGAGGGGGCCGCTCTGGCGCCGCTGGCCCCGGACGCCTGGCTCGGCACGATGTTCGGCGACGAGGTGACCATCCGGTTCGTTCGCTCGGCGGCCGGCCGGGTCACCGGCATCACGGCCAACGGGTTCGGACTCCAGGGGCTGGCGTTCGCCCGCCTGCCCTGATGGCGGCCTAACGATCGGCCAGCCGGGCCAGGTAGCCACCGTCGTTCTCGTCCCGTTCCACCGCCCGGACCCAGCGGGCCAGGTCGCCGGCCAGAAGGCGTTTGACCGCCGGCTTGATCACCGGGCCCGCCGCCGACCCCCGCCCCCGGCCGGTGATCACATGGACCAGCCCGCCGGGATGGCGCCGGATGGCGGTCTCAAGAAAGCTCTTGAGCCGGGCGCCCACGTCGATGATCGTGGCGCCGTGCAGATCGAGTGTCGAGTCGATCGGACCGTCGCAGGGATCGAACGGGTTCCGCGGTGCCGGGCCGGACTCCCTTCGCCGGCGGCTCACGGCAGCAGCAGGACGAACAACACAAGTCGGCACATGCTCGGCCTCCGGGTTCCGGGAGCCGTGAAGATACCGCGCCTTCGTATATTCCACCCTCCCCGCCGACTCCCCGGCGAACGCAGGACTCCTTCGTCCCGGACCCGTTCATGCCTCGCAGAATCCTGGTTGCCCTCTCGGTGCTCGTCCCCTCGATGCTCGCCGCGCAGTCCGGCGCCGTGGCGTCCGTTCGGCCGCAGTACGAGCGGATCAAGTCGCTCTACATTCGTTCCGCCGCAGCCATGCCCGAGGCCAAGTACGGCTTCCGCCCGAGTCCCGACGTCCGCACCTACGCCGAACTCCTCGGCCATGTGGCCAACGAGAGCTACATGTTCTGCGCCGACGCCGCCGGCACGACGAATCCGAACCAGGCCGATTTCGAGAAGACGACCTCGCAGGCCGAGATGACGGCGGCTTTGAAGGCGGCATTCACCTTCTGCGACGCGGCCTACGCGATGTCAGACGCCAGGGCGATGGATCAGGTCGAATCGATGGGCGGGAAGGGGAGCCGGCTCTGGCTCTTGATCTACAACGTGACCCACGACAGCGAACACTACGGGAACATCGTGACCTACCTCCGGATCAACGGGATCGTGCCCCCCTCGAGCCAGCGGACCAATTAGCTCGAGGGGATGCGGGGTGGCCGCGGCCTAACGCCACCCCGTCCAGCCCGGTCCGCGCACGATGGCGCCCGGTTTGGCGCCGGTGTGCTTCCCGCCCTTCAATACGGCCGTCCCGTTGACGAACACGTCCCGCACGCCTTCGGACAGCTGATTCGGCTGTTCGAAGGTGGAGTGGTCGATGATGGTCTTCGGGTCGAACACCACGATGTCCGCGAACGCGCCTTCCCTCAGTACGCCGCGGTCCCGGATCGAGAGCCGGTTGGCCACGGATGAGGTCGCTTTCCGGACCGCTTCCTCCAGGGTCAGCACGCCCTGCTCCCGCACGTAGCGGCCCAGCAGTCGCGGATAGTTGCCATAGGTCCGCGGGTGGACGACCGCGCCCTTCATGCTGTCCGGGTCGACCCCGTTGGCGTCCGTCCCGATCTTGATCCAGGGCATGGCGAGCTGGTGGGCCACGTTGGTCTCCGACATCTGGTGCCAGATGCCCGCGATGTCGTGCTGAGCCCGCACCAGCGCGATCCAGGTGTCGGCCCAGTCGAGTTTCAGCGCCTTCGCCACCTCGGGCAGATACTTGCCCTCCCATTTCTTGAGCGAGTCCACCGTGAACCCGCCGAGCTGGATCCCGGCCGGGGTGCTCAGTTCGCAAAGGTTCTCCGACCCCGCGATCGGGTGGAGCATGTCGGCCTTGATCCGGGCGCGCTTGGCGGGATCGGCAAGGTTGTCC
>JANXXJ010000326.1 GCA_025350665.1 Gemmatimonadota bacterium | reverse complement strand
GGCGACACCCCGAACTACAATGGGTGCCCGCCACTATGCGGGAATAGCTCAGTTGGTAGAGCACAACCTTGCCAAGGTTGGGGTCGCGGGTTCGAGTCCCGTTTCCCGCTCTGAACGTCAAATCTCACGGACTCGATCAGCCACTCGATCGATCCCGGTACCAAGCGACGCGGGGTGGAGCAGTCTGGTAGCTCGCCGGGCTCATAACCCGGAGGTCGTGGGTTCAAATCCCACCCCCGCCATGGGTAGTAACGTCGGATGAGGCGGATAGGCGGACCGGCGAAGTCATCGCCTACCCGTCTATCCGCCTTGGAGCCTCGGGCGGTTAGCTCAGTTGGTTAGAGCGCTACGTTGACATCGTAGAGGTCACAAGTTCGAACCTTGTACCGCCCACTGCCCTGACGAATTGATGGTTGGAGGGCCCGTAGCTCAATTGGATAGAGCGTCTGACTACGGATCAGAAGGTTGGGGGTTCGAGTCCCTCCGGGCCCATATCATCAGGGTATGAATCAACAAGCGCCGGCACTCACTCCTGGCGTCAAATCCCGGTTACGGGGCGTAGCGCAGCCTGGTAGCGCGCTTGCTTCGGGAGCAAGAGGTCCCGGGTTCAAATCCCGGCGCCCCGATCACAAACGGACCGACGTCCGATCCTGAATTCCCCGGGACCGGACGTTTCCTTTTTCGAACGGCCCTCGTCCCCTTCCGAGGAGTGATGAATCGACCCACGCCGCCGGACTCGAACCGGCGCTGCATCCTCCTCCTCGTCGACGGCCTCCGCCCCGACGTGGCCGAGTCCGAACTCGCCGGCGGACGCCTCCCGCACTTCGCGCGGCTGCTGGCCGGAGGCACGCGGACCCGGGCCATCACCGCATTCCCGTCCACCACCAGCGTTGCGTACCTGCCGTTCCTGACCGGCTGTCTCCCCGGACGCTGCAACATCCCCTCGATCCGCTGGCTCGATCGATCGGCCTACGGTGGCCGATGGTGGGCCGAGCGCGGGGCGGTGCGGAGTTACTGCGGCTATCAGGCCGGCATGCTCGACCAGGACATCGCACCCGATGTCCGCACGATCTTCGAACTGGTGCCCGAGAGCGCGGCGTTCTTCACCATGATCACCCGCGGTCTGACCCCCGACCGAGACCCGATTCAGGGCGCCCGAAAGTTCTGGGGGGCGATTTCCCACTACCTGCTCTGGCACCAGCCCGGCGACGACGCGGTGGCCGGCGCACTCGTCGAGTGGATTCGGCGCGACCCGGACTGGCGCTTCCTCTTCGCCCAATTTCCTGCCGTCGACGGCTACACCCACCAAACGACACCGGACGCCCCGCGCGTCATCGAGGCGCTTCGCCGGGTGGACGACACGGTCGGCGCCCTCGTCGCCCGGCTCGCTTCCAACGGACAGCTCGATGACACCCTGATCCTGATGGTGAGCGACCACGGTGCCACTGTCGTGAAACACCACCTCGACCTGGCAGTGTGGCTCCGGCAGCGTGGGGTACCAACCCTCGCCCACCCGGAGTTGTGGCAAAAGAACCCGCGAGCGGCCGTGATGGTGGCCGGAAACGGCTCGGCCATGATCTACGCCGACCCGGGAACGCCCCGAGTCGATCGCTGGCCCCTGGCGCGACTCCGGCGCCCCGAAACCTTCGCCGCCGACCAGCCCGACTTGATTCAGGTCCTGGCCCGTGAGCCCGCAGTCGCCTTTGTGGCGGCCCAGGAATCCGATGGTACTGTTCGTCTCGCGGATCGGAGTGGCGAGGCCGCCATCCGGCAGTCCGGCGACGCCATCACGTACCGGCCCGAAACCGGCGATCCGCTGGACGGCCCGTTCTCCGGCACCCGCAGCGCCTGGCTCGAACGGTCGTTCGACGGCCGGTTCCCCGACGCGGCCGTGCAGCTGCTCGACCAGTTCCGATCACCCAGGACCGGCGACCTGATCGTCGTCGCCAACGAGGGATACGATTTTCGGGACCGCTGGGAGTTGCCCGAACACAAGGCCGGCCACGGCAGCCTCCATCGGGCTCATATGCAGGTCCCCGCCTGGAGCAACCGCGCCTTGGGAGCCGCTCCCCTCCGCACCGTGGACCTGTTCGCCACGGTGCTCGACTGGCTCAGGGTCCCCCTGCCCGACGGGATCGACGGCCAACTGGTCGGTCCGGTGGCGATTCCGGCCCGAAATGGGTAATTTGTCGCCCCTTGAGAGGGCTCGTAGCTCAGCTGGATAGAGCGCTTGCCTCCGGAGCAAGAGGTCGCGCGTTCGAATCGCGCCGGGCCCATCGGTCGAAAGTCGAAGCCTCGTCGGACGTTAGGTCCGGTGAGGCTTCTGCTTTTTCCGTCGCGCCGCCGGCCGTGGTGTCGTTCCGGGTGACAAACGATGCCTCGGTGAGCCACGCCAGCGCCCCAAGCCGATCCTTGAGGGCCTCCCGGTGTTGGGCGATCCGATACTCCACCACCGGCGCTCGGTGCCGCACCGTCCCCAGGTGCGCGTAGATCCGCTCCACCATCTCCTGCGAGCCGTGCCCGAGCTCGCGGCTGACCGTGTAGAGGCTGACCGGCCCGCCGCCGTCTAGGCGCTGCAGGGCGGCCGACGTGTAGGTGTGGCGGAACACCCGGGCGTTCAGTTCGCCGGCTTTCCAGGCGCACCGGAGGGCCACCCGATCGATCAGCTTGCGGATATCCTGGTAGGGTTGCTCCTGGCCGTCCACGAACGACGGGAACAGCAGCGAGCCGGGCCGGGTGAGACGCGGCCCGAACAGATAGTCCCGGAGAATCCCCTCGAGCTGGG
>JANXXJ010000087.1 GCA_025350665.1 Gemmatimonadota bacterium | reverse complement strand
GTTTTTGGCCTCCTGCGCGGCCGTGCTCACCGCGTCGAAACCGATGAAGGCAAAGAAAATGAGGCCGGCCCCTCGGAGGATGCCCGACCAGCCGTACGTGCCCCATTCGCCGGTGTTGGCCGGAATGAATGGCTGCCAGTTGGCGCGGTTGACGTACAGCGCCCCGAAGGCGACGAACAGAATGAGGACGCCGACCTTGACGATCACCATCGCGCTGTTGAAATTCGCCGACTCCTTGATCCCGATCGTGAGCAGGGCGGAAATGGCGAGAATGATGAGCACCGCCGGCAGGTTGATGATGGCGCCGGTGGCGTGCCAGCCAGTGGCGGGGCAGCCCGCCACCTGCTGCGCAACCTGGACGGCCGTGCAGTAGCCCAGCGGCGCGTTGATCAACTCGGCCGGCAGATGGATTCCCACCATGTTGAGGAAACTCACGAACGAGGCCGACCAGCCGACCCCGACGGTGGCGGCACCCATGCCGTATTCGAGGATCAGGTCCCAGCCGATGATCCACGCCACAAACTCCCCCATGGTGGCGTATGAGTAGGTGTAGGCGCTCCCCGCCACCGGAACGGCTGCGGCCATCTCGGCGTAGCAGAGGCCCGCGAAGCCGCACCCGATGCCGGCCACGATCATCGAGAGCGCGACGGCCGGACCGGCGTGCAGGGCGGCCGCCACGCCCGTGAGGACGAAGATGCCGGCCCCCACGATCGCGCCGATGCCGAGGGTGAGCAGGTTGATGGGGCCGAGGGTTCGGGCCAGCGTTTTTTCGCCGGTGGCTTCGGCTTCGCGTTTGAGCGCACTGATCGATTTGGTCGCAAATAGACTCATGGCTGTCCTGGCGACGGAATGGTGGGTCATCGGTCCAACCGGGGAACTCCACGCTACCCGAAGGGCGGACACCTGTCAATGCGGAGCAGGCCGGTGAATCGGGGCTGCTCCGGATCAGCGCGCTGGAATCGGGTCAGGGAACCGGGGGCTTCGGAGCACCGATTTCGTAGCCCTTGGGCGGGTCGGCGCCGAGCAGGTTCTTGACGAAGAAGTCCCAGCGGCGACGCATCATGTAAGGCTCGTTGCCGAAGCCGTGCCGGCGATTGGTCATCGTGATCAACTCGAAATCCTTGTTCGCCTTGATCAACGCGTCCACCAGCGCCATGGTGTTGTTTGGCGGGACGTTGTCGTCCATCGTGCCATGCGCGATCAGCAGCTTGCCCTTGAGGTTCTTGACGAGGTTCTGATTGGCCTGGTCGTCGTAGTTGGTCGTCCCGTTCGGTCCCTTCTCGAGCAGGCCGTGGTAGCGCTCACCCCAGTCGTCCTCGTAGGTCCGTTGGTCGTGATTGCCCGCTTGGGATACGGCCACTTTGTAGAAATCGGGATACCGGAGGATCCCGTCCGCGGCGGCAAACCCGCCCCCGGAGTGACCCCAGATGCCGACCCGGTCGAGGTCGAGCCAGCGGTGGCGGGTCCCCAGCTCCTTGATCGTGGCGATCTGATCGGGCAGGCCGTTGTCACCCATGTTGCCATAGTAGGCGTCGTGGAACGACTTCGACCGCATCGGGCTCCCCATCGCGTCGACTTCGATCACCACGAAGCCCAGTTCGGCGACGGCCTGCTTATCCATCCGCGCCGTGACGAAGCTCCGAGTGCCGACGCTCCCGGACTGGGGCCCGGGGTAGAGGTAGTTCAACACCGGATATCTGCGGGTCGAATCGAAATTGCTGGGCCGGTACATCAGGCCGTACAGGTCGGTCTTGCCGTCCCGGGCCTTGGTGGAGAAGGGGATCGGCGCTTGCCATCCGGCGGCCAGCAATCGCGAGATGTCCGCCTGTTCCAGCGCGACCGCCACTTTGCCTTTCAGGTCGCGCAGTACGGTGGTCGGCGGGACCGTCGGCGTCGACCAGCTGTCCACGAAACTCAGCCCGTCTGGCGCCAGGGCCACGGAGTGGTCGCCGTTCTCGGGCGTCAGCGACTGCTGGTTTCGGCCGTCAAGTCCGATCCGGTAGAAGTGGCGGAAATAGGGATCCTGTCCAGGTTCCTTGCCAGTGGCGGTGAAGTAGAGCGTCCGGGTCTTCTCGTCGATCCGCAGCAGCTCGAGCACCGGCCCGGGGCCGTGCGTGATCTGTTGCTTCAGCTGTCCGGTGGTCAGGTCGTAGAGGTAGAGGTTCCCCCAGTCATCTCGCTCTGAAAACCAGATCGCCTCGTTGGTCGCGGGCAGAATATGCCAGTTGACTCGCCCGAAGCCGGATTCGAACTGGGTCGCGGAGTGCTCTCGCATCACCTCGCGGACCGTGCCCGTGGCGGCATCCGCCACCCGGAGGACGGCGTCTTTGTGGTCGCGGCTGCTCGAGACGAACGCCACCATGCGGCTGTCCGGATACCACTCCACATCCGCCCAGGTCCCGTTGCAGTAGACATGGTCACAGATGGTCGAGCGATGCGGGTCCGGCGGCATTGCGAGGCGGGTTACCCGGGCTGATTCCACGTCGATGATCACGCGACTGATCATGAAAATCGCGCTGTCGCCCGGCAGCGGATACTTCCACGCCTCGAGCCGCGGGTGGCCGACGGCCGTGCTCACCAGATACATCATCCCGACGCCGCGACTGTCATGCTGGAAGGTCGCGATCTTCTTCGAATCGGGAGACCAGACCAGCACCGGGTTGTCGCTCTTGGTCCACCCGGCGTTGTCGGTGGCGTACCCGAATTCCGGCTGGCCGTCGGTGGTGAGCTGTTTCTCCTCGCCGGTACCGAGATTCCGGACCCAGAGGTTCGCCGCCCGGATGAAGGCGGCCTGCTTGCCGTCTGGCGCGACCACGGTGTTCGGGCCGGCCGGCCGGGCTGAGCTCGGGTCCGCGTGGCAGGTCATTCCGCCGCTGTCGCATGAGAACCGCCGGGAGCCAAGGTCGAATGTCAGGGTCAAGGCGCCCGGCCCGGCCGCGACGGACGACAAGGGAAGATCGCGGGCGGAGATCGTGGTGTCGGCCGCCTGGCCCAGCGCGGTTGCCAGCCTTGCATGGTCGAAGGCCGTGGCCCGGCTTCGGGTGGCCGGCGTGACTAGGATGAACTCGGCCCCGTCCGCGGTCTGATTGCGGTACCAGAACCGGCTGCTATCGACCCACGTCGGCCGAGGTGCGCCCCGGAGGACCAGACTGTTCAGCGCTCGGCCAAGGCGCCCTTCGGCCCGGGCATAGTCGGCGGCGGTGACGGAGACCGTCTGGCCCCTGGCGGCGGCGGTGATGGTGAGAGACAGGACGGTTGCGTTGATGGTGCGCATGGAATGCCTCGTCATTTCCCGAATTCGACGGCGTGACGTTCCCGGCCGAACCAGGCCGAAATGGCGGCAAGCGCAAATACGGTAACTGCGGTGAGTGCCATGGCCGTGGCGTAACTGGTCCGTTCGGCGAAGATCGCCTCGAGGTAGGCGACCGTCCCGGCCAGCGCGGTGCCGCATTGGTAGGCGAATCCGGGGAGGAAGCCCCGGACGGCGTCTGGAGACATCTCCGTGATGTGGGCCGGAATGACGCCCCAGGCACCTTGGACCATGAACTGAATCAGGAAGGCGCCCGGCCAGAGCCAGAGCAGGCTTGGCGGATAGGCCCACAGTGGCACCACCAGCACGCCGAGGGTCAGGGCCACGATGATCGTCTTCCGACGTCCGTGGCGATCGGACAAATGACCGAAGGTGATGCCGCCGATCAAGGCCCCGACCATCGAGACGATGGTGATCAGCATCCGTTCCCGGCCCGCAATCCCGAATTGGCGCTGCAGGAACGTCGGGTACATGTCCTGAGTCCCGTGGGCGACGAAGTTCATCATGGTCATGAACAGGACCAGGTACAGGTAGAGCTTCCAATTCGACACGATGGCCCGGCCGAGTTGGCCCCAGTCGGCATGGCGGGTCTTCTGCCAGACTTCCGACTCACTGACCCGGAATCGCACGAAGATCGCGAGCAGGGCCGGTAACCCGCCGATGAAGAAGAGCGGCCGCCAGCCCCAGCGAGGGAAGACGACCAGGTAGCAGACGGCGGCGAGCAGGTAGCCGCAGGCATACCCCTCCTGGAGCAGGCCGGAGAGAATGCCGCGCCGCTGGTGCGGCGCTTTCTCCATGGCGAGTGAGGCGCCGACTCCCCATTCGCCGCCCATGCCGATGCCGAACAGGGCCCGGAGGATCAGGAACGTCCGGAAGTCGGGGGCCAGGCCCGAAGCCACCTCGATGATCGAGAAGAACACCAGATTGATCATCAGCGGCAGGCGGCGCCCGTACCGGTCGGCCATCAGGCCGAAGATGATCGCGCCGACCGGCCGCAACGCCAGCGTGAGAGTGATGGTGAGCGCAATGTCCTTGTCCGGGCGCCCGAAGTCGTGGGCGATGGCGGTGAGCGCCACCACCACCAGGAAATAGTCGAAGGCATCGAGGGTCCAGCCCAGAAAACTCGCCAGAACCGCGGCGCCTGCGGAGTTGTTCTTGGTATCAGCCATGGTACCTTGAAAGTGGTTCCCTCTACCGGATGCCGCTTGCCATGTGTCGCAATATCAAGACGTTGTTCCACTTCGAGCCACCGGTCACCGACCAGGAGGTCGATGCCGCGGCCCTGCAGTTCGTCCGCAAGGTCAGCGGATTCACCCGGCCATCGCAGCACAACGGGCCGGCCTTCGATCGGGCAGTGGCCGAGGTGTCGGCGTCCGTTCGTACGCTGCTGGGGTCGCTCGTGACCACGGCCGCACCTCGCGATCGGGCGGTCGAGGCAGCGAAAGCGAAGGCCCGAAGCGCCAAACGGTTCCCGCCACCGCAGCCGGACGTCGGGCCGGCCTGACGCCGGCCCCTCAACGGCCGGCGTGAATGACGGGCCGCCGGTCCTTCCATGGCGCAGCCTGTTCGAGTTGGGCGGCCAGCCGGAACAGACCGGCTTCGTCGCCGTACTTCGATACGAACTGAACTCCGACCGGCAGGCCGCTCTTCGTCTGATGCAGCGGCAGGCTGATCGCCGGCTGGCCGGTCATGTTGTAGATCGCCGTAAACCCCGCATGGGCGAAGACGTGATCGTACCAGCCCTTCGCGGTCTGGCCCGCCTGGTTCTGGTTGAGGACGCCAAGGGGTAGGGGCGGGTTCGCCATGACCGGGGTGAGTAACACGTCGTGTTGCTCGAAGAAGGGCGCGATGCCCCGGCAGATCATGTTCGTCAGCGTGTCCGCCATCTCGACGTCGAGCAGCGTGAAACCAGCGCCCTGCTCATAGCAGGCCCATGTCGCGGCCTCGAGATTGTCCCGGCTGGGTTTGAGACCCAGCATCTGGCTCGCCCCGGCGATCCCGCCGGCCAGGAAGCCACACCAATAGACGAAATTTGCCTGGTGGAACATCGTCTCGTCGAACGGCGGCGTGGCCTCCTCGACTCGATGCCCGAGCGACTCGCAGAGCTTGGCCGCCTGCTCAACACCGGCCCTGACCTCGGGGTCGAGCGGCGTGCCCATCATGCTCTGGGTTGCCACCGCGATCCGAAGCTTGCCCGGAGCGGTCCTGGCTTCCTCAGCGTAGGGCCGGGCGGGCCGGGCGATGACGAACCGGTCGCCCAACGAGGGCCCTTCCACCAGGTCGAGCATCGCGGCGGCGTCTCGCACAGTCCGGGTCACGGCGAACTCAATGCCCATTCCGTGCAACGGTTCTCCGAACTCCGGGCCTACTGGGGTCCGGCCGCGGGTGGGCTTGAGGCCGACCAGGCCGCAGTTGGCCGCCGGGATCCGGATCGAGCCGCCGCCGTCATTGGCATGCGCGATCGGGACGATGCCGGCCGCGACCGCGGCCGCGGACCCGCCGCTCGATCCACCCGAGCTCCGCGTCGGGTCCCACGGGTTCCTGGTCGGGCCGTACAACACGGGCTCCGTTGAGGCGTTGAACCCCAGCTCCGGCGTATTGGTACGGGCCAGCGGCACGACGCCGGCTTTGAGGAAACGGCTGGCCAGGTCCGTGTCATGCGGTGAAATGAACGCGCCCTTGACGAGACGGCTTCCCATGTCGCACGGGACGCCTTGGAGGTGCATCACCAGATCTTTCACCACGAAAGGAACGCCGGCGAAGGCGCCCCCGGTCGCCGAGGCCGCCACCCGTCGTTCCCAGTCGGCGATCGGCGCGATGATCGCGTTGATCGAGGGATTGATCAGGTCGATGGCCGCTCGGGCCAGATCCGCCAGCTCACGGGCCGTGATCTGCTTAGTCCGGACCAGTTCGGCGAGCCCGAGGGCGTCGTAATTCGCGTACTCACGGAGGTTCATTCACGACTCGGATCGGGTGCGCCTCAAGGTTGCGTCCGCCCGCCCGATTCCACAAGCGGCCTGGCTTGCTTGAACCCCGTTCGCCCGGGCGGTTAGGTTCCCCTGTCTCCGATCTCGAAGGCCACGCTCGTGACCACCAAGCCCAGTCGTCTGCGCGCCCTGACCGACGAATACCTCGTCCTTGCTCGAACCCTCGAGGCGGGCGGCGGCGCCGAGCGCGTGGCGAAGATGCATGCGCAGGGCAAGCTGTCCCCGCGCGAGCGGGTTCGCCGGCTGCTCGACCCCGAAAGCCCCTGGTTCGAGGTCGGACTGTTGGTGGCGTACGACCGGTACGACGGCCAGGCGCCGGGCGCTGGCGTGATCACCGGGGTGGGCCGGGTGGAGGGCCGGGAGGTGGTGGTCGTTGCCAACGACGCCACCGTCAAGGCCGGCTCATGGTGGCCGGAGACCATTGGCAAGATCCTGCGGGCCCAGGAAATTGCCATGCGCCAACGGATCCCCATCATCTACCTGGTGGACAGCGCCGGCGTGAATCTCCCGTATCAGGGCGGCGTCTTCCCGGGCCAGTATGGCGCCGCCAGGATCTTCTACTACAACTCGATCATGCGACGCTACCTCCACGTGCCCCAGATCGCCGCGGTCATGGGAAGCTGCGTCGCTGGTGGCGCCTACCTTCCGGCGCTCTCCGACGTGATCTACATGGTGGACGGCACCAGCTTCATGGGCCTCGGGGGGCCCAACCTGGTCAAAGGTGCGACCGGTCAGACGGTCGATGGCGAATCGTTGGGCGGGGGCCGGACTCATACCGAGCAGAGCGCGGTGGCTCACTATCTGGCCGCCGATGACAATGAGTGTCTCCAGAAGATCCGGGAATACCTGGCCCGGCTGCCGCGGGTCGGGGGCGTGAACCACCGGATTACCGAACCGCGCGATGCCGCCCGGCCGGCGGTCGATCTCTACGACCTCCTTCCCCAGGATCATCGGAAATCGTACGACATGCGGGACGTGCTGGGGTGTCTGCTCGACGACGGCCGTCTGGACGAGTTTCAGCCCGCCGTCGCGCCCGAAATGATCTGTGGTCACGCCCGCATCCTGGGGCATCCGGTCGCGGTCATCACCAATCAGCGGGGCCTGATCAAGCCCAGACCCGGCCAGCGGCCGAAGTTCGGCGGGATCATCTATACCGAAAGCGCCGAGAAGGTGGCCTACTTCATCGAGACGGCGAGCCGGGAACGCCTGCCGATTCTGTTCGTCCAGGACGTGAGTGGATTCATGGTTGGTCCCGAGGCCGAGCATTCCGGCATCATCCGGGCCGGGGCCCAGTTTGTCGAGGCGATGGCCACGGCGCGCGTTCCGCGGATTGTCCTCACGGTTAATCACGCGTCAGGTGCAGGATACTACGCCATGGCCGGCCAGGGCTTCGACCCGGATTTCATCGTGTCCTGGCCAACCGGTCGCATGGGGGTGATGGAGGGCGAGTCGGCCGTCATGGCGGTCCACGGACCGACGATCGAAAAGGCCCGGAAGGAAGGGAAGCCCGTCGCCGCCGAGGTGGAGGCATCGATGACGCAGATGCGTGCTGACTATGAACGGGACCTCGATGCTCGGCATGCGGCGGCCCGGGGCCAGGTCGATGGCATCGTCGTGCCGGAAGAAACGCGGGCGCAGCTGGCGTTTCTGCTCGACGTCTCGGCCAACTTTGCCGGACCCCACGTGGGTGCCTTCGTTCTCCCTCAGCTCGACGACCATGCGCGCTCCTGATCTTCGCCTCGCGCTCTTGCTCGGACTGGCGGCGTGCGCCGGACCCACGCCCACCGCGACGCCGAAGCCCAGCATCGATCCAGGGAGGGTCCCACTCCCACCGGTGGCCGTCACCCCGCCGCCCCCGCCGATCAGGCGGCCGGTACTGTCCCCGTCCGAGGCCTTCCGGCGCGGACTCATGCCCTTAGGCTCGACCAACGTGTGGGCCTTTCGACAGGCCCATCCAACCTACGACGGCCGCGGCGTCCTGATCGGCATTCTCGATAGTGGAATCGATCCGTCCGTTGGCGGCCTGCAGATGACACCGGCCGGCGCCAACAAGGTGCTCGACCTCCGGGATTTCTCTGGCGAGGGGCGAGTCGCGTTGACCCCCGTCACCGTGCGGGGTGACTCCGTCCGGATCGGACCGGTTGATCTGCTTGGAGTCCGCCGGGTCCTCAGCCTGGTCACCCCGGCCTCCCTCGCCGGCGGGATCGTGACGGAGCGCGTCCTGGGAGCGATGCCCGCGAGCGACCTCAACGGCGACGGCGACAATGACGACACCCTCGCGGTGTTGGTCGGTCGCGCGCCCGACGGCTGGGTGTTGTTCGCCGACACCAACGGAGACGGGTCCCTTGCGGATGAAAAGCCCGTCCATGATTTCCTGGTGGCCCGCGAGACCTTTGGCTGGAACACCGCCGGGGGGCCGAGTCCCCTGGCGATCGCGGCCAACTTCGCGACCGGCCCGGTTCCGGCGCTCGATCTCTTCTTCGACACCAGCGGTCACGGTACTCACGTGGCGGGGATCGCGGCCGGCGCCGATCTCTACGGGGTCAAGGGATTCGAAGGCGTCGCTCCGGGCGCCCAGCTGCTCGGGCTCAAGATTGCCAACGATGCCTATGGCGGCATCTCGGTGGCCGGCAGCATGGTGGCCGCGATGGACTACGCCATCAAATTCGCCAGCCAGCGCCAGCTCCCTCTAGTCCTGAACATGAGTTTTGGCGTCGGTAACGAGCGGGAAGGCGCGGCCAGGATCGATGCGTTGATCGACTCCGTGCTCGCCGCGAATCCCGAGCTGATCTTCGCGACCAGCGCCGGCAACGACGGGCCCGGACTCTCCACCATGGGATTTCCCGGATCGGCCGACCGGGTCATTTCCGTAGGCGCCACCTATCCGCCGGCCTTCACTGGCAGCGCCGGGACCGGCGATGTGGTCGCGTTCTTCAGCAGCCGAGGAGGAGAGGTGGCCAAGCCGGATATTCTGGCGCCCGGCATCGCCTATTCCACCGTGCCGCGCTGGGACACCGGGGAGGAGAACAAGAACGGCACCAGCATGGCGTCACCCCATGTGGCGGGCGCCATGGCGCTGATCGTGTCGGGACTGCGGCAGGAGAAGCGCCTCTGGACCGGTGCGCAGGTGAAGCAGGCCGTCGTGGCAACCGGCAGGCCGATGACTGGGAGCCTGGCGGTTGATCAGGGGGGCGGGCTGCTCGATGTGGTCGGGGCGGATCGGGTGCTGCGTCGGCTCCCGGCGATGGCAGTCCTTCGCGCCGCGGCCGGTGGTCGCCCGGCCGGAGCGATATTCCTCCGGGGAAGTGAGCGGCCAGGGGCCGATACCACCATTGCGGTCACGCTCGACGGAGCGTTAGGCGGCCTGGTCCGCCTCACCACGAGCGTGGGGTGGCTCGAGGTCCAGCCTACGGTTCAGCTCACCCCGCCTCGAACCGGGTTCGGCGTCAAGGTCCGCCGCGGTCAGGGAATGGCGCCAGGGGTCCTCGGCGGAGTCGTGACCGGTTGGGCCACCGATACGGCGATCGGTCCCCTGTTCCGGATCCCGGCGACCATCGTGACGCCTCTGGCATTGGGCGACAGCGCCATCACGACCCGGGCGACGATCGCCGCCGCCGGCGCCTTGCGGGTGGCCTTCGAGGCCGATTCCGCCCGGCCATTCCAGGTCCGCCTTGGCGTCACCGCCAAGGGTCAGGAGGTGCTCGCGTTCCTCCATGAACCTGGTGGACAGCCCTATCGGGGCGACAATGGCCGGCCGGGCGGCCAGGGGGATCAGGCGGCCAACTATGATGTCGATGGCCGCGATGTCGTCACCGGCCTGTACGAGGCGGTTGCCGTGGCGCCGCCATCGGCTGGCGCTGCGGTCGAGGTGGTCGTCGAGCAATCGCCCGTTGCGCTCCGGGCCGTCCGCGCCCCGGGTGATACGGTGGTTGCGACCGTCACCGGCCGAACCCGCGCCCGGGCCACCGGTACCACCATGTTCGGCCTGATCGGCGCCGAGCGCGGCCTGACGATCAGCCAGTCGGTCCTGGCCGAGCGCCGAGTTCCGCTGCCGATTCCGAAATGGGCTCGCCGCCTGGTGATCGATCTGGAAATGGCCCGCGAATCCTGGCCGACCTTCACCGACTTCGGGCTCACGGTCATTGATGCCCACGGCCAGCAGATCGGCAAGGAGCCGCTCAATTACGCCTTGGGCCGTCTGACCGTCGATCTCGACTCGACCCAGGCCGGCCAGGACGCGACGTTGATTTTGGCGCCTGCGCCTGCGGACCGCATCGACAGGACCTGGGAAGGGCGGCTCGCGATTCGGTTTCACGCCGAGTCCCCTGTGCTGGTCGACCCGGTCGACCCGGCGGACTTCTCGCTGACAACCGGCCAGACCCGGTCCATCCGATTCGTGCTGCCGAAATCGCCGTGGCCTCTCCCGTCAGGATTTTTCCCACTTGGTAATCTGGTCGCCGACGTCGGGGGCCGGCTCTGGGCCAGGGAGGGCGGATTGCCGGACCCGTTGCCCCCAATCATGCGATGAGTCGTTCCAGGCTTGCCTTGTCGGTCATCGGCTTCGGTCTCGCCGCGGTGGGTGTTCTCCGCGACGACCGACGGATCGTCTGGGCAGCCATCGTCTTTATCGCGGTCGCGGTAGTCGCGCGGTTGGTCGCCGGCCGCAGGCAGCAAGTGCGGTGATTTGATTCGATTCGGCGCCTGAATGGTTACCGCTCCTGGGTCGGCGGCCGCCATCGTTGGGCATGACTGAATCACTGCCGTCCCCGCCTGAGGTTCTCCGTCGCCTCGCCCTCGATACTCTGGCTCGACACTTCGGCTACCGTTCGTTCCGCCCTGCCCAGGATCGGGTCATTCGCTCGGTACTTGCCCGGACGGATACCCTCGCGGTGCTGCCTACCGGAGCAGGGAAGTCCGTCTGCTTTCAGATCCCTGCCATGGTCCGCCCGGATCTGACGGTTGTGATTTCGCCGCTGCTTGCGTTGATGCAGGATCAGGTCGAAGCGGCGAGGGTTCGCGGCCTCCCGGCCAGAACGCTGAACAGTCTCCAGTCGAAGAAGGAGCAGGACCGGGTTCGGGCCGAACTCGCCGCGGGCGCTGTTCGGCTCCTTTACGTGGCGCCCGAGCGGGCTCGGCGACTCATCGAGGAACTCGAACATGCCAAGGCCCGAGTCGGTCTGCTGGCGATCGACGAGGCTCATTGCATCGCCGAGTGGGGTGCCGACTTCCGGCCGGCGTATCTGCGCCTGGGTGGCTTGCGGCGGGCCCTCGGCAATCCGCCGGCGGTCGCGCTTACTGGTAGCGCCACGGCCGCCGTGCGGAGCACGATCGCATCCGTGCTGGGCCTCGGCCTTCGCGGCGGGTATGACCTCCATCTCGCCTCGTTTGACCGCCGCAATCTCTGGTTTGGCGTCGTGCCGGTTCGGGACGACCGGGAGCGATTGGCCCGACTCCTCGACCTGCTGGCGATCGATGACCGGATCGCGATTGTCTACGCCCCGACCCGAAGCCAGGTCGAATCGCTCACCCGCATCCTTGAGGCCCGTGGCTTCAAGGCGGCGGCCTATCATGCCGGCCTCACCAAGGAAAGGCGGGCGGAGGTCCTCGAGGGGTTCATCGCGGACCGGCTGGAGATTGTGGTAGCGACCTGCGCCTTCGGGATGGGTATCGACAAACCGAATGTGGGTCTGGTCGTCCACTGGCGGATGCCGGCCACGCCCGAGTCGTACTGCCAGGAGGCCGGGAGGGCTGGGCGGGACGGTGCCCTGGCTCGGTGCGTACTGCTCTATGGCCCTGATGACGCCACCCTGCCGATTCGGGAACTCTCGGTCACATTCCCCGATCGTCGGCTCCTGGAGGAAGCCTGGACTGATCCCGCCAAAATGGACCGGCTGCCCGGTAGTGTGCGAGCGTCGGCCGAACGGCTTCGACATGAACTCCGGCCCGAACGAGGGCCAGTGGACTGGCGGTCGGTCGATGCCCGCCGCCGGGCGGCCACTGAACGGATTCAGTCGGTTCGGCGGTATGCGGCCACCCGTCGCTGCCGCCGCGCCGCAATCCTCGGCTATTTCGGCGAGCGGATGGTCCGGTGTTCCGGCTGTGATGTGTGTGGCGGGCCGTCGCTCCCGGCGGTGAATCCGGCTATCCGGCGCAGGCTAGCCGCCCTGCGGTGGGCGCTTGGGAGTGGTGGGGCCCCCTGGCGCGCGCCGTTACTCGACGACCGGATCTTGATTGGGCTTGCGGCCAATCCTCCGGTGTCGGTCGACGACCTCGCTGGTCGCCCAGGGGTAGGCTCGATTGTCGCTGACCGGATCGGGGTTCGCGTCCTCTCTGCCCTCGGGATGAAAGAGGTCGTCGCGATCGCGGCCCCGTGGGCCGATGATGTCCTGGACCATCTGGTGTCTTGGCGCGCCGACCGGGCTCGCGGTCTTGCGGTCTCGCCGTACCGGGTCGCTCCGCAAGCGGTCCTCACGGCCATTGCGGACCGACGGCCCTCCACCCGTCAGGACCTGGCGGCCCTCCAGGGTATCGGTCCTCGCTTTCTCGCGCTGTACGGCGAGGAGATTCTCCATCTCCTTGCTGGACACGAAAAGGCCGGCCCCGTCTGCTCGAACGACGGCGACCGGCCTGCGGAGCAGGGATGTCTAGATGACCGGCGGAGCGAGCCGCTTCGCCAGCCACTCCACGACCAGCCCGATGGTGGCACGATCCACCGAGAAGGACTTGAGTTCGGTGTACCGGCCAGGGAATCCGTCGGGATCGTAGACGAACAGGTGATTGAGGTTGGGTAGAATCTTCGCCGTGACGTCCCGATTGCCCGCGGCCCTGAACGCCTTCTCCAGGAGGGGGACCTGATCAGGTGTCACTTGCTGATCCCGCGATCCGTTGAGGATCAGGACCGGTGTCCGGACCTGGCGAGCGGTCACGAGCGGCTCGTAGTCGGCAAAGAACTTGAGCCACGGGTTGGTCGACACCATCGAGTCGACCCGGACTTTCACGGCGGCAAGGGCGGAGTCCTTCACGGCGCCACGAACGGACGTGTCGTTCTTCACGCCGTTCCCCAATTGAAAATTGAGGATCTGCCGCCCGGTGTAGGCGGTCCCGGCCAACAGCACAATGCCCTTGAGGGTGGGCTCTTGCCTGGCCACCATCGGGGCAATCAGCCCGCCTTCACTGTGGCCCATCACGGCCAGGCGACTGGCGTTTATCTCGGGGCGAGTTCGGAGATACGCCAGACCGGCCCGGATATCCTGAGCGAAATCCTCGCTCGTTGCGATGGCCGGGTTGCCGCCGGATCCACCGAACCCCCGGTCGTCCATTCGCAACACGGCAATGCCCCGGCGCCCTAGAGAATCAGCGAACTCCCTGAACGGCCGGTATCCCTTGAACATCGGAATTGCCTCGTCCCGGTCCTCGAGCCCCGAACCCGTGATGGTCACCACGGCAGGCACCGGCTGGCCTCGCGACGCCCCCCGCGGCAGAGTCAGCGTTCCGGCGAGCGTGTGGCCCATCGGTGTTGGAACCGTGACGTCGATTGCCTGATAGGGCGCGCCGCCGGGGGCCGAATAGTCAGGCTTCTCGACCGCCATGGCCACGGCGCCTTCGCCGGCTCGCGTGATCGTCAACTTCTGAGCCGGAATGGACCCGCCCAGGAGCTGGCCGGTGGCGTCAGTCCGAAACCGCATTTCCCCGCCAGCCATCGAGGCAATAATTGAGTCGGTACCGACCCGGGTGATCGTCACCGGGAATGTCTGGCCTCCGCTCACCATGAAGACCGGCACGGTCGCGGGGGACCCGCCGAGGGTGCGGGCCCGGGCCACGACAAGCTCCATCAACGCGAACGACGGATTGATGTAGGGCAGGGCGCCGGCCGTGCTTCCCAGCCGCTGGGTCACGGTTCGGCCCCCGGCGGTGATGTCGGCGAACGCCGAGTCGCCGGACAAGCGGATGACGGCCAACTGCCGCGGCGGAGCCTTGGCGGAGTCCGTTGCCTGCCAGAATCGGTTGGTCAGCGTCGTCACCAGGCCATCCGGGGCGATCGATGCATCGTAAGTCAGGCGGACCGATCCGATCCGGACCAGCATTTCCCCTTCGAGCCGCGTGGCGGTTCGGCGGAACCGCTCTACGCTGACCGTGTCCTTGCCGGAACTCAGGATGAAACTGCCGCTCTGGGCCTGCGCGGTTTCGGCCCGAGAGGACCCCATGAACGCCAGGACCATCAACCCGATCGACGAACGCATGACTACCTCGGTGTGAAGCATCAGAGATGAACCAGCAACGCGGTCCCAGAACGGGGTTGGCCCGGTTTTCGTTTCAGCGGCGCGGACGCCGCGCGACCATGGTGTCGGGGCGTTCCCGGGCTCGGAGTCGGATCGGCTCCCCTGGCCGCGGCCCAACTTCGAGCCGGACGCTGTCGGCGATGTTGGTCAGCCGGAGGGTTGGCGCGGTTCCCTCCGTCATGTTCAGGGT
>JANXXJ010000212.1 GCA_025350665.1 Gemmatimonadota bacterium | reverse complement strand
GCGGCCTCGATGGGAGGCTCGGTGCCCACCAGCCACGGGGGCTGGACGAAGAGGATTGCCGCGCCCGCCAGCACCGTCGCCAGAAGCAACGCCCGAAATCCAACCCGCGCCGAACCCACCGCCGCTCGGGCGGCAATCGCCTTAGTCTTTTGCTCATCCACCGCCGCCTGCGCCGCCTCGAGCAGCGCCGACTTGCTTTCGCGGATGGTGGGCTCGTTGTCCCGCCGTTTCACGCCCAAACGATCCCCCAGGCCAAGGTCGTTGCTGATTGCTAAACCTAATGTGGCGCCGAACCGTGCGCCGGGGGAGTCCGCCGCCCCGTCAGCCCGGGAGGAGGCGGCCGATCTGGCCGGGGAAGGTCGAGATGTCGATGGGTTTGCTGATGAAGGCGTCGAACCCGGCCCGGGTGGCGAGGGCCTGGTCCTCGGGGGAAGCGTGCGCCGTCAACGCGACCACCCGAAGCCGGTGCGGAAGCCGACGCAACTCGGCGAGGACCCCGAACCCATCGAGATCAGGAAGCTCGAGATCGAGCAGAACCAGATCCGGCGGGTCGGTCGCGGCATGAATCGCGAATCCCACCCCGGTAGGAAATTCGGCCACCCGGTGTCCTGAACGGGTCAGGACCGCCCGGACCAGTTTCAGGTTGTCCGGGTTGTCGTCGACGATTGCAATGGTCGCCATGGGGCGAATCTACTGCATTCGCGTCCGCCGGAGGACCGCGCGCACCCGGGCCTGGAGCGACGCCGGTTGCACCGGTTTGGAAATGAAGTCGTGGGCCCCGAGATCGAGCACCTGGGCTTCGGCCTCGCCGACCCGCGCGGTCAGCACAATCACCGGAAGACTCGCGGTGACGACCCGGGCCCGGAGTTCTTCGAGGACGCCCAGGCCGTCGAGGCGCGGCATGTCGAGGTCGAGCACCATGAGATCGACCTGACCGGATTCGATCACGTCCAGCGCATCGAGCCCGTCGGCGGCCTCGACGACCTCGTGGCCGTCGCGCTCGAGGATCATCTTCACCAAGCGCCGCATCTGACGGTCGTCATCCGCGATCAGAATGCGGGTCTTGCCGGAGCCGCCGGGCCGGGCCGGGACGAGGGGCGGCGAGTCGGCCGGGACGGCAGCCCCGATCGCCGCGCCCGCGGCCGCCGGAAACTGACCGATCGCGGGCGTCACCTGGGCCGGCGTTTCCTCCTGGACCCGTTCGCCGAGCACGCGGACCACTTCGTCGAGCGTCGTGAATCCCTGCCAGACCCGGTCCAGCCCGCTCTCCCACAACGTCTTGAGACCCGCGGGCCTCGCCGCCGAGATCAGCTCATTCGGCATCGCCCCGGCGCCGATCAGCCGGGCCACTTTCTCATCCACCGGGAGTATTTCGATGATGGCCAGTCGGCCGCGATACCCGCTGCCTCCGCATTGCTTGCACCCGACGGCCTTCCGCGGGGCGGCCGTGCCGACCCACCGGGGGCCGGGCCTGGCCTCCGGAGGCAGGTCGTCGACCGCCATTGGCACCGAGCACTCTTTGCAGATCCGCCGCACCAGGCGCTGCGCGATCACGCCCTTCAACGCGGACCCGATCTTGTAGCTGTCGATTCCCAGATCACGGAGCCGGATCACGGCCGACGCCGCGTCATTGGTGTGCAGGGTCGACAGCACCAGGTGACCCGACAAACTGGCCTGGGTGGCGATGGTCGCCGTCTCGGCGTCCCGGATCTCGCCGACCAGCACGATGTCGGGATCCTGGCGGAGGACCGAGCGAAGGGCATTGGCGAACGTGAAGCCCTGGGCCTCATTCACCTGGAGTTGCGAGATCCCCGGCATGTCGTACTCGACCGGGTCCTCGACCGTGACGATGTTGACCTTGCCGGTCTTGAGCTGGTTGATCGCGGCGTACAGCGTGGTCGTCTTGCCGCTGCCCGTGGGGCCGGTGACGAGGACCACGCCCTCCCGGTGGCCGAGCAGCCGGACCAGGAGATCCTCCTCGACAGCCGGGAGCTTGAGCTCCGGGATCGACGCGCGCAAGTTCGTCTTGTCGAGGATCCGGACCACGACCTTCTCGCCCCGACGCGCCACCGGCACGGTCGAGACTCTGAGGTCTACCGGCTTGCCGTCGACCCGGACCGCGCAGCGGCCGTCGTGGGGATGGAGTGGATCGGTCACATCGAGCTTGGCCAGGATCTTGATCCGGCGGACCAGCGCCGGCCCCGCCGAGGGCGGGAGCCGCATGACCTCCTTCATCACGCCGTCGATCCGGTAGCGGACCGAGGTGCCCTCGACCAGCGGCTCGCAGTGGATGTCGCTGGCCCCTTCCCGGACGCCGTCCGAAATCATCGCATCGACGAGGCGAGCCATCGGCGCGTCGAGCATCGGGTCCCTCGGCGCTTCCTGCGGCGGACTCTCATCGATCGTCTCGACCGAGGTCGGATTGAGCCCGTCCACCAGCCGATTGACCGCCTCGTCGGGGCGGTACACTTCGTCGATCTTGCCCGCGATGTCGTCCGGCGCCGCCGCCAGGAAGAGCACGTCGCGGCCGGTCACGAAGGCCAGCGTCTGCTCCAGGGCGAGGTCCCGGGGATCTGCCGTGGCGATCCGGATCAGCCGGTCATCCGCGCCGATGGCGACGATCTGGTATTTTCGGGCCAGCGCCTCGGGCAGCAGGGCGCCCATGCGCGCTTCGACCCCCTGGAGGTCGGCGACCGGGACCTTGAAGCGAATCGAGATGGCCTCGAGGATCCTGGCTGAGGTGGAGTAGGCCCGCGACACGATCCCGAGCCACATGCTCTCGTGCTCGTTGGTTTGCAGCTCGCGCGCCTGCGCCGCCGTAAGGGCGCCGCTGTCCACCAGCGGCGCCAGGAGCCAGAGGTCCTTGGGACCCGGGCCACCGGAACTCGGCGGTGAGTGAGGTTCGGGAATGGCTGGGCTTCCCTTGGTCGCGGTTGGCTGCAAAGCGCTGGTCCCTCAGCGTGGTGTATTCTAAGTTGTTACCGGACAACCGTCTAGCGTACTTCACCAGAATGTCTTGGCCCGGAGGCTTTGGGTTAACGCTTTGATTATCGTCCCGGGAGATAAAAGCATTACCCATCGGGCCCTGCTGCTCGGCGGCATGGCCCGCGGGCAGACCCGGCTGGTCCACCCGCTCGCCTCACTCGATGCCCGGTCGACAGCCCGGGCGCTCCGGCAACTCGGAGTTGATGTCCCGTCGCTTCGGGTGGGAGGCGGGCCCCTGTTCGTGACCGGTCGGGGTCGGTTTCGGGCACCGCAGGCCACTTTGCATTGTGGGAACTCCGGCACGACGGCCCGTCTTTTGATGGGACTGCTCGCCGCGCACCGGTTCGCCGCGCGGCTCACCGGGGATCGTTCACTCAGGAAACGTCCGATGCGGCGGATCACGGAGCCGTTGACCGCGATGGGTGCCAGGTTTGTTCCGGAACAAGCCGACCGGCTGCCCCTGGAGGTCCGGGGGGGCCGCCTGGCAGCCCTTCGGTGGGAACTGCCGGTCTCCAGTGCCCAACTCAAAAGCGCCATTCTTCTCGCCGGGGTGGCCGGCGGGGTTCCGGTTGCGGTCCGGGAGCCGGCCGGCCCTTCGCGCGACCACACCGAGCGGATGCTCGAGGCGTTAGGCTACCGGCTGAGGGAACGGGATGGCTGGATCGAGCTCGCCGCGGGCGGTCCGGTGCCGGCCTTTGACATGACCGTCCCCGGCGATCCGAGTTCGGCGGCGTTTCTGGTCGGCGCAGGCCTCCTTGGCCGTTACCCGCTGACCCTGGGCGGGGTGGGCCTGAACCCGACCCGAACCGGGTTTCTGGCCGTGCTGCGGCGAATGGGGGCGACGGTTCGGGCCGAACCCTCCGGCGCCACGCTCGGAGAGCCGATCGGTACCATTCATGCGGCCCCCGGGGACCTCCGGGCCGCCACGGTTTCGGCGGTCGAGATTCCCGGCCTGATCGACGAGATTCCGCTCCTGGCCGTCGTCGCGGCCCGCGCCGCCGGCACCAGTCGCTTCGAAGAGGTGGGCGAACTGAGGGTCAAGGAGAGTGACCGGCTCGGTCTGATGGCGGACAACCTTCGGCTGCTTGGTTATCAGGCGTCGGGGCAGGGCAACACGTTGAGCATCGCGGGAAGCGATCACCCCCCGCGGGGCCGGATCCGAACCGATGGCGATCATCGGATCGCCATGGCGTTCGGCGTACTGTCGGTCGTGCCGGGTGCCCGGATCACCATCGACGACCGCGACTGCGCGGCCGTGAGTTTTCCGGGATTCTTCGAACTGCTCGATGGCGTCAGGCGGGGCCGGATTTCATGAGACGTGTCATCGCCATCGATGGGCCCGCCGCCTCGGGCAAATCCTCCACGGCGGCCGCCGTCGCCCGCGCCATCGGCGCCCACCACCTCGATTCCGGGGCACTCTATCGCGGGCTCACCCGGGTGGCCCTCGATTTGAACAGCCTCGACCCGTCATCGATCGCCGCCGAGGCCGCCCGCCGCAAGCTGGGCCTCGATCACGACGGCCGGGAGATCGTCCCGTTCCTGGACGGTCGGCCGGCGGAGTCGGTGATCCGGACGTCGGAAGTGACGGCCGCCGTCTCCGCCGTGGCGGCGATTGGCCCCCTCCGCGACTGGGTCAACGACCGGCTTCGGGCGGCCGCCAGCGACGACTGGGTCCTCGTCCTCGACGGCCGCGACATCGGTACCGTCGTCTTCCCCGAGGCCGTGCTCAAGGTGTTCCTCACCGCCACGCCGGAGGCGCGGGCCCGTCGCCGCCTGGCCCAGCGCGGCGAGGACAGCAACGAGCGGATGCTGGCCCTCGAAACCGAACGCCTTGCGGCGCGGGACGCGCTCGACGCCGGTCGGGCGGTGGCGCCGCTCCGCCAGGCGCCCGAGGCCGTACTGGTGGACACCACCAGCCTGGGCTTCCAGGACCAAGTGGCCCGGATCGTCGCCCTTGCCCGTAAGGCCTTGTCCTGAAGTAACTTCGCGGCTATAATTTGCGGTTCTTCCCGTCGGTCGGACCATCCGGTCGCCGGGGCAACCTTCACCCCCAACCTGGTGCCTCGGCCGGTCGCGAGGCCCACGAGTGTTCCTCCATGTCCAAGCCGCATAAATCCGGCGCTGCGCAGTTCGCGACCGCCACGGGCCTTCGGGTCCGCACCGACCTGTACGACGAGACCTATTCCGACGCCGATTACGAAAGCATGCTCTCGATGTACGAGGGCACCATGGCGCAGATCGTCGAAGGCGAGATCGTCAAGTCGAAGGTCCTCCGCATCACCGACAATGCCGTCATCCTCGATGTCGGCTTCAAGTCTGAAGGCTCCGTCCCGCTCGACGAGTTCAAGGAGCGGCCGCAGGAGGGTGAAGAAGTCGAAGTGTTCCTCGAGCACCTCGAGGACCACGAGGGCGCCGTCGTGCTTTCGAAGAAGAAAGCCGATTTCATGCGGGTTTGGGAAAAGATCCGGGTTGCCCACGAGAGCGACGAGCCGGTGCAGGGCACCCTGATGAAGAAGATCAAGGGCGGCGTGGTCGTGAACGTGATGGGGGTCGATGCCTTCCTCCCCGGGTCGCAGATCGCGCTCCGCCGGGTGCCGAACATCGACGAGCTCCTGGGCCAGTCCTTCGAATTCAAGATCATCAAGCTCAACAAGCGCCGGCGGAATATCGTCGTCTCGCGCCGGGTCATTCTCGAGAACGAGCGGGCCAGCAAGCGCGAGCACCTGATGAAGGAGCTCCTCGCCGGCCAGACCCGGAAGGGCATCGTCAAGAACATCACCGACTTCGGGGCGTTCATCGATCTCGGCGGTGTCGACGGCCTGCTTCACATCACCGACATGTCCTACGGCCGGGTGTCGCACCCGACCGAGATGGTTCAGATCGGGTCCGAAGTCGAGGTCAAGATCCTGGACATCGACTGGCAGCGTGAGCGGATTTCGCTGGGCATGAAGCAGCTCCAGCCCTATCCGTGGAAGGACATCGCCGAGAAGTACCCGGTCGGTACCCGCGTCCAGGGCAAGGTCGTGTCGATCACCAACTACGGCGCGTTCGTCGAGCTCGAAGCCGGTATCGAAGGCCTGGTGCACATCTCCGAGATGAGCTGGACCCGGAACGTGCGGCATCCGTCCAAGATCGTCTCGATCGGCGAGACCATCGAGGCGGTCGTGCTCAAGGTCGATGAGACCGAAGAGAAGATTTCCCTAGGCATGAAGCAGACCGAGCAGGACCCGTGGATGATCCTGCCGCAGAAGTATCCGGTTGGCACCCGGATTCAGGGCAAGGTGCGGAACCTGACCAGCTTCGGCGCGTTCGTCGAAATCGAGGCGGGCATCGACGGCCTGATTCACATCTCCGATATGTCCTGGACCAAGCGGGTCCAGCATCCGTCGGAAGTGGTCAAGAAGGGCGATGGAGTCGATGTCGTCGTGCTGAACATTGACGCCGAGAACAAGCGGATTTCGCTCGGACTCAAGCAGGCTGAAGAGGATCCGTGGCTCAAGATCGGCGAGAACTTGCCGGTCGGGAGCATGATCAAGGGCCGGATCGTCCGGATGATGGACAAGGGCGTCGTCGTGGATCTCGGCAACGACCTCGAGGGCTTCGCCCCGATGTCGCAATTGGGTTTCGAGAACGTCCAGAACCCGGGCGACGTCGTCCAGGAGAATCAGGTCGCCGATGTCGAAGTGATCGAAGTCGATCCGGTCCACCACCGGATCGTGGTCACCGTCAAGGGATACCCCGAAGACGAGACCGGCGCGCCGCCGAAGCAGGAGCCGCTGCCGCCGATCACCGACACGATGGAATGATCGTCGTGGTTTGATTTCCCGCGGAACGCGGCGGGCCCAACCGGGTCCGCCGCGTTTTTCGCGGGGGTGAGAGTGAGACGGAACCGTTCGCCGAGGGGCTCGTCGTGAATCTTCCGCTGGTGCTGGCTCTCGTCGCGTCACCTGCTATCCGGCCCGACACGGCCGGCCGCCGAGTCACGGCCGAACGCCCGGCGGTGGCCGCGGCGGTCGCGACCCAGCCGGTCCGGGTCGACGGCGTCCTCGACGATCCGGTGTGGCGCGAGGCCCGTCCCGTGTCGGGGTTCGTTCAAAGCGAACCCAGTGAGGGGCAGCCGGCTTCCGAACCGACCGAGGTCTGGGTCGCCTACGACAGCAAGAACCTCTACGTCGCGGCCTACCTGCACGATCGGGAACCCGCCCGTCTGGTGGTGAACGACATCAAGAAGGACTTCAAGGAGCTTGACCAGGACGACTTCGAGGTCCTGCTCGACACCTTCGGCGATCGGCAGAACGGGTACGTCTTCATTACCAACCCGGCCGGCGCCCGTGCCGACCGCCAGGTGGCCAATGAAGGGCGCGAGGTGAACGCCAGCTGGGACGCGGCCTGGAGCGTCAAGACCAAGGTGGTGGCCGACGGGTGGATTGCCGAATTCGCCATTCCCTTCCGGTCGCTCCGGTTCGATCCCGCGGCCGGCCACCGGTGGGGGATCAACTTCAGCCGCCGCAACCGGCGCCGGAACGAAATCGACTTCTGGGCGCCGGTCCCCCGGTCGTACAACCTGGCTCGCGTCTCCCTGGCCGGACACCTGGATGGGCTCCGTTTCCCCTCCAGCGGCGGGCGAAACATCAGAATCAAACCCTATGCCGCCGCCCGAACCGTCCGTGAGACCGGAGGACCGGGCTTTGAGCAGGCGGCCGATCTGGGCCTCGATGTCAAAGCGGGGATCGGGGCCGGCCTGATCCTCGATGCCACGGTCAATCCGGATTTCGCCCAGGTCGAAGCCGACGAGCAGCAGGTCAATCTCACCCAATTCAGTCAGTTCTTTCCGGAAAAACGCGAGTTCTTTCTCGAGAACTCGGGCACGTTCTACGTTGGGGACGCGGCCCGGAACAATCAGGTGACCACGACCCCCACGCCGGACGAGGATCTCCTCCTGTTCTTCAGCCGGCGGATTGGTCTCGACCCCGATGGCCGTACAATTTCGATTCCGGCGGGCCTCAGGCTGACCGGCAAGACTGGTGGCTTTACCGTGGGCGCGCTGTCGATGCAGACCAGGGCGACCGCAACCACCCGGGCCACCAACTATGGCGTCTTCCGCCTCCGCAGGAACTTCGGCACGGGTACCGACATCGGGATGACCTTCCTGAACCGCCAGGCCACCGACACGTCCGGCGACTACAATCGGGTCTTTGGCGGCGACGCCAACATCCGGTTCTTCAGGAAACTCGACTGGAATTCCTACCTGGTCGGGACCGATGCGCCCGGAACAGGCAAGGGGCAGTACGCCTGGCGAACCTCGCTCAACATCGAGTCGAATTCCTATCACCTCAAAGCCGGCATGCTCCAGGTCGGCGAGGGTTTCCGCGACGACCTCGGGTACTATCGCCGGACCGGGGCTCGAAAGTATCTGTTTGACGTTGGCCTTCGGCCCCGGCCTCTCTGGGCCAGGCGGGCAGGGGTCCGCGAGATGCATCCCCATGCCGTCTGGAACTTCTATGAAGACCTCCGCGGTCATTCGATCGCTTACAATCTCCACACCGGCTACACATTCTTCATGAGCAACGGGGCGTACTTCGAGCTGTCCTGGAACCCGAACCGCCAGGTCATCACGACACCCTTCGCGATCAGTCCGGATGTCGACTCGATTCCGTCAGGCAAGTACGACTGGACCGAGTACATGTTCGTCGGCAATACCGATCCGAGCCGCGCGGTATCGGGGTCGATCCGGTTGATCACGGGCGGGTTGTGGAGCGGGCGCCAAAAGACCGCGAACCTCACGCTGACCGTCCGGCCGAGCTATCGGTTCCGGGCCACCGGCGGCCTGATCCGGACCTCGGCCGACCTCGGTCAGCCGGCCGGGGCCCATTTCACGGCGACGCTCTTTACCATGCGGGCGAACTACAGCTTCACCACCAACATGTTCCTCGATGCCCTGACGCAGTATGATCCGGAGCACCATCTCTTCAATGCCAACGTTCGCTTCAATCTGATCCATCATCCGTTGAGCGATCTGTTCATCGTCCTCAACGAGCAACGGATCACGGTTCCCGGTGAGCCCTATGTTGCGCCGGGTCGAAGCGTCATCATGAAGTTCACGCAGATGCTGGGCTTCTAGCCCGGATTGGGAGCCGAAAGACCATGTCGAACCCGCGGCGCCTTCTCGACGAACTCCACCACCGCCAGGCCCAGGCCGAACAGGGCGGCGGCCCGGCCCGGATCGCCCAGCAGCACAAGAAGGGAAAACTCACGGCGCGCGAGCGTCTCGATCTCTTGCTCGACGAAGGCAGCTTCGTGGAACTCGACCGGTTCGTCACCCACCGCGCCACCGATTTCGGGCTGGCCGATCAACAGATCCCGGGCGACGGCGTCGTCACCGGGTACGGTCGGGTGGGGGGACGCCTCGTCTACGTGTTCTCCCAGGACTTCACCGTGTTTGGCGGGTCCCTGTCGGAGACCCACGCCGAAAAGATTTGCAAGGTGATGGACCTGGCGGTGAAAAACGGGGCCCCCGTGGTGGGGCTGAACGATTCGGGCGGGGCCCGGATTCAGGAAGGAGTGGCCTCCCTGGGGGGCTACGCCGACATCTTCCTCCGCAACACCCTTGCCTCGGGCGTGGTGCCGCAGATCTCGGCCATCCTGGGTCCCTGCGCGGGCGGCGCGGTCTACAGCCCGGCCATCACGGACTTCATCTTCATGGTCCGGGGGGTCAGCTACATGTTCGTCACCGGGCCTAACGTCGTGAAGACGGTGACGCACGAGGAGGTCAGTTTCGAAGGTCTCGGTGGCGCCGACGTCCACGGCGAGACGTCGGGTATCGCACACCGGGTGGCGGCCTCCGAGGCGGAATGCCTGGCCTCGATCCGCGAACTCCTGACCTATCTGCCGTCGAACAACCTCGATGACCCGCCGGCGATGGCGACCGACGACCCGGAAGACCGTCGGGAGGAGTCTCTCCTGGACATCATTCCCGAGTCGTCGGCCAGTCCGTACGACATGCACGGCGTCATCCGCGCCGTAATGGACCACGGCCAGTTTTTCGAGATCGCGGAAGGCTTCGCCGGCAACATCCTGGTCGGCTTTGCGCGTCTTGGGGGCCGGTCCGTCGGCGTCGTGGCCAACCAGCCGGCCGTGCTCGCCGGTGTGCTCGACATTGCCAGCTCGACCAAGGCGGCGCGGTTCGTCCGCTTCTGCGATGCGTTCAATATTCCGCTGGTCACCTTCGTCGACGTGCCGGGGTTCCTGCCGGGCGTGGCGCAGGAGCATGGCGGCATCATCCGGCACGGTGCCAAGCTGCTCTATGCCTATTGCGAAGCGACCGTGCCGAAGCTGACGGTCATCACTCGCAAGGCGTACGGCGGCGCTTATGACGTCATGAACTCGAAACATATCCGCGCCGATCTGAACCTCGCCTGGCCGACCGCGGAGATCGCCGTCATGGGCCCCAAGGGAGCGGTCGAGATCCTGTTCAAGGACGAGATCGCCAAGGCGGCTGATCCGGCCGCGGAGGCCGCCAGGAAGATCGACGAGTACACCCGCACGTTCGCCAATCCCTACAAGGCCGCCGCCCGCGGATTCATCGACGACGTGATCGACCCGCGGGACACCCGGCCTCGCTTGATCGATGCCCTCCGGACTCTCAGGACCAAACGGGACCGGAATCCGCCCAAGAAGCACGGGAATATTCCGCTCTGATGGCCATGCCTATCACTCGAGTTCTCATCGCCAACCGGGGCGAAATCGCCCTCCGGATCATCCGGGCCTGTCACGAAGAGGGGCTCGAAGCGGTCGCGGTCTACTCCGACGCCGACCGGTCCGCCCCCTACGTCCGCGCTGCCAATGCCGCGGTGCACATTGGCCCGCCCCCGGCCGCGCAAAGCTATCTGGTGATGGACAAGATCATTGCCGCCGCCCAGGCGACCGGCGCCCAGGCGATCCACCCGGGCTTCGGCTTCCTCTCCGAACGGGCGGCGTTCGCGGCCAGGGTCGCCGAGGCCGGCCTGGTCTTTATCGGTCCGCCCGCCTCGGCGATCCAGGCCATGGGAGACAAGACGGAGGCCCGTCGTCGGATGCAGGCGGCCGGCGTACCCGTGGTTCCCGGCGCGATGGCGGCCGTCACCGATCCCGCCGAGGCGACCCGGGTGGCCGCGGCGCTCGGCTACCCGGTGTTGGTGAAGGCGGCCGCCGGCGGCGGCGGCAAGGGAATGCGGGTCGTTACCCGCCCGGACGACCTCGCCGGCGCGCTCACATCGGCGGCGTCCGAGGCGCAGAAGGCGTTTGGAGATCCGGCCGTCTACCTCGAAAAGTTCATCGAGCGCCCCCGCCACGTCGAGATCCAGGTCCTGGCCGATCACGAACGGACGATCCACCTCGGCGAGCGCGAGTGCTCGGTCCAGCGGCGTCACCAGAAGCTGCTCGAGGAGGCGCCCAGCATCGCCGTCGATCCGGAACTCCGGGAACGAATGGGGCAGGCAGCGGTCGCGGCGGCGAAGGCAGTCGGGTACCGGAGCGCCGGGACCTGCGAGTTCCTGCTCGCCGCGGACGGGTCGTTCTACTTCCTCGAGATGAATACCCGGATTCAGGTCGAGCATCCCGTCACCGAACTGGTGTATGGCGTCGACCTGGTCCGCGAACAACTCCGGATCGCCCGCGGAATGCCCATGACAGTGGCGCCCGGTCCGCTCTCGCCTCGGGGCTGGGCGATCGAGTGCCGGATCACCAGCGAGGACCCGGCCAACGGCTTCCTGCCGTCCACGGGCCGGATCACCTATCTCAAGGCGCCTGCCGGCCCGGGCATTCGGTGGGACAGCGGAGTCGAGACCGGCGACGAGGTGACGCTGTTCTACGATTCGATGCTGGCGAAGCTGATCGTGCACGGTGCCAGCCGGTCCGACGCCATCGCCCGGATGGAGCGGGCACTGGCCGAGTTGGTCGTCACCGGCGTCGCGACCAATCAGCCCTTCCACCTGCGACTGCTGGCTGATCCCGACTTCCGGGCCGGCCGGATCGACATCCAGTTCCTCGAGCGGCGGCCCGAGCTGATCGTGGCGGCCCCGGACGACGAGCTCGTCAAGCTGCTGGCGGTGGTGGCGGCCCTGGCCGAGGAGGAACGTCGCCAGCGGCAGAAACCGGCGGTGGCGCTGGACGATCAGGTGACCAGTGCCTGGCTCGTCCGGGGCCGGGCCGAGGGGCTTCGTTAGGCAGTGGATGAACGGGTCGGGATCGAGCGGATCGCGGCCGGCGGTGACGGCGTCGGGCGGCTGGCCGATGGTCGGGCGGTCTTCGTTCCCCGGACGGCGCCCGGGGACACCGTCTCGATCGCCCTGACCCGGACCGCTGCCCGGTTTGCGCGGGGCCGGGTCCTCGAGGTGCTCGAGCCCGGGCCGGGACGGGTCGAGCCGGCCTGTCCGCATTACCATCGCGATCGGTGTGGCGGGTGTCAGTTGCAGCACCTCGCCGCGGACCACCAGCGGGCAGCGCGCCGGTCGATCGTGGGCGATGCAATCCGGCGGATCGCCAGGATGCCTCTCGATGTCGACCCCGAACTCGAACCCGCGCCTTCGGAGTGGCAGTATCGCGCCAAGATCACCCTGACCCGCGGGGGAGATGGCCGCGTCGGCTATCATCCGCTCGAAGGCGGCTCGGTGTTCCAGCTCGAGACCTGCCACCTCGCGGCCGGGTCGCTGAACCTGCTCTGGCACCGGGTCGTGCTGGCCCGGCGCCACTGGCCGAGGACGCTGGAACGGCTGGTTCTTCGGTTGGACCGCGACGGGGGGCAGCATCTCGTTTTTGAAACGGCCGCGGGCCCCCACTGGACCACGGGACCGGCGTTCCATCGCGAGATCGCGTCAGCCGGTGCGCCGCTCACGGTCTGGTGGCGCCCGGATGGCGGCGCCGCCCGGGCGGTCGCGGGCGCCGAATCGGCCTACCCGGCCACGGCGTTCGCGCAGGTGAATCCGGGGATGGGAGATCGGGTCCGGGCCCGCGCCATTCAGCATCTCGGCGCCGTGGATGGCCGACGGGTCTGGGATCTCTACGCCGGTGTCGGCGAGACGTCAGTCCGGCTGGCGGAGGCGGGGGCCACGGTGGAGAGTGTGGAGTGGGATCGGGGTGCTGTCGCCGCAGCGGAAGAGGCCCAGAGGATTTACGGTCGCCGGATCGAACGGGTGACGGGGGCAGCCGAAAAGGTGGTCGGGTCCCTCGGCCGGCCGGACCTGGTGATCACCAACCCGCCGAGAACCGGGATGGGCCGGGAGGTGGTCGACGAGCTGGTCCGCCGCGGGCCGGAGCGGATTGTGTACGTATCGTGTGATCCGGCGACGCTCGCTCGCGACCTGGGGCGACTGGCCGGCAGTGCGGAGGGGCCCGCGACGTATCGGCTGGCCTCGCTCGAGCTTTTTGACCTCTTTCCCCAGACGGCTCACGTGGAGTCGGTGGCCGTGATGGAGCGGATATGAAATACATGGTGACGCTGGCCGGTCGGACGGTCGAAGTAGACGTCGACGGCGAGACCGTGCGGGTGGATGGCAAGGCGCACGCGGTCGAGCTGCGGGCCGTGCCCGGAACGCCGGTTCGGAACCTACTGATCGACGGGGCGTCGTGGATCGTTCCCGTCGAACCGGTGGCGCGCGGAAAATGGCTGGTCCAGCGTCGTGGTGACCGGTTCGAGGTCGATGTCGTCGATGAGCGCACCCATCACATTCAGAGCCTGGTCGGCGAAGGCAAGGCGGCCGCCGGCCCGGCTGCCCTCAAAGCCCCGATGCCCGGCCTGGTGGTCCGCGTGCTCGCGGAACCCGGTCAGACGGTGGTGGCGGGTCAGGGACTCGTGGTGCTCGAGGCGATGAAGATGGAAAATGAACTCAAGGCCGGTGGGCCCGGTGTCGTGGAACAGGTCCACGCCACGCCGGGCCAGGTCGTGGAGAAGGGCACGGTACTGATCAGCTTCCGCAGCCCGGTCTGACCGCCCGGACTTGACCTAAGTCCCTATCCGGCGCTATTATCCGCGGCTCCGCCAACCCGGCGGTCCACACGTATTTCGGGTATGGTATGAAGACTTTTTCGGAACGAACGCAGGATGTCCGGCATGATTGGCACGTCGTTGACGCGGCCGGTGTGCCGCTCGGGCGTCTCGCCAGCATGGTGGCCCAGCTCATTCGCGGCAAGCACAAGCCGACGTTCACTCCGCACATTGATGGCGGAGATTTCGTCGTGGTGGTCAATGCCGCCAAGGTCAAGTTCACCGGCACCAAGCTCGACAAGCGCCAGATCTTCCGGCACACCGGCTACATGGGCCATGAGCGGTTTACGCCCCTCAAGTCGATGATGGAAAAGCATCCGGACCGGGTGATCGAGAAGGCCGTCTTCGGGATGTTGCCGAAGAACTCCCTGTCGAAGCAGCGGCTCCGAACTAAGCTCAAGGTCTACGCGGGGGATACCCATCCTCATGCGGCCCAGAGTCCCAGGCCCTTTGCGATGAAGGTGTACGCATGACCGCTACTCCCGAACTGCGCTGGCACGGCGTCGGTCGTCGCAAGACCAGCGTGGCCCGCGTCTATCTCAAACCGGGCACCGGCAAGTGGGAAGTCAACGGCCGGACGCTGGGTGACTATTTCCCCCGTCCGTCGCTGGTTCAGCACATCCAGCAGCCGTTCTCGACCACCGACACCCTCGGCGCGTTCGATGTCAAGGCGCACTGCGACGGCGGCGGCGTTACCGGTCAGGCCGGCGCGCTGCGCTTGGGGATCGCCCGGGCGCTGCTCCAGGTCGACGCGATGCACCGGGCCAAGCTCCGGACCAACGGGCTCCTGACTCGCGATCCGCGGGCCGTGGAGCGCAAGAAGCCCGGCCGTCCCGGCGCCCGGAAGCGGTTCCAGTTCAGCAAGCGGTAAACACCCAGGCCCCGGGTCGTCCCGGGGCCGGGTATCACACACATCGCCCGATTGGCCGCGGGGTGCCCTCGCGAGGGTTCGTGGCTGAGACGAAGGCGATGGCGGATCTAACCCGACACTTGGAAGGGACGTACTCGTTCGATGGCTGCTTTACCTCAGTTGCAGGAACTCCTTGAGGCCGGTGTGCACTTCGGCCACCAGACGCGCCGGTGGAACCCGAAGATGCGCCGTTTCATCTTCGCCGAACGGTCGGGCATCTACCTGATCGACTTGCAGAAGACCCAGGCCCAGATCGCCAAGGCCCAGGAACTGCTCCGTACGGTGGTCATGAAGGGGGAGAGCGTCCTCTTCGTCTGCACCAAGAAGCAGCTGAAGGCGCTCGTCCAGGTCGATGCGGCGGCGTGCGGCGCCCTCTGGGTGACGGAACGCTGGCTCGGCGGCACCCTCACCAACTTCCAGACCATCAAGCGCCAGATTCGGCGCCTCCGGGACTTGGAGCAGGGCGCGAGCGACGGCGATTTCGACAACTACACCAAGAAGGAAAAGCTGCTCTTCGAGCGTGAGCGGGTAAAGCTGTCCCGTTACCTTGAGGGCGTGAAGCAGATGGGCCGGCTGCCGGGTGCGCTGTTCATCGTCGATGCCAAGAAGGAACGAATCGCGATCCTGGAAGCCAATAAACTCGGCATTCCGGTCGTCGCCATCGTCGACACCAACGCCGATCCGGACGTCATCACGGTGCCGATTCCCGGCAACGACGACGCCATCCGGTCGGTCTCGCTGATCACCCGGGCGCTGGCCGAAGTTCTGGTCGAGGCCCGGGCGGCGGCGCCAAGCAAGGACGGGTCAGAGGATGGTAGCGGCGAGACCTACAGCACCGGCGAAGGCACCGAAGGCGATGCCGAAGATCGTCGCCGGCGGGGCGGTGGCCGGCCGGCGGCCGGCGCGGCGGCCGCACCGGCGAGTGGGGCCGCAGCGGCCCGCAAGCGGCGGCCCAAGCCTGAAGCCATCGCGGCGCGCCTGAAGACCGATCCGGAGCCGGCGGGAGAGGCCTGAGCGCCGACTAGCGGTCATCGGTTGCCGATGAACCTCGCCGCCGCGCAATGGCCCCTGGGTCGTTCGCGGCGGCGTCATATCAAGGCCGGTGAAGAGTTCGCCGGTCCAGTACCTAACGGAACCTAACGAAACGTGTCAGTCATGAGCTACAAGCCGACCCCCAAGGAGATCAGCGAGCTTCGCTCGCGTACCAGCGCCGGCATCGGCGATTGCCGCGCCGCCCTCGAGGAAGTCCAGGGCGATATGGAGAAGGCCTCCGACGTCCTCCGCAAGAAGGGCATCGCCAAGGCCGAGAAGCGGGCGGGACGAAGCGCCTCGCAAGGCCTCGTCGTGATCGAACTCGCCGCCGACGGCAAGTCGGGCGGCCTGGTCGAGTTGAACTGCGAGACCGATTTCGTCGCCAAGACCGACGACTTCATCGCCCTCGCCCGCGACCTGGCCAGGCAGGTGGCGGCCAATGCCCCGGTGGGCGTCAACGCGGGCTCGATTGACGCCCAGCCGTTCCGCGATAGCACCGTGGCCGAGTCGGTCAAGCTGACGTCCGGGAAGACCGGCGAAGCCATGACCATCAAGGGTTTTGCCCGGTTCGTCCAGCCGAACGGCGTCGTCGCCGCCTACAGCCACCACAACGGCCAGGTCGGCGTGCTGATCGACGTCGAGGGCCCGGCTGGGGAGGCGCTCCTCGCGCTGGCCAAGGACCTCGCCCTCCACATCGCGTCCGCCGATCCGGTCGGCATCACCGAGGCCGACATTCCGGCCGACCTCGTCGCGCGCGAGCGCCGGATCGCCGAGGAACTCGTGGTGGCGGAGGGCAAGCCGGAGAACATCCGCAGCAAGATCGTGGACGGCAAGGTCCGGAAGTTCGTTGCGGAACGGACCCTCACCGGCCAATCGTTCGTCAAGGACGACGCAATCACCGTGGGCGACCTGATCAAGAATCAGGCGAAACTGATCGGTGGGACCGTCACCGTGAAGCGGTTTGCCCGCATGAAGGTCGGGGAAGGCTGATGGCACTGGCTTATCGCCGGGCGCTGCTCAAGGTCTCGGGCGAGGCCTTGGCCGGCGACCGAGGCCAGGGTCTCGACTACGGGGTCGTCGAAGGGCTGGCCGGCCAGATCAAGGGGGTCCATGCCCAGGGAATTCACCTGGGTCTGGTCGTGGGCGGCGGCAACATCGTTCGTGGCGCCCATGCCAGCCGCGAAGGCCTCGACCGGGTCAACGCCGACTACATGGGCATGCTGGCCACCGTCATCAATGCCCTGGCGCTGCAGGACATCCTCGAGAAGATGGGGGTGCAGACCCGGGTGATGACGGCGATCCGGATGGAAAGCCTGGCTGAGCCCTATATCCGGCGCCGGGCGGTCCGTCACATGGAGAAGGGGCGGATGGTGATTTTCGCCGGCGGGACCGGCAACCCGTTCTTCTCCACCGACACCGCGGCGGTGCTGCGGGCCCTCGAAATCGAGGCCGAGGTCATCCTGAAGGCCACCGGGGTGGACGGGATTTATACCGGCGATCCGAAAAAAGACCCCGCCGCCAAGTTCATTCCCGAGTTATCCTTCCAGGAGGCCATCGTGAACGGATACGCGGTCATGGACGCGAATGCCTTCGGTCTGTGCAAGGACAACAAGCTCCCGATCGTGGTGTTCAACATCAACAAGCCCGGAGCCATCGCTCGGGTCCTCTCGGGCGAACGGGTGGGGACGATCGTACGATGAGTACCATTCCTGATTTTGTAAAGCAGGCCAGAGACGGCATGCAGAAGGTCCTCGAGAACACCAAGAAGGAGTTCTCCGGGATCCGCACCAGCAAGGCCAGTCCGCATCTCCTCGATGTGGTCAAGGTCGAAGCCTATGGTGCCCACGTACCGATCAACCAGGTCGGCATGGTCTCGGCCCCCGAGCCACGCATGCTCACCGTCCAGCCTTTCGACAAATCGCTGATCATTCCGATCGAACGGGCGATTCGTGACTCCCAGCTCGGGCTCAACCCCGCGACCCAGGGTAACCTGATTCGGATTCCGATTCCCGCCCTGTCACAAGAGCGCCGCAAGGATCTCGTCAAGGTGATCCACAAGCTGGCGGAGGAGGGCCGGGTCGCGGTCCGCCATGCCCGGACCGACGCCCTGCACAAGATCAAGAAGATCGAGCATATCTCGGAGGATGAGAAGTCGCGGGCCGAGAAGGACGTCCAGAAGATCACCGACGATCACGTCAAGCAGATCGATCAGCTCACGCAGGGCAAAGAAGCGGAGATCATGGAGGTTTGACCCCCTCCGCTGACGATCTGCTGTCCCGCTTGAAGCTGCAGGGTGCGGTGCCGGGCCACGTTGCCGTCATCATGGATGGCAACGGCCGTTGGGCCCAGCGCCGCAACCTCCCCCGCACGGCCGGTCACCAGGCCGGCATGGCCTCGGTCCGTGGTCTGACCGAGGCCGGTATCCAGGCCGGCGTCTCGACCCTCACCATCTTCGCCTTCAGTCAGGAAAACTGGCAGCGCCCGCAGGAGGAAGTCGACGCCCTGATGGCGCTGCTCCAGCACTACGTCGCCACTCAGTCGGCGGAACTGACCGCCCAGGGCGTCCGGGTCCGCGTCCTGGGCGACCGGTCGCCCCTGTCGGCGCACGCCCTGAAGGCCGTCGAGTTCGTCGAGTCGGAAACCGAGCAGGGCCGCGTCCTCGCCCTCAACATCTGCATCTCCTATGGCGCCCGCGCGGAACTGACCCGGGCAGCCCGCCTGCTGTCGGAGGAGGTCGCCGCCGGACGCCTGGCGCCAGCCGATATCGACGAGGCCCGATTCGCTGAACGCCTGTACACGGCACCCTGGGGCGATCCCGACCTGTTGATCCGCACGTCCGGCGAGTTCCGACTGTCGAATTTCCTTCTCTGGCAGCTCGCCTACGCTGAGTTCTACGTCACGCCGGTGTTGTGGCCCGACTTCAGCCGCGAACATTTCTTCGAAGCCTTGCTGGACTATCAGCGGCGCGATCGTCGCTTCGGACGGGTGGTCAACGAGTAGGTGCCCATGTCGAACAATCTGAAGCGAATCATGTTCGCCGTCTGGGCGATCCCCGCCGCGGTCGGGATCGTGTACCTGGGAGGCCTGCCGCTCGCCCTGCTGGTTGCCGTGATCGGCGCATTGGGTTCGCACGAACTCGTCGGCATCGCCCGGCGGCAGGGCATTGAGCCGCTCTGGCGGCATACCCTGGTTTTAAGTGCGCTCATTCCAGTCGGCGTCTGGCTCGCCTACGGCGGCACTGTGGTTCGCCTGGGCGGGCTCGACTGGTCGTCGATGTTGCCGTCCGTCTGGTTCGCCCTGGCTGGCACCGTGATCTGGGTTCTCGCCGCGACCCTGTTCCGGCGTGCGCCCGACCAGCACCCTCTCGGCGTCGCGAGCGTCACGATCATGGCGCCCCTCTACTGTGCCGTCCTGCCCAGCTTCCTGCTCGGCATCCGCTACGCCACCGGTCCGGAACGGAGCTGGCCCTCGACCTGGGCCGTGTTCTTTCCCCTCGCGGTCACCTGGATTTGCGACAGCGTGGCCATGTGGGTCGGAAAGTCGGTTGGCGGGCCCAAGTTGGCGCCGGTCGTGAGCCCGGGAAAGACCCGGAGTGGGTCGGCTGCCGGCTTTATCGGCGGGATCGCGGCCGCGGTCCTGTTCAACCACATCGCGATGATCCCGTCCGGCTTCACCATCACCGACCTCCAGGCGAGCCTCTTCGGCGCGGTGCTGTCGGTGGCGGCCCAGGTCGGCGACCTCGCGGAGTCCCTCTTCAAGCGTGAAGTCGGCGTCAAGGACTCCAGTGGCCTCATTCCAGGCCATGGCGGCGTCCTCGATCGATTCGACGCCCTCTACTTCGTCGTGCCGATCTCGGCCATGCTGTACCGGGCCTTCGGGGTCCTCTGAGCCGATCATGAGAGGCATCGCGGTCCTCGGCTCGACCGGGTCGATCGGATGTTCCACGCTCGACGTGATCCGCCGCCACCCGGATCGGTTCCGGGTCGTCGCGTTGACCGGGGGCACCAATCGTGCCCGCCTCGAGGCCCAGGCGTCGGAATGGCGGCCGGCGCTCTCCGTCCTGGCGGCTGATCCGGATAGCGACCGCCGGCTGATCGAGGTGGCGACCCGGCCCGACGTGGACGTGGTGGTCAATGCCATGGTCGGATTCGCCGGCCTGGAGGCGACCCTCGCCGCGCTTGCCGCCGGCAAGAGGGTTGCCCTGGCCAACAAGGAATCGCTCGTGGTGGCCGGCGAACTGGTTGAGCGCGCCCGGGTGGCGGGCGGTGGGGAACTGGTCCCGATCGACTCCGAGCACAGTGCCGTGTGGCAATGCCTCGTGGGCCACGGGGGCCGCGCCTCCCGTCTGATCCTCACCGCCTCGGGCGGCCCGTTCCGGCAATGGAGCGCCGATCGAGTCGCCAACGCCACCGTGGCGGAAGCGCTCAACCATCCCACCTGGCGTATGGGCAACAAGATCACCGTCGACAGCGCCAGCCTCGCCAACAAGGCCATGGAAGTCATCGAGGGTCATTTTCTCTTTGGCGTACCCTACCAGGCGATCGAGGTCGTGGTGCATCCCCAGAGCATCGTGCATGCCTTCGTGGAGTTTCCGGATGGCAGTGTGCTGGCCCAGCTGGGGTTTCCGTCGATGGAGCTGCCGATTCTCTATTCCTTGAGCTATCCGGAGCGCTGGACCGATCCGGGTGTTCGCCGGTTCGACCCGGTCGCGGCCAGCGCCCTCACGTTCGAACCGGTCAGGGTCGATGTGTTTCGGGCCTTCTCGGCTGGTGTGGCTGCCGGCGTGGCCGGCGGGACCGCGCCGGCGGTGTTCAACGCCGCGAACGAGGTCGCGGTGGCGCGGTTCCTCGAGGGGCGATTACCGTTCGGCCGGATTGCGGCGACCATCGAGACCGTCCTGGAACGGCATCGACCCGGGCCACAGGAAAGTCTTGCAGTGGTGCAGGCGGCCGACCGGTGGGGCAGGGCGGAAGCAGAGGCGGTAATCGGATGAGCGGCGTTGGCCTGACGGTCGTTTCGACCCTGGTGGTGATCGGGGTGCTCGTGTTCGTCCATGAGCTCGGCCACTTCCTGGCGGCCAAGTGGGCCGGGATCTATGTCCATCGGTTCTCGCTGGGGCTGGGAGCCCCCGTGCGCTGGCTCTCGTTTCGCCGCGGCGAAACCGAATACTCGGTCTCCTGGCTTCCCCTCGGTGGCTACGTCAAGATGGCGAGCACGGCCGAGGAAGGCGCGGCCGGCGCTCTCGAGGGTGGGGATGCCGGAGGCGTGGAGGTTCCGCCGGAGCGAATGTTCGAGGCCAAGCCGGTCTGGGTCCGAATGGTGGTGATCCTGGCGGGCGTGGTCATGAACACGCTGTTCGCCTGGCTGGTCTTCTCCGGGCTGGTCTATTTCAAAGGCCTCCCGGTGCTGGAGTCGACGACCGTCGCGGCGGTGGACGCCAAGGCCCTCCCGGCCGGCGCCGCGGCGCTGTCCGCGTTGTCGTTAGGCGATCGGATCGCCGCCGTTGGCGGAACGCCGGTCAGCAGCTGGCAGGCCGTTGTCCGCGCCTGGGGCGGACCCGGGGACTCCGTGGTCGTGAGCCTCGCCGGGGGGCGCTCCCTGGTTGTGCGCGGCGATCCGGCGGCGCGGGCGCGGGCGTTGGCCGCGATCCGGCCCCTGGTACCGCCGATCGTCGCGGAAGTCGTAGCCGGCCAAGCCGGCGCGGCCGCGGGGCTCGCCGTCGGAGACACGGTACTGAGCTTCAACGGCGTTCCGGTTCGCGAGTGGCGGGAGATGGTCTCGATGATCGAGGCCCGGGCGGGTCAGCCGGTGGCGATCGAGGTCGGTCGTGCCGGTGGCCGGCGTACCCTCACGGTGGCGCCTCGGGCCGAGAAGGTCAAGGATTCGACCGGGACCCGGACGGTCGGGCGAGTCGGGATCCGCGGCCCCTTGGTAGCCGACGTTCGCGAGTCGGTCGGGCTCCTGGCGTCAATGGGTGAGGGGGTTCGCCGAACCGGCTTCGTCGCCGGCACGATCGTCGGGGTCGTCAAGGGGATTTTCTCGGGGCGGGTCTCCGCCCGGGAGGTCGGCGGCCCGATTTCGATCGGCGTTGCCGCCGGCGAGAGTGTCCGCCGGGGCCTCGAGGACTTCCTCGTATTCATGGCGGCCATTTCGGTGAACCTGGCCATCGTCAACTTGTTGCCAATACCGATCCTGGACGGCGGTCAGTTCCTCTTTCTGCTGGCGGAGGGTGTGACTCGCCGCCCCGTGACGGGGCGGGTTCGCGAGTGGCTCACGATGGCGGGATTCGTGGTCATCGTCATGCTGATGGTCCTGGCTTTCTCCAATGACATCCGGCGGTTGCTCGGCATCTAACCAATCGGGATGACCGCAGATTCCGTCATGTCGACGGAGCGGGCGATAAGCCACTGGGCTGCTACGTAGGTCAAGGTGATCGCCGGACCGGCCCACGGGAACGGCTGCCGGAATCGATTCCACGCCAGCAACGCGTCCGATGCCACGAAGAAAACCGATCCGATCGCGGCCAGGCGGGCGCCTCGGCGCCCCTCCATGGCCCGGGCGTGAGCCTGCCACGCCATCGTCACAATGGCGGCCACGTAGGTGGCCACCGGCAATCTGAGATCACCCAGGCCACTCCAGAGCAGCGCGAGGTAGCCAACGCCGAACCCCGCGAACGGTATCAGCGGGCGCCATTCCGCCAAGGCCCGCCGCCCCGAAACGAAGGCCGCGATGTAGGCCAGATGGGCGGCAAGGAAACAGACCAGGCCCGGAACGAACCAGCCGCCCGGAAGCATCAGGAAGATGTCGCCGGCGAGGGAAGCCATGAGGCCGACGAGGATCCGGTGCCGGTACCGCGGGTCGCCGGGCCCTGCCGCCCAGGTGATCAGACCGATCAGGATGGTCGTGACCGGCTTGGTGACATAGATCAGCCTGGGGACGGCGGCCACCTCGGCGAGCAGCAGCATCAGCGCCGTGATGCCGGCAGCGAACGTTAGGCGCCGAATCACGGGACGATCTCGGGGGCGGTGGCGTAGCGGTAGAACAGCGCGGCCGAGGCTGCCGTCAGGCCGTGCCAGATCGCATGGCCCTGGATCCACGACCCGGTCGAACAGGTGAGCCGTGTGAGGTCGAGTCCCCAGGCGACCAGACCCAGGCCCAAACAGCCGAACGCGGCAATAAGAAGGCGTCGTCCGGCCGGGCGGGGCGATCGCCACTCCAGCAGCAGCGCGGCGCCGATCAGGCCGGCGAACGCGAGACGCCGGAACGCCGGGGCCTCCACCAGCAGCACGAACAGCACGGCGTTGGTCGCCAGGTAGCCGACCATGGCGTGCCCGGCGGTCAGGTTGAACGCCCGCCGGGCGGCGGCCATCACGGCGAAGGTGCCAACCAGATACATCCCGAGGACGTCGGCGGTTTGCGCCGGGAACGTCAGCGAGGCGTGGTACCACGCGCTCCCAAGGCCGATCAGGATGAGTGCGAGGCCGTACCCGACGGCCGTCATTGAATCCGGGCGGCGTCGCCGGAGGATGACCAGCCCGGGCGGGAGGAAGAACAGCGACGAAATCGCATTCGCCGGCTGGCGGACAAGCTGGTCACGAATTCCCTCGCAGAAACAGGCCCCCGGCAGACACGTCGCCGGTGCCCATCCCGCCCAAGGCGACGGCAGTGAGGCGGCGGCAGCGCCGAGCGCCACGAGCACCAGCGTAACGCCCAGCGGCGCGAGCCAGTCTCGCCAATCCGCCATCGCCATGTTTGCAGGGTTCATCAGCGCCTAGGTTACTGGATCCGCCGGGGACGCACAACCGCGTTGACGTCGGGCGAGCCGCCAACCATGTTCTTCCCATGTCAACGAATCGTCGTGATTTTCTTGCGGCCGCCGCCGCGGGCCTGGTGGCGGCCGGTGTCCGGCCGGCCCGGCCCGGTCAGGCTCCGGTACCTTGGGCGCCGCTCCGCATCCTGATTCTCGGCGGCACCGGTTTCATCGGGCCGTACCAGGTTCAGTATGCCATCGATCGTGGCCACACCGTCACACTCTTCAACCGCGGCAAGACCAACCCTCAGCTGTTTCCTTCGGTGGAGAAGCTGACCGGCGATCGGGCCGGCGACCTCGAATCCCTGAAGGGCCGCCGCTGGGATCTCGTGATCGACAATTCGGCCACCGATCCCCAATGGGTCGAGTTGTCGGCGAATCTGCTGCAGAAGGCCGTGGGTCGATACTGCTTCGTGTCGACCCGCTCGGTCTATTTCGATACCAGCCGGGTACCGATGACGATCGACGCACCGGTCTGCACGCCGGAGAATACTTCGGTCGAGGCGGGCAAGCCCCTGCCGTATTGTCTGGCCAAGGCGCTGTCGGAAAAGACCGTGGCACGGTACTTCGGCGACCGGACGCTGATCGTCCGGCCATCGCTGATCGTCGGCCCCGGTGATCTCACCGACCGATTCACCTACTGGCCGGTTCGGATCGAACGCGGCGGCGAGGTGCTGGCACCGGGGGACGGGACCGACCCGGTGCAGGTCATCGATGCCCGTGACCTGTCCGAGTGGATGATTCGCCTGGCGGAGCTGGGGACCACCGGCACCTACAATGCCCTCGGGCCGAGGACACCACGTCTGTTCTCGGAGTTGCTGCATGGGATCAAGGCGGTGACCACCTCGGACGCCACCTTCACGTGGGTCGATGCCGATTTCCTGGCCGCCCATCAGGTTCTCCCGTATCAGGAGATGCCGGTCTGGATGCCGGCCCGGAACGGCCGCCAGGGCTTCGGTCGGTTCGATATCTCGAGGGAGGTCGGGTTGGGGCTGACATTTCGCCCCCTCGCGGTGACCGCCCGGGACACCCTCGACTACTACCGGGCCCAGCCCGGCGATCGCCAGGAGAAGCTCCGGGCGGGGATCTCGCCCGGGCGTGAGGCGGAGGTGCTGGCTGCCTGGCACAACCGGCCCCGGTAGGTCCGGTTCAGTGGGAGTTCCGCTGACTTGCCTGTCAGACAAATATGGGCTATACTTAGAGGCTACAATCACTTAGCTAAAACGACGAAGCGGTAGGCAAAGGGAATCAAAG
>JANXXJ010000202.1 GCA_025350665.1 Gemmatimonadota bacterium | reverse complement strand
TCGGCGGGCCCACCTCCGCGAGATTCGTGAGCGACCGGGTGAAGCCGTCCGGATGCGCCAGCAGATCCAGCATGTTGACCGGCCCCGCCCCAGCCTGCCCCGCGAGCCGCGGCAACAACGTCGCGGCCAGCCATTGGCCGCCGCGATTCAGCCGGACCAGGTTCCACTGCGCGTCCAGCACCAACGCGGGCATCGGATCGTGAGCGCGGAGGAGTTGCTCCAGGGCGGCGTTGGCCTGACTCAGTGAGGGATCGCCCAGCGGGGCGGCGCCGTACGCTGGGGCAAATCCGGCCTGCAGCATGGCCTCGTTCCGGACCACCAGCGGTGCGTCCAGTTCGTGGAGCCAGGCGGCGAGCAGCTCCCGGCTGGGCTTGGCCCGGCCGCTCTCCACGAAACTCACATGGCGCTGGGAGACCCGGAGGCGAAACGACAACTCCAGCTGGCTCAGCCGGCGGGCTTTCCGCACTCGCTGCAGCGTGATGGGAAGGGCGGGCACTGGTATCGGCATGCCTAGACTTAGCGCCGACTCCGCACCGATTCAATGACCTGGGAGGTAATTGCGGCGATTACTCAGCCGTTGAATACTGGAGGCACCTCCGACTCGGGACCACCATGAAGCGCGGCCTGATCGTCGTCACCCTGATTCTCTTCGGCGCCCTCACCGCGGTCGCACTGGAGCGGCACGGATACTGGGGCATTCTCGCTCCGCACTTCCAGACCTTCGGCGCCGGTCAGGTCCTCGCGGACCTGGTGATCGCTCTGACCCTGGTCATGGTCTGGATGGTTCAGGACGCCAAGGCGACGGGCCGCAACATCTGGCCGTGGATCGTCGCGACCCTGGTCCTGGGCTCGTTCAGTCCGCTGATCTACCTGCTCACCCGGAAGCCGGCGACGAAGTCAACCTGAGCGGTGCCGATCACGATACCTGCACCGGGGCCGGATCGCGCCCGACGGTCTTGTGCAGGCTGCTCCGGGCCATCAGCGCGCCGACCAGCGTGAGGATCCCGCCCAGCGTCAGCGCCGCCCCCGGGAAGTAGAACGGCGCACTCGGCCCCGTGAAGTACGAGAACGTGTTCGCCATGAGCGGCGGCCCGACGATGGCCGTAAGGCTCATCAGACTGGTGAGCCCGCCCTGCAGTTCCCCCTGCTCGTTCGGTGGCACCTGGCCCGAGATCAGCCCCTGAATGGCCGGTCCCGCGATCCCGCCAAGACAGTACACCATCGTGAACACGAACATCATCCAGGTTGCCGTGGCGGCGGCGTAGAGGAAGAAGCCAAGGCTGTAGACCCCGAGGCCGAGGTAGACGCTCCTGACCTGGCCGAGCTTCGGGATGATGATCCGGATCAACCCGCCCTGCACCACGCCAACGCCGAGCCCGACCATGGCGATCGACAGCCCGACCATCCGCTCGTTCCAGTGGAACTTCTCGATGGTGTAGTACGACCAATTGCTCTGGACCGCATGCGCCGCGATCTGGAGCAGCACCAGCGACCCGACCAGGCCCAGAATGACCGGATACTTCTTGATGTTCCGGAGCGAGCCCATGGGGTTGGCCCGTTTCCATTCGAATGGCCGGCGGTGCTCCTCCTTGAGCGACTCCGGCAGCACGAAGTAGCCGTAGAGCCAGTTGACCAATGCGAGGATCGCCGACGCGATGAACGGCAGCCGGGCCCCGTAGGGACCGAGGAGGCCGCCCACCAGCGGACCCAGGATGAAGCCCATCCCGAACACCGCCCCGATCATGCCGAAGTTCTGGGCCCGCTTCTCGGGCGGCGAGACGTCGGCGATGTAGGCGGATGCCGTCGTGAACGAGGCGCCCATGATTCCGGCGATGATCCGGCTCAGGAACAGCCACCAGATGGTCGGCGCGAGCGCCATGAAGATGTAGTCGAGTCCGAAGCCGAACAGCGACGCCAGCAGTACGGGGCGGCGGCCGAACCGGTCGCTCAAGCCACCCATGATCGGCGCGAAGATGAACTGCATCGCGGCGTAGGAGAAGGTCATCCAGCCGCCCCAGCGGGCGGCCTCGCTCATCGTGCCGGCGGTCAAATGCGTGATCAGCTTCGGCATCACGGGAATGATGATGCCTAGACCGGTGACGTCGATCAGCAGGGTAACGAGAATGAACCCGAGGGCGGGTGTTCGCTTGGCCGTCATCGCAATCTTTCACACCAGGGGTTCGGAGGTCGGACGCCCGGCCGCCAGACAGGCTGCAATCATAGACCCGTCCGGACCCCCTGTCATCTGATCCGACCGGCTCAGCCCCCGACCTCGAACTCCTTCGGCTGCTGGCCGGCCTCCCCAGACGCAGGAAGCCCCGGCGCGCCGGCGCCCCTCCGCCGGTGCGCCGGGAATAGCCGTCACGCCCCGAGCGGAACCCGGGCTGGGCTTCCCGGCGGCGCGGCCCTGAGATACTGGGCCGGCCACGACGCGGCCACGCCAAGAATCCCCGCCGCGTGGAGCGGCCAGTACGGATCCCGCAGCAGCTCGCGAGCGAGCAGCACCAGGTCGGCCTGGCCCGAACGAATGATCTGATCGGCCTGGGTCGCCTCGGTGATCAGGCCGACGGCGCCGGTCGGCACGCCGGTCTCCCGCCGGATCCGCTCGGCGAACGGCACTTGATATCCCGGCTTGAGCTCGATGCGGACGCCGGAGACGTTCCCGCCACTGGAACAATCGACCAGATCCACGCCGCGTCCTCCAAGAATCCGGGCCAGCGCCACCGACTCTTCGATCGTCCATCCGCCCGGAGCCCAGTCCGTGGCCGAGATCCGAACCAGCAGGGGCAACCGATCGGGGATTACCGCCCGGAGCCGGTCGACGACCTCGAGCAGGAACCGGATCCGATTCTCGAAACTGCCCCCGTACTGATCGGTTCGCCGGTTGCTGTGGGGCGAGAGAAACTCCTGCAGGAGGTACCCGTGCGCGGCGTGGAGTTCGATCAGCCGGAAGCCGGCCCCCACCGCGCGAACGGCCGCGGCGGCGAAGGCATCGACCAGCGCTTGAATTCCGGCTCGGTCGAGCGCCACCGGTGTCGGATAGTTGTCGGCGAATGCCACGGCACTCGGCCCCACGGTCTGCCACCCGCCCCGCGTCTCCGGCACCATGCCGTGCTCGGCGGCCCAAGGCCGCCAGGTGCTCGCCTTCCGGCCCGCATGGGCCAGTTGAATGCCCGGCACCGCGCCCTGGCTCGCGATGAAACGGGTGATCGGTTCGAACGCCGCGCCGTGCTGGTCGCTCCAGATACCGAGGTCTTCAGGGCTGATTCTGCCGTCGGCAACCACCGCGCTTGCCTCGGCGATCACCACACCGGCGCCGCCCGATGCGCGGCTCCCGAGGTGGACGAGGTGCCAGTCGGTCGCCAGCCCGTTGTCGCAGGAATACTGGCACATCGGGGAGACGACAATCCGATTGCGAATGGTCACGCCCCGGAGCGGCAAAGAGTCGAAGAGTGTTGGCATGACCCAAACCTAATGAAGCCGTCGGTGCCCTTCGACGGAGCCTTGATCCGGCAGTACATTTCGGCATCCCATTTCGGACTCCGTTCATGCCGACCATCCGCTCAGCCCGGGCGTTCGTCCCCGCGCTCATCGCCACTCTGACGTTCGCGCCGCCCGCCCGGGCCCAGGCCGACTACAATCGGGCCGACCAGATCCGGATCGCGCCGACCCGGCTGTACGGCGTCCCCCCGTGGGTGGAGGGGCTGGGCCTCGGCCATCCCGACTGGCTCGACGACAGCACCCGCTTTCGTTATCGGGTCCACACGCCCCGAGGCGCCGAGTTCATCGTCGTCGATCCGGCCAAGGGCAGCCGCCAGCCGCTGTTCGACAATGCCCGCCTCGCCGCGGCGATGTCGGTCGCCGGGGACACCACGTTCGAACCGTCCAAGCTCCCGATCCGGACCTTGAAGCTGCTCAAGAACGAAACCGCGATCGCCTTCCGGGTCGGCACCAAACGGTACGAGTGCGACATCGCCGCGTATCGCTGCCAGAAGGGCGACACCCTCACCACCGAGGCGCCGGACTGGGCCTCGCTGTCGCCAGACCGGAAGTGGGCGGCCGTCGTCCACAAAGGAAATCTCTGGGTTCGCCGGGTCGCCGAACCGCGCGATTCCATCCAGTTGACCACCGACGCCGTGGCCGACTTCGGCTATGGGCTTGGCGCCGCCGGGAATCCGATGCCCGATGCCGACGCCCGGACCCCGGAAGTCGTCTGGGCCCCGGACTCGAAAAAGCTCGCGGTCCCGCGGATCGACGAGCGCGGGGTCACTCGTTTCACCGTCTATTCGTCGACCGGCACCGTCCCCAAGCCGTTCAGCTACCCCAACGCCGTGCCCAGTGACTCGATCGTCCCGACCTACGAAATCCATGTCCTCGACCTGGAGAAGAAGACCAACGTCACGATCCAGGGCGCCAAGCCGGTCGCCAGCGTGTTCGGCTGGACCGGCGAGGGCATGATCCAGTGGACCTCGAAGTCGGACCGGATCTTTTTCACCGACGCGGCCCGCGCCAACAAGGGCGTTCGTCTCCTGGCCGCCGACGCGGTGACTGGTACGTCGCGGCTGGTGCTGAGCGACTCACTGCCGACCTTCACCGAGAACGCCAGCGGCGTGTTCACCGGCAACTGGCGCCTGATGGGGGACACCGAGATCCTCTGGTGGTCGGAGCGAGACGGCTGGGGACATCTCTATCGTTACGACGCGGCCGGCAAACTCCTGAACCAGGTGACGAGCGGAGCGTGGCTCGTGCAGTGGCTCAAGTACGTCGATCCCGCCACCAGGCAGATCTACTTCACCGCGTTAGGCCGTGACCCGGCCAACCCTTACTACGCCCACCTGATGCGGATCGGCGCCGACGGCACCGGCCTCACCGACCTGACGCCGGGCACCGGCCATCATTGGGTGTCGTTCGTCCCCACCGGCAAGTATTACGTCGATACCGAGACTCGCCCCGATCTGCCTCCGGTCACCACGATTCGGCTGGCCCTGGACGGGCGGAAATCCCTGGACCTGGAAAAGGCCGATCCGGTCGACATGCTGAAAGCCGGCTGGACCGCGCCGGTGCCGTTCACGGTCAAGGCGCGGGACGGCCTCACCGATCTCTACGGCTTCGTGTACCTGCCGTCCCGGATTGATACGACGAAGAAGTACCCGGTCATCGTCCACATCTATCCCGGTCCGCAGGTCGGCTCGGTCATCCACTACGGCTTCCAGACCAGCGGCGAGCCGCGCGGCCTGGCCGAACTCGGCTTCGTGGTCGTCGAGGTGAACGCCCTCGGCACCCCGGGCCGCTCCAAGGCGTTCCACGACGCCTACTACGGCAACATGACCGACAACGGCGTCCCCGATCAGATCGCAGCCACCAAACAGCTCGCCGTCCGCTATCCGTTCATGGACATGAACCGGGTCGGGATCTACGGCCACTCCGGCGGCGGCTTCTCGTCGACGGACGCCATCCTCCGCTATCCTGACTTCTTCAAAGTGGCCGTGTCGGGCTCGGGCAATCACGACAACCGGACCTACCGGTTCGACTGGGGCGAGAAGTATCAGGGCCGGTTCAAGAAGGACTCGGCCACCGGCAAGGACAATTTCGAATCTCAGGCCAACTATCTCCTGGCCGGCAACCTCAAAGGGCATCTCCTGCTGATGCACGGCGACATGGATACCAACGTCCATCCCGCCATGACGTTCCGCCTGGTCGACGCCCTGATCAAAGCAGGCAAGGATTTCGACCTGCTGGTGGTCCCCGACTCAAACCACGGGTTGCCCCAGTACACCATCAAGAAACGGTGGGACTACTTTGTCCGCTGGCTCGCTGGGGCCGAACCCGACCGGGACTACCGCCTGATGATCTGCGACGAGGCCTCGTGCCTCTACTGACCCGGTCCTATATTCAGGGCCAGATCTCCCGAGCCAGGGGCTAGCCGACCATGCCACGAAACCATCCCACCCGGCGCGACTTCGTCGCCGGCGCCACCCAGGCAGCCTTCGGCGCGATGATCGTGCCCCGCCACGTCCTCGGCCGCGGATTCCAGGCGCCGAGTGACACGCTGAACGTGGCGATCTGCGGCGCCGGCGGCATGGGCATGAGCAACGCCGAACAACTCCTGAGCCAGAACATCGTGGCCCTCTGCGACGTGGACTTCGGCTACGTCGACCGGGGAGTCCAGGGCCGCCTCAAGCCCGGCAACGGCAAGCCGGGCGCCAACGCCCAGAAACTCGCCGATGCCTTCGGCAAGGCGGCGCGGTTCGCCGATTTCCGCGAAATGCTGGCCAAGCAGAAGAACATCGACGCCGTGCTGATCGCGACTCCCGATCACCTCCATGCGGTGATCGCCAAGGCCGCAATGGAAGCCGGCAAGCATGTCTACGTCCAGAAGCCCCTCACCTACTCGGTCCACGAGGCGCGCGTCCTCGCCGAGACGGCCCGACGCACCAAAGCCGTAACCCAGATGGGCAATCAGGGCCACTCCAGCGACGACGCCCGGCTGATCGTCGAGTGGATCCGGGGCGGCGTGATCGGCCCGGTCCGCGAAGTCCTGATCTGGACCAACCGCCCGATCTGGCCCCAGGGCATTCCCCGCCCGGCCCCCGCGCCCAAGGACTTCCCCGGCCTCGAGAAACTCGACTGGTGGGGCGAATGGGCGATGAACTCGATCGTCGGCGGGGCGATGAATGGCGACTATCCCAAACCAGAGGGTCTGAACTGGGACCTGTACCTGGGCCCGGTCAACAAGCCGATCGTCTATCACCCGGTCTACCACCCGTTCCGGTGGCGGGGCTGGGTCGACTTCGGCGTGAGTGCGTTAGGCGACATGGGCGCCCACCTGGTCGACCACCCGTTCTGGGCCCTCGACCTGGGGCTCCCGACCAGCGTCGAGGCCACCTCCACGCCATGGGGCGGCAGCGAGGCCGATCCCGCCACCTATCCCCAGGCCATGATGGCCCACTACGAATTCCCGGCCCGCGGTGCGATGCCACCGGTGAAGATGACCTGGCACGACGGCGGCTTGATGCCGCCCCGGCCGGCCGCGCTGCCGGACTCCGTGGTGCTCGACCGCGAAGGCGGCGTCATCTTCGTCGGCGACAAGGGGATCCTGCTCCACGGCACCTACGGCAGCAAGCCCCGGGTTTTCCCCGAGGCCCTGGGTGAAGCCGCGGCGGCAGTCCCCAAGACGTTGGCGCGCGTCACCACGAGTCACGAGATGAACTGGGCCAACGCCTGCAAGGGCCAGGGCACCACCACCTCGCCGATCGAATACGCCTCCCGTCTTACCGAAGTCATGCTCCTCGGCGTCGTGGCACTCCGCGCCGGCCAGGGAGTCAAGATTCTCTATGACGGCGCCGAAGGCCGGATCACCAATCTCCCGAAGGTCAACCAGTATCTGACCCGCGACTACCGCGCGGGGTGGAGCGTCTGATGTCACGGATTCTGTTCGCGGCCCTGCTGGGCCTGTCGGCCGCCGCGCTGGCGCAGCAGCCTAACACGCTGACCGCCGACGAGAAGAAGGCCGGCTGGACCCTGCTGTTCGACGGCAAGACCACCGCCGGGTGGCACGGGTACGGCCGAAAGGAAGTTCCGGCCGGATGGCGGGTCGTGACGGGTGAGTTGACCCGCGTCGGCATCGCCGGCGACCTGGTCACCGACAAGACCTACCGCAACTTCGAACTCGCCATCGAGTGGAAGATCGCCCCGGGCGGCAACAGCGGGATCTTCTATCGCGGAGTGGAGCACAAGGACTGGATGAAGAATCCGCTCTACTACTCGGCCCCGGAGATGCAGGTGCTTGACGACGCCAAGCACCCCGACGGCCAGTCACCGCTCACGTCGGCGGGGGCGGACTACGCGCTCTACCCCGCCCCGCGAGGCGTCGTGAAGCCGGCCGGTGAGTGGAATGCCGCCAAGGTCGTGATCAACGGCAACCATGTCGAGCATTGGCTCAACGGCACCAAGGTGGTCGAATACGAACTTGGCAGCGCCGACTGGGCCGATCGGGTCAAGAAGAGCAAGTTCGTGGAGTGGCCGGCCTACGGCAAAGCGGCCGAAGGCGTCATCGGCGTCCAGGACCACGGGGACCGGGTCGCCTTCCGCAACATGAAGATCCACGTCCTGCCGTAGTCACCGATCACCGCCCCCGGCCGGTCACGACGGCCGGGGCGGATCGATCGCAAACAGTCCCACCAGCCGCACCAGCATCTCCACCGTCTTCTCCAGCCCTCGGCGCGAGTTCCACTCAAGCCGGGTGTGGAAATTGTGCCCGCCGGTAAACAGGTCGGGCGTGGGGAGACCACGGTTGGTGAGATTGGAACCGTCCGTTCCGCCCCGAATCGGACTCAACCTGGGTTCGAGGCCGGCCCGCCGGGTCGCCGCCATCGCGTGCTCGATCAGTTTCGGATATCGGGTCAGCGAGTCCTTCATGTTGAAGAACAGGTCCTTCACGTCGAAGCCGATGGCGACCGCGGGGAACCGAGCCTGGGTCTCTGCCATCAAGCTCCGCAACAGGGCCTCCTGGTCGTCCAGTCCCTTCCGGGTAAAATCCCGCATCCGGAGCTTGAGCGTCGATTCGCCCACCGTGAGGTTGCCGACGTAGGGGTGGAGGTAGCCCTCACGGCCCTCGACGTTCTCGGCCCGGATCGACGGGGGAATTCTCCCGATGAAATCGGCCGCGGCGTAGACCGAGTTCACCAGCCGTCCTTTCACCGGCGCACCATCCCGACCCTTGAACGTGAGGTAGGCCGAACGGGCGCTGAACGTCTCATCGTTGATGCCGCCCAGGCCGCCGCCGTCCACCGTGTAGGCAAACCGGGCTCCGAACCCCTTGAGATCAAACACTGCGACCGCCCCACCGACCTCCTCGTCCGGCAGGAATCCGATGGCCAGCGTGCCGTGCTGAATCTCCGGATTGTGCGCCAGCAGATCGACGAGCGTCATGATCTCGGCCACGCCGGCCTTGTCGTCCGAGCCGAGGAGGGTGGTGCCGTCGGCGGTCACGATGTCGTCGCCCACGAGTGAGCCCAGGTCCGGATTGTCGGCAGCTCGAATGATCTGGGTGGGATCGCCGGGGAGGGTGATGTCACCGCCGCGGTAGCCGGCATGGACCACCGGCGTGACCGCGGTGCCTGACACGTTAGGCGCGGTATCGAGGTGCGACAAGAAGCCGAGGACCGGAGCTTCGTGCCCGGACGGCAGGTTCCCCGGCACTTTGGCATAGACGATGGCGTGCTCGTCGACCCGGACCTCGGCGGCGCCAAGCGACTCGAGCTCCTTCGCCAGCAGCCGGGAGAGCGCGAACTGCTTCGGGGTGCTCGGCACCCGGCCCTGGTCTTCCGCCGACTGGGTATCGATCCGCACATATCGGAGAAACCGGCTCAGCACCGATTCCGACGGCGGGCGCTGTTGCGCGGCGATCGGCGTCACGGCGACCAGCGACAGGATGATGATCAGGCGGCGCATCGGGGCTCCAGGAACGGGATCGAATCGATTCTACCATGCCGAGGGCTCCGCGGCCACCGGACTTGAAACACAACAAGTGTTCTTTTACCTTGATTCGGTCGGGTTGCCGCCCACTGGAGGAGTCCTCATGCCGTCCGCCCCCGCGTCCCGTCGGACGTTCGCCTGGTACCTGCGCCGGTTACTCGCCATCGTCCTCGCCCTGGTCGTCGGTCTGGTGGTGACGATCGTCCTGATTGGCACGTTCGCTCACGGCCCTGGCTCCGCGCGCCTCGCCACCGGGCAGCGGCGGAACGAGGCCCGGTACCTGGTGATGAGGGACGGGGTTCGAATCGCGGTCGACCTCTGGTTTCCGCCGTCGCTGACTGCCACCACCAGGGCCCCGACCCTGATCCACAGCACCCGTTACGTCCGCGCCATGCGCTATGGCATGCTGGGGCGTGCCCTCGCGACGTTAGGCCAGGCCCAGTGGGTCCAGCCCGAGATCGACCGGCTGAACCAGGCCGGCTATATCGTGATGCTGGTCGATGCCCGGGGCAGCGGAGCGTCGTTCGGGACCCGGGCCGCGGAGTGGTCACCGGACGAAGTGGCCGACATGGGCGAGATCGTGGACTGGATCGTGGCGGAGTCCTGGTCCAACGGGCGGGTAGGGGGCTGGGGCGTGTCTTACGAGGGCAACACGGCGGAATTGCTGGCGGCCACCGGCCGGCCCGCAGTCAAGGCGGTGGCGCCACTGTTCGACGACTACGACCCGGTCTTCACCCAAGCGCTGGCCGGTGGCGCGTTCGGCCGTCCCTTCATCGCGGCTTGGGGCGCCGGCAACAAGGCGCTCGACGCCAGCGACATCTGTGGCGCGTCGGGCGTGAGCGGCGCTGCCTGCTTCTTTCAGAATCTGGTGGCACCGGGCACCAAGCCGGTCGATGGCGATTCCGGCCTGGCCCTCCTGGCCGCCGCCGTGGCCGGCCACCGCGCCAACTACAGCGTCGAGGAATTCGCCGCCGCCATCACCTATCCCCGCGATTCCGTCCTCCCCGACGGCCGGCCGAACCTGATGATCGCGCCGTACCTCCGGCGGATCCGCGCCGCGGCCGAGTCCAATCACGTAGCGATGCTGGTTCGCCTCGGCTGGTACGACGGCGGCACCGTCAACACCGGCCTCGGGCGTTTCTTTACCCAAACGAATCCCATGCAGATTGAAATCGGGGCCTGGAGCCATGGTGGCGGACACGATGTCGATCCGTTCGCCGCGAAGGACACACCGCCAAATCCGGCGTCCCGGGATCAGTTCACCGCCCTGGTGAAGTTCTTCGATGCCTACCTCAAGGGCGACGGCACCCCGGCGGTCGATCGCCTGATCCACTACTACACCATGAACCAGGGCCTGTGGAAGACCACGCCGGTCTGGCCGCCCGCCGAGATGGCCACCCGGCGCTGGTATTTCGCGCCGGGCCACGGACTGGTTCCCGACGCGGCCCCGGCCGATTCCGGCGCCGACGTGTACCAGGTGGATTTCTCCGCGACCACGGGGCATCCGGGACGCTGGGACACGCAGCTGGGCGGCGGCGATGTCGTGTACGCCGATCGCGCGGCAGCCGACCGGACATTGCTCTCCTACACCGGCACGCCGCTGCCAATCGACGTCGAGATCACCGGCGCGGCGGTGATCAACCTCGAGGTGAGTTCCACCGCAACAGATGGGCTGTTCTTTGGGTATCTCGAGGATGTCGCGCCCGACGGCCGAGTGACCTACCTGACGGAGGGGCTGCTGCGAGCATTGCACCGGAAGGTCTCAGCCGCTCCGCCGCCGTACCACGAATTCGGACCGGTACATTCGTTCACGTCGGCCGACGGCGCCCCCATGATCCCCGGGCAACCGACCACGGTGTCCTTCGCGCTGTACTCGGTGTCGGTCCGACTCGGAGCGGGCCACCGGATCCGGGTCTCGATCGCCGGCCATGACGAGGCCGGGTTCGACCGGGTGCCCAGGAACGGGACGCCCACGATCACGGTCTTCCGGGGGAAGACCCGGGCTTCGTGGATCGACCTCCCGATGAGGGCGGTGCACTAGCCGCCCGCGCGGCGAAGTTGGCGTGCCGGGCGAGCAACGCGAGCGTCTCCCGGTTCATGTAAACTGGGGCCCCCCCGCTCCAAATCCCGACCGGTTCATCCCATTTTCACCGAGTCAGATTATTCCTTCAGGGACCGCCCTCTCACCCCAGGTCCTTGCCATGCGCTCACCTTTCAGCCGCGCCCTCCTCACCCTCGCGATCCTGGGCCCGGTTTCCCCGCTTTCGGCCCAGGCTTCCGCCGACTCCCTGCGGGACGCTCTGCCCTGGAGCGGTCACAGTGCCAATCCCGGGGGCCCGCGACTCGCGACTTTGATGCTCGGCGTCAATCCTGACCAGCCCGATGCCGCCTCGGCCGACGCCGTTCCGGACACCACGATCCGTCGCCGGACCAAGGCGCTTCAGCTGAGCGAGGCCTACGCCGTCCGTCTCAAGATCCACCAGGTCGGCAGCTTCCTCGAGTTTCCGGTCTTTGCCGCGGAGATTCTGGTGGGACAAAAGCTCGCCCGGGACCGGGACGCGGGAATCCGGTCCTCAGGCTCCCTGCGCAGCGCGCATAACGCCCTCGCGGCGGGACTCGGCGTGCTGTTCGGCGTGAACACGATCACCGGCACGTGGAACCTGGTCGAGAGTTGGAGAGATCCGAAGGGACGCACCCGTCGCGTCATCCACAGTGTGGCGATGCTCGCCGCGGACGCCGGCTTCCTGCTTACGGCCGCCAATACACCGCACGGCGATCGATTCGGCACCGTGGGCGGGGGTACCAGCGTCGGGAGCCACCGCGCCTGGGCCATCTCGTCGTCCGCCATCGCCACGGCAGCGACCCTGATGATGTGGCTGTGGAAAAGCTGACGCCAAAGGAGAACACCATGAGGATCACCACCCGCCTGGCCGGGGCCGTACTGGCACTACTCGGGGGCCTCGGCTTCGCTCATGTCGCCGTGGCGCAACCCCGGCTGGCGCTGACCCCACCGATGGGATTCAACACCTGGAACAAGTTCGGCTGCGACGTCCGGGAATCGCTGGTCCGGGAGATGGCCGACGCGATCGTGGCCAGCGGCATGAAAGCGGCCGGCTACCGCTACGTGGTCATCGACGACTGCTGGCAGGTGGCCCGCGACGGAGCGGGCCGGATCGTTGCCGATCCCGAACGCTTCCCCAGTGGGATCAAAAGTCTGGCCGACTACGTCCACGGCCTCGGCCTGTCCTTCGGGATCTACACGGACATCGGCCCGAAGACTTGCGCCGGCCGGCCCGGCTCCTACGGCCATTTCGCCGAGGACGCCCGGAGCTACGCCGCCTGGGGTGTGGACTACGTCAAGGTCGACTGGTGCCACGCCGATTCCCTCGATGCCCCAACCCAGTACGCCCGGATGCGAAGAGCCCTGGACCAGTCAGGGCGCCGGATCGTGTTGAGCATTTGCGAGTGGGGCCTCAATCACCCCTGGGATTGGGCCGGCCCGGTCGGCCAGTTGTGGCGGACCACCGGTGACATTTCCGACAACTGGCAGTCGGTCGTCTGGATCGCGAACGCGTCCGGGCACCACGCCGCCGCCGCCGGACCCGGCCATTGGAACGACCCCGACATGCTCGAGGTCGGGAACGGCGGCATGACCGCCGACGAATACCGCACGCACTTGAGCCTCTGGGCGATGATGGCGGCACCGCTGATGGCGGGCAACGACATCCGGGCAATGAGCGGCGTGACCCGAGCCATCCTGACCAACGCCGATGTCATCGCCGTCGACCAGGACCGGCTCGGCGAACAGGGGCGGATCGTGATCGATCAGGGTGATGGGACCCAGGTGTGGCTGAAGCGGTTGGCCGGCGGCGGGCGCGCCGTGGCCGCCGTGAACTACCATGCCGACTCCGCCGACGTCATGTTTCGCTGGAAGGAGATTGGGCTTCCGGCCGGCGGCGCCACCGTGCGCGATCTCTGGCGGCACCAGGATCTCGGCCGGCACGACGACCCCGGCCATGATATCGCCACCGGCTACCGGGTGAAGGTGGCGCCCCACGGCGTGGTCATGCTGCGGATCGCACCGGCCCGCTAGCCGTCGATTTCAGGGCAGCGCCGCCACGCCGGTCGCGGGGTCGAACGTGCTGCCCGCCGGCAGCACGTGGGTCACGATGCCTGAGGCGCCTAACGCTCCAGCTCCGGCAATCCGGGCTTTGCGGGCGTCGTAGATCACCACGACGCTGGCACCCGCCACCCGCCAGCGTCCGTCCGCCCTCACCACCAGGGCCGTCGATTCATCGATCCCCGCCCCGAGTCGCACCGGGCCCTCCAGCACCAGGCTGAGCAGCCGGTTGTGGCGCCGCCGCCGGACGAAGTGCTGGTCGACGATCGCGTTCGCCACGAACCCGAACCCGTCGGCCGTGATCACATTCGCGCGGTCGATCGTGACGAATGTCGCGCTGCTGTCGGTCGGAGGCCGGTCTCCGCCCCGATGGCGTTCGTCGCCGGTGATCATCGGGGTCGACATCA
>JANXXJ010000196.1 GCA_025350665.1 Gemmatimonadota bacterium | reverse complement strand
GCTTCGCCCATGTCCACCATATCCATCGTGGCCAGGTTCCGGCCATAGCACATCCGGCAGACCCCGCGCTTGGCTTCGCAGGTGAGCACCGACCGGATCTTGACCTTGTCGATCCCGGCGTCCTCGACGGCATCAGCGATCTCCTCGGAGATCAACTGCCCCGAGGCGACGATGGCCCGCGGGTCGCCGTGCTCGTCGAGCTGGTGCGGATCCATCACATCTTCCGCCGCCACGCTGCCGATGATCCGTTCGGCCAGCGACTCGATCACGTCCTCGCCTTCCTTGAGGGCGGTCGTGTCCAGACCGAGAATCGTGCCGCAGTCTTCCTCGGTGATCGTGACATCCTGCGCCACGTCCACCAGCCGTCGGGTCAGGTACCCGGCGTCGGCCGTCTTGAGCGCCGTGTCGGCCAGACCTTTCCGGGCGCCGTGGGTCGAGATGAAGTACTCGAGGACGGACAGACCTTCCCGGAAATTCGACTTGATCGGGCTCTCGATGATTTCCCCGATGCCGCCCGTGAGCTTCTTCTGGGGCTTGGCCATCAAACCGCGCATGCCGGCCAGCTGACGGATCTGGTCACGGCTGCCTCGGGAGCCCGAGTCGAACATCATGTAGACGGGGTTGAATCCGCCCCGGCTCTTCCGCATATGGTTGATCATCGCCTCCGCCACGTCGTTGTTCGCGTGGGTCCAGGCGTCAATCACTTTGTTGTACCGCTCACCGAACGTGATCTGGCCGGTGTTGTAGGCCTTCTGGAACCGCTCGACCCGCTTCTGGGCTTCGTCGAGCAGGCTCACCTTCTCCGCCGGGACCTCGAGGTCCTCGATCCCGATCGACACGCCGCCGGTGGTGGCGAAGTCGAAGCCGAACCGCTTGAGGCGATCGAGGAACTCGACCGTTTCCTTGAGGCCGGCACGGCGATAGCTCTCGAGTACCAGGCCCGACAGGGTCTTCTTCTTCATCACGTCGTCGCGGAACCCGAGCTCCGCCACAGTCCGCCGGGGCAGAATGTTGTTGAACAGCACCCGGCCGACCGTGGTCCGAATCCAGCGCGGCTCGCGGTCGAGCGCATCGTACGGCGGCACGAACCAGAAGTGGATCGCGCTATGGTAGCCGACGGCGTTCGACATCAGCGCCATCTCGAGTTCGGCGATCGACCCGTAGTGCTTGGCACCCTTCCAGAGCCGGGCTTTGGTCTCCTCCATCTTGCCGGCGCCCTTCCGGATCTCTTCCTCATACCCGGATGGCAGCTTGGTCAGCCAGTACGACCCGAGCACCATATCCTGGGACGGTTCGGCGACTGGGCGGCCGTCCGACGGCTTCAGGATGTTGTTCGACGACACCATCAGAAGCCGCGCCTCGAGCTGAGACTCGAACGAGAGCGGCACGTGCACGGCCATCTGGTCGCCGTCGAAGTCGGCGTTGAAGGCCGCGCAGACCAACGGGTGAATCCGGATCGCCTTGCCTTCAACCAGCTTTGGCTCGAACGCCTGAATACCGAGCCGGTGCAGCGTCGGCGCCCGGTTGAGGAGCACGGGATGGTCCTGAATGATCTCTTCCAGGATTTCGTAGACTTCGGGGCCTTCGCGCTCGACGATCTTCTTGGCCCGCTTGACCGTTTCGGCAATGCCCTTTTCAACCAGCTTGTTGATGATGAACGGCTTGAAGAGTTCGACCGCCATCGCCTTCGGCAGGCCGCACTGGTGAAGCCGGAGCTCCGGGCCCACGACAATGACCGAACGGCCGGAGTAGTCCACGCGCTTGCCGAGCAGATTCTGGCGGAACCGGCCCTGCTTGCCCTTGAGCATGTCGGACAGCGATTTGAGGGGGCGCTTCCCACGACCGCGAATCGCCTTCGAGCGGCGGCCGTTGTCGAACAGCGCGTCGACCGCCTCCTGGAGCATCCGCTTTTCGTTCCGGAGAATGACTTCCGGCGCCCGATGCTGAATCAGTTTCATCAACCGGTTGTTCCGGTTGATGACGCGGCGATAGAGGTCGTTCAGGTCGGACGTGGCGAACCGGCCGCCATCGAGCGGCACCAGCGGACGGAGATCCGGCGGCAGCACCGGGATCACGTCCATGATCATCCAGGCGGGGTTGTTGCCGCCCGCGTCCTGGTTTTCGCCGGAGAACAGGAATGCGTCGACGATCTTGAGCCGCTTGAGCATCTGCTTCTTGCGGTGCTGGCTGGTCTCGCTCGCAACGCCGGACCGGAGCTCGTCCGCAAGCTTCTTGACGTCGATCTTCTCGAGCATCGCCCGGACGGCGGGCGCACCGATCTCGGCCCGGAAGCCGGTATCGTTGGCTTCCTTGGCCTGCATCCGGAGATTGAGGTATTCGTCTTCGTCAAGTAACTGGCCCGGCTCCACGTCCTGTTTGCCAGGCTCGATCACAACGTAGGCCGAGTAATAGATCACCCGCTCGAGCTCACGGAGCGTGATGTTGAGCAGGTTCCCCATCGGACTCGGCAGAGTCTTGAAGAACCAGATGTGCGCCACCGGCACGGCCAGTTCGATGTGCCCCATCCGTTCGCGGCGGACCTTTGACAGCGTCACCTCGACACCACAGCGGTCGCAAATGACCCCCCGGTACCGAATCCGCTTGTACTTGCCGCAATGGCACTCCCAGTCCTTGACCGGGCCGAAGATCCGTTCGCAGAACAGACCGTCGCGTTCCGGCTTGAAGGACCGGTAGTTGATGGTCTCCGGCTTGGTGACCTCACCCCAGGACCACCAGGCCCGCAGGCCCTGCAGTTCGAGGCGCTCCCGCTCCTTGGGATCCCGGGGACCGCGGATCTCCTCGGGAGAGGCAATCCGGATCGCGATGTAGTCGAAACTCGAGCTCTTCGGCTCGCGCCCACTTCGGAAATCAATCATGGTGCGTTACTCCTCACCTTCTGCGGTGGCGCCCAGCGTGACTTTCAGACCCAGCGCCTGCAGTTCCTTGACCAACACATTGAAGGATTCAGGAATCCCCGGCTCCGGAAGATTCTGCCCCTTCACGATCGCTTCGTAGACCTTGCTGCGGCCATTCACGTCGTCCGATTTGACCGTCAGCATTTCCTGCAGGAGGTGCGCGGCGCCGTACGCTTCGAGCGCCCACACTTCCATTTCGCCGAACCGCTGACCGCCGAACTGCGCCTTGCCGGCAAGCGGCTGCTGGGTCACCAGCGAATACGGTCCGATCGACCGGGCGTGGATCTTGTCATCGACCAAGTGCGACAGCTTGAGCATGTAGATCGTGCCCACCGTCACGTCGCTCTCGAAGCTCTGGCCGGTCCGGCCGTCGCGAAGCCGCACCTTGCCGGCCGGCTTGAGGCCCGCCTTCCGGATGATGGCGTCCGCCGCGGCACCGACCTGGTCCGGCGTCGCCTTGCCGGCCACGATCGGCACCAACTCAGGGGTCTCGGCTGCGGTCAACATCGCCGCCGCATCCGTCGACGCGCTCTCCAGCGCCTTCAGGGCCGATTCGAGACCCTTTTTCCGGGCGCCGGTGGCCTTTTCGATCGCGGCTTTGTGATGGCCGATCTCGTTCTTCCGCTGCAGCTCTTCCCGCTCGATCAGCTCCTTGCCGGCCGCGACCAGGAACGTCTCGATGTCCTGGTACAGCTTCCTGGTTGTGGCCGAAACCCCGGACTGGGTCAGATCGGCGATGCCGGCCTCAACCAGGCTCTTCCGGGAGAGGCCGAGCTTGTGGATGTCTTTCGCGATCGTTCGCACGAGGTCGGCGGACGGTTCCGGCGGATGGTGCTTGAAGTTGAGCGCCTTGCCCGACCACTTCACCCCGGCGATCCGGAGCAAGAGTCCGATCTCGCCCTCGTCCGCGCCACGGAACACCGGCGTCTTGGCCTTGAAGCCAAGAATCGTGGCGCACCAGCCGAGGTGGGTCTCGAGGATCTGCCCGACGTTCATCCGGCTCGGCACACCGAGCGGATTGAGGACGATATCCACGGGGCTGCCGTCCGGCAGGAACGGCATGTCTTCCTCGGGAACGATCCGGGCCACGATCCCCTTGTTGCCATGGCGGCCGGCCATCTTGTCACCGACGGAGATCTTCCGCTTCTCGCCGAGATACACCTTGACGAGCTGGATCACGCCTGGCGGCAGCTCATCCGGCTGCAGGATCTTGTCGATCTGGTCCTCAGCCTTTTCCTCGACCCGGGCCCGCTCCCGGGCGGCCGCATCGATGGTCAGCCGGACGCGCTCGTTGGCGGTCTTGTTCGCAACCCGCAGCGTCTTGAGATCGATCTCGTGGAAGTCGACCACGGCCAACTGGCTGGCCGCGAGCTTGGTCCCGGCGGGGAGGAACTCCTCGACGGTGCCGGCCTTCAGCATCAGCGCCACGTCCTGGCCGGCCAGCAACTCCTGGAGCTCAGCCACCATCACGTCGTTGATCCGGGTCTTCTCGTCATGTTCGATCCGGCGGACCTCGCCGATCCGGTCGCCCCGGTCCTTTTCGACCACTTGGTCTTCGACCCGGCTGAAGATCTTGACGTCGATCACGGTGCCCTTCATGCCCGGGGGTACCTTGAGCGAGCTGTCCTTCACATCCTTCGCCTTCTCGCCGAAGATCGCCGTGAGCAGCTTCTCTTCCGGTGACAGCTCGGTCTCACCCTTCGGCGTGATCTTGCCGACGAGGATGTCGCCCGGCTTCACATGGGCGCCGATCCGGATGATGCCGCGCTCGTCGAGGTCGACCAGCGCCTCGTCGGAGACGTTGGGGATTTCCCGGGTGATCTCTTCCTGGCCGCGCTTGGTATCGCGGACGTGGAGCTCGAGTTCCTGCACGTGGATCGACGAATAGACGTCGTCCTTGACGAGGCGCTCGGAGAGAACGATCGCATCTTCGAAATTGTGCCCGTACCATGGCATGAAGGCCACGGTGACGTTGTTGCCGAGGGCGAGCTCGCCGTGCTGGGTTGCGGGCCCGTCGGCGATAACCTGCCCCTGCCCGACCTGGTCGCCCACCTGCACCAGCGGCCGCTGATTGATGGCGGTGTCCTGGTTGGTGCGCCAGAATTTCTTGACCCGGTACCGGTCCACCTGCGCGAGACGCGCCAGCGGAATGTCGGTGGCCCCGGCGGTGCCGGAGTCGACGATGATCTCATCGGCCGTCACCCGCGTGACGACGCCGGCCCGGCGGGCGGCAATCACCGCACCGGAGTCGCTCGCCACCTTGCCCTCGAGGCCGGTGCCGACCGTCGGCGAGCCGGGGAAGAGGAGCGGCACGGCCTGGCGCTGCATGTTCGAGCCCATCAACGCCCGGTTGGCGTCGTCGTGCTCGAGGAACGGAATCAGCGCGGCGGCGATCGAGACGAGCTGTTCCGGACTCACGTCCATGAAGTCGATCCGGTTCGGCGCAAGCAGCGGATAGTCGTCGCCCCGGCGGCACAGCACCATCGACTCGGTGAACTTCCCGTCCTTGTCGATCGCCGTGTTGGCCTGCGCCACGGCATAGCCTTCTTCCTCACTGGCCGACAGCCAGCGGACCTGATCGGTGACGCGGCCATCCTTGGCCACCCGGTACGGCGTCTCGATGAAGCCGAGTTCGTTGATCCGGGCGAATGTGGCCAGGCTCGTGATGAGGCCGATGTTCGGACCTTCCGGCGTCTCGATCGGGCACATCCGGCCGTACTGCGAGTAGTGGACGTCGCGGACTTCGAAGCCGGCGCGTTCCCGGGTCAGGCCGCCAGGGCCCAACGCCGAGAGCCGGCGCTTGTTGGTCAACTCCGCGAGCGGGTTGGTCTGATCCATGAACTGCGACAGCTGGCTCGACCCGAAGAACGCCTGGATCACGGCGCTCACGGTTCGGGCATTGACCAGGTCGTCAAGTGAGATTTTCTCCGGATCGGAGTTGATGCTCATCCGCTCCTTGACCAGCCGGGCCATCCGGGAGAGGCCGACCGAGAACTGATTCGCGATCAGCTCGCCGACCGAGCGGATCCGCCGGTTGCCGAGGTGATCGATATCGTCGGTGTGGCCGCGGCCGTCATTGAGATCGATCAAGTACCGAATGATCGCCACAAAATCCTCTTCGGTGAGGACGGTGTGGTTCATGTCGGTCTTGAGGCCGAGCCGGTGATTGATCTTGTATCGTCCGACGCGGCCGAGGTCGTAGCGCTTCGGGTTGAAGAAGAGCCGCTGCAGCTGGGCCCGGGCGGTCTCGAGGTTTGGGGCGTCGCCGGGCCGGAGCAGCGAGTAGATCTGCTGCAGCGCCTCGGTCTCGTCCTTGGTCGGGTCCTTGGCCAGGGTGTTCTTGATGAGCGCCGACTCGGAACGGCCCGGGGGCAGCAGGACGTCAACTTTCACCAGCCCGGCGTCCAGCATTTTCTTCCGCAGCTTGTCGGTGATCTCGTCACCGGTTTCCCCGACGACTTCGCCGGTGGACGGGTCCGCGACGTCGAACGCCAGCACATGAGGCGACCGCTCGCGGGTCGTGGTCGGCTGTTCGTCCTCGCGGAGATCGAGCTGGGTGTAACCGGAGTAGACCGTGACTTCCTTGACGCCGACATGCCGCATCGCGTTCAAGCGCTCGACGGTCAGTTCGTCGCCGACCTGGCCCAGCGGATCGCCGCCCTTGACCTCGGGATTCGGCACGTCGGCGGCCAGCAACGAGCCGAGGACCTCGCGACGTTCCTGGCGGGCTTCGAGCTTGCCCGCGATGCCAATCTTCTTGGTCGCGAAGAACAGCTTGAGGATGTCGACATTGTTGCCATACCCGAACGCCCGGAGAAGGGCGGTGGCCGGGAATTTCTTCTTCTTGTCGATGTGGACGTAGATCACGTCGTGGATATCGATCGTGAACTCGACCCACGAGCCACGGAACGGAATGATCCGGGCCGAGAACAGCAACTGCCCGTTCGGGTGGGTCTCCTCTTCGAATACCACGCCGGGCGAGCGGTGCAGCTGGCTCACCACGACGCGCTCGGCGCCGTTGATCACGAACGTCCCGAGGGGCGTCATGATCGGCAACTCGCCCAGGTACACCTCGCGCTCGATCTGGTTCTTGAGGCGTCGCTGCCCGTCGACGTCTTCAAAGACATTGAGGGCGAGCTTGGCCTTGAGCGGTGCGGCGTACGTCATGTCGCGTTCGATGCACTCCTCGACCGTGTACTTGCCCTCGCCGAGGGTGTAGCTCTTGAAGTCGAGCTCATACTTCCCGTTCACGTCCGTGATCGGGAAGAGGTCCTTGAAGACCCGTTCGAGCGAGACGTCCTGACGGTCGCCTTCGACGTCGTCGGGGTTCAACAGCGCCGAGAACGCCCTGGTCTGGATGTCCAGCAGGTGCGGCATCACCATCGAGCTGTCGCGCTTCGAGAACGTGATCAGCGGCAGTGTATCAATCATCGTAACCCTCACCGACGAGAAAATGCGACGCCCCCGCGGAAGCCGTCACTTTTGAAGCAAACGGCCTCCGCGGACTGCGAAGGGTTCCAGTTTCAACCTTGTCGTACAAGCGCATGTCGCCTCACTGAAGCAGGGTTGGGCGGCCGGCCCGCCTGTCGCGGGCCGGCCCAAGCCCGCGCCTACTTCAGTTCGACGGTCGCGCCCTGATCTTCCAGCTTCTTCTTGATCTCTTCGGCCTCGGCCTTGGTGGCGCCTTCCTTGATCGTCTTGGGCGCGCCATCCACGATGTCCTTGGCTTCCTTGAGGCCCAGGCCCGAGATGACCTCACGGATCACCTTGATGACCTGGATCTTCTTGGCGCCGCCCTCCTTGAGGATGACCGAGAACTCGGTCTGTTCCTCGACCACCGGCGCGGCCGCACCGGCACCGGCCGCCGGGCCGGCGGCCATGACCGTCACGTTGAACTTGGTCTTGAAGGCATCAACCAACTCGGCCAGCTCGACCACCGTCTTGCTGCCAATCGCCTCGAGGATCTGCTCGTTCGTCATCGTCGACATTGTATGATTCTCCCGCTTCTCTTAAGAAGCTTGTTCGGCTGAACGTTTTTCCTTGAGCGCCTCAAGGGCGCCAACGACCTGATAGAGAACACCGTTGAGGCAACCGAGGAACTGACCCAGCAGTTCGTCGCGCGAAGGCAGCTCACCCAGCCGCTTGACGAACGCGGCATCGACCGTCTTGCCGTCGACCCGGCCGGCCCTGACGGACGGCTTCTGGTGTTCCTTCGCGAATTGCCCGAGCACCTTCGCGGCCGCCAGCGGATCGCTGCCCGCCAGCACCAGACCCGTTGGTCCGGCGAGGTGGTCGTCGAGACCGGTCACCTGGTTGGCGGCCAACGCCCGCTGCGCGAGCGTATTCTTGACCACCAGGTACTTGGCGCCGGCTTGCCGCAACCGGCGGCGGAGATCCGTGATCTTCGCGACATTGAGTCCCGCGAAGTCCGTGACGTAGATATTGGGAGAGCCCTTCACCGCCTGGGTGAGAGTCTCGACCGTTGCCTGACGTTCAGCCTTGCTCATCGATACACCGCCATCTCCAGCCGGACGCCCGGGCCCATGGTGCTCGACACCGTCGCCGACCGGAGGTAGACCCCCTTGGCCGCGGCGGGTTTCGCCTTGACGATCGTGTCCATGAATGCCTGGATATTCTCCACCAGCTGCTGTTCGCTGAAGGAGACCTTCCCGATCGGCGCATGCACGTTGCCGGTCTTGTCGACCCGGAACTCGATCTTACCCGCTTTGATTTCGCGGACCGCGCGCGCCACATCCATCGTGACGGTGCCGGCCTTCGGGTTCGGCATCAAACCCCGGGGACCGAGGATCTTGCCAAGTGCGCCGAGCTGTCCCATGACGTCCGGCGTCGCGACGATGACATCGCAATCGAGCCAGCCGTCTTTCAACTTCTGAATGAACTCCACGCCGACGAAGTCGGCGCCAGCGGCCTGGGCATCCTTGACCCGATCACCCTGGGTCACCACGAGCACCCGTACCGTCTTGCCGGTGCCGTGCGGGAGCACCACCGTGCCGCGGACCACTTGGTCGGCATGCCGGGGATCAACCCCGAGCCGAACGGCCATGTCCACGGTCTCATTGAACTTCGCGAACGCCGCGGCCTTGACCAGCTTGACCGCATCGGGAATCGCGTACTGCTTGTCGCGATCCACCTTCGTCAGCGCCGCAGTGAACTTCTTGCCGGCGACTGGCATCAGTCCGCCACCTCCAGTCCCATCGACCGGGCGGTCCCGGCAATCATCCGCATCGCCGAATCCAATTCGGTAGCGTTCAAGTCATTCATCTTGAGCTCGGCGATCTTCTTGAGCTGGGCGCGCGTCACCTTGCCGACCTTGTTCCGGTTCGGCTGGGCACTGCCCTTTTCGATCCCCGCTTCCTTGAGCAGCAGATTGGCCGCAGGCGGGGTCTTGGTGATGAACGTGAACGTCCGGTCCTGGTACACGGTCACGACCACCGGAATGATCATTCCGGCCTGTGACTGCGTCCTGGCGTTGAACTGCTTGCAGAACTCCATGATGTTCACGCCTTGCGGACCCAAAGCGGTGCCCACGGGGGGCGCCGGATTGGCCGCTCCAGCGGGACACTGGAGTTTGACCATCGCAACGACCTTCTTTGCCATACCTCCCTCAATTTTCGGTTGCGGGTGACGAACCACCCTTGCCTGCCGCGTTTACCCGCGCGGTCGCGGGGACCTTCGCTTTTCGACCAGTCCAGCTCCCGATCAGTGACCGCGGAGCTGGAGATAGTCGAGTTCGACCGTCGTCGGCCGTCCGAACAGCGACACCGACACCTTCACTTTGCCCTTGTCGGCGAGCACTTCCTCGACCGTACCGCTGAAATCCGAGAATGGACCGTCGGTGATCTCCACCGCCTGGCCGATCCGGAACGGGATCTCTTCCTTGGGTCCGGTCTCCGCCGCCTCTTCCGCGATGCCGAGCAACCGGTTGACCTCGTCCTGCCGCAGTGCCTGCGGCATCTTCGCGCTGCCGACGAACTTGATCACGCCCTGCACGCTGTTCACCAGGTGCTGGGCCTCCTGGCTCATGGTCGTTTCGATCAGGACGTAGCCGGGATAGAGTTTGCGCTCGACGAGCACCTTCTTCCCGTTCTTGATCTCGATCGTCTCCTGAATCGGGACCAGCGCCTGGCGAACGAGCTTCTGATCGGCCACGCGAGGATCCTCTTCGATCCGGCGGAGCAGGAGCCCCTTCACCTTGTTCTCATGCCCGGCGGTGACCTGGACCGCGTACCAGCGATAATCCATATGGTTATCGTGTCAACGCGGCGATGCCATCAACCAGAATCTTCTTCAGCACCAGATCGAGCAGGCCGATCGCCGTCCCGATCGCGACGGTCATCAGGACGACCCGCTTGGTGGCATCCTTGAGCTCGTCCTGGGTCGGCCAGGACACCTTGCGCATCTCGATCCGCACATCGGCAATGAAGCCCCGTACGGAGTCGAACGCGGCGACGATCTTGCCCGGCGTCCCTGGTGCCTGAACCTGTTCCATGACTACTTCGATTCCTTATGCGCCCGATGCTTGTTGCAACGGGGACAGAACTTCCGCCGTTCGACGCGCTCCGGATGGGTGCGCCGATTCTTGTCGGTGAAGAAATTCCGCTCTTTGCACTCGGTGCATTCGAGGATGATGTTTTCTCTCGCCATTGCCCTTCTCCCGTCTCACCCGTCCACCAGGGCGAGCATGTCTCACCCCGTTTGGGCGGGGGTTAGCCCGCCCGTCGTGCCCATCGCTCGGGGCGGGCTGACGCCCGCCCTTACTTCAGGATCTTGGTGACGACGCCGGCGCCGACCGTGCGGCCCCCCTCGCGGATCGCGAATCGGAGGCCCTCATCCATCGCGATCGGCGTGATCAACTCGATCTTCATCTGAA
>JANXXJ010000155.1 GCA_025350665.1 Gemmatimonadota bacterium | reverse complement strand
CCGACCGCCACCGTCCGGCGATGCCGGTCGCTATCTTGGGGCAACGTGTTCAACCGCCAGGCAGGTTCATGACCATCAGGCAGTCGATCTGGACATCGGGCGTGAGCCGCCGCGTGCTGGCCAACGGCCTCACCTCCCTGGTCCATCCGGATCCGGCCGCTCCCGCAGTTGGCGTGGTGATCCATGTGAAGGCCGGCTTCTTCGATGAACCCGATCGCTGGCAGGGGGTCAGCCACGTTCTCGAGCATATGTTCTTCAAGGGGACTCCCAGTCGGGGCGTCGGCCAGATTGCGGCCGAGACCAAGGGGCTCGGCGGGTATCTCAACGCGTCCACCAGCTACGATTGGACCAGCTACTTCGTGGTCCTGCCCGCCGCGGGGTTCCGGGCCGCCCTTGCCATTCAGGCCGACGCGCTCCGGAACGCCTCGATCGATGGCGACGAACTCGGCCGCGAGCTCAAGGTGATCATCGAGGAAGCCAAGCGGAAACTCGACAATCCCGGTTCGGTGGCGCACGAGACCCTGAACGAGGTCTTGTTCGACCGCCACCGGATCCGCCGCTGGCGGATCGGCTACGCCGAACAGCTGGCCGGATTCATCCGGGATGATGTGGCCGGGTACTACCACAGCCGCTATGTGCCGTCGCGGGTCATCGTCTCCATCGCCGGGGCCGTGGACCCCGAGGCGGCGCATGCGGCGATTGAAGAAGTCTTCGGCGACTGGCCGTCCACCGCGCCGGGAACGGATCCGTCGCCGGCCGAGCCCTGGCGCGCCGGACCGCCGAGGCTCCGGGTGCTGCACGGCGATGTGAAACAGGCCGACCTTGCCATCGGTTGGCGGGCGGTGAACGAGTCGGATCCGGATGCAGAGTACCTCGACCTCGCCGCGATGGTGCTGTCGTCTGGCCGCGGGAGCTGGTTCTATCGCGGCCTCCGGGAGCCCGGCCTCGCGATCTCGGCCGGGGCCTACAACTATTCCCCGACCGAGGTTGGCGTCTTCTCCCTCGCGCTCGATGTCGAGCCCGACCACCTCGATGCGGCGGCCCAGATCGCGGCGGGGCTGGTCTCCCGCCTCCGGGTCCAGGGGCCGTCGACCGCCGATCTCGAACGGGTCAAGACCCTGCTCGCATCCCAGATGGCCCGCCGGTTCGAATCGGTCGAAGGCCGGGCCTCGGCGTTTGCCTTCGCCGAGGCGTTAGGCGGGTTTGAACGGATCGATCGCGAGTTTCGCGGCCTGATGGCCGCCGAGCCCGGCCCGGTTCGCGCGGCCGCGGCCCGGTACCTCGATCCCGCAACCGTCGGCGGCGTCTTCTACCTGCCCCTCGGGGTCGAGACCGATTGGACCGCCGACCGCCTGGCCGACGCGTTCCGAGCCCGGGGGACCCCGCCGGTCGCGGTCGCGGTCTCGCTGGCTCCGCCGCTCCCTCCGGGCGGCACGCGCGCGCCGACCCGGGGCCGGCTTCGCGCCGGAATCCACCATGTCGCTCTGCCTGGGGCCGATCTCCTGATCCGGCCCAAGTCCGGGGTTCCCCTGGTGGCGGTCGGGGTCTATCGCAGTCGCCGGGTGCCGGAGAGCGCCGCGCAGGCCGGCGCGGGCTCTCTGGCGGCTCGATCGAGTGTCCGGGGCGCCGGTGGCTACGATTCGGCGGCCCTGGCCGACCTGTTCGAGTCGCTCGGGGGAACCGTGAGCGCCTCGGTGGCTGCTGACCGGTTCGGCTTCGGAGCCCACGTCCTCGCCGATCGCTGGCGGGACGCCGGGGCCCTGCTCGATATCGTGAGCCGTCAGCCGACGTTCGATGTCGTGGCCGTCGGACGCGAACGAAGCACGCTCCGAAGCGAAGTGGTTCAGGCCGCCGATGACATGTTCCGCCGTCCCGTGGAGCTGGCGCTCGCAGCCGCCTTCGGCGACCGGGACTATGGCCTGCCGGTGAAAGGCACCGTCGAATCGGTCGACCGGCTCGATGCCGAGGTGGTCGCTCGATGGCATGCGGAGGAGATGGCGGACGGCCGCACCACCGTGATTGCCGTGGGAGATCTCGATCCGGCCCAGGCGGCGGACGGTCTGGCTGGCATCTTCGGTGGCGGCCGGGATCGCGCGGCGGCGCCGCCACCGTCCTCGCCCGAGTGGCAGAGGGCTGACCCGACCCGGACCGAGCAGCGCCAGAAGTCCCAGACCGGGCTGGCGATGATCTTTCCGGGCCCGGCCCGGCAGGCTCCCGATCGTTTTGCCGCGGAAGTTCTGTCGGCGGTCGCGAGCGGTCTGGGCGGGCGGCTGTTCCATGCCC
>JANXXJ010000107.1 GCA_025350665.1 Gemmatimonadota bacterium | reverse complement strand
GGACGCCCCGGCCGGCCCGGAGGCCACCGCCAACACCGTGTACCGGATCGGGTCGGTGTCGAAGCTGTTTACGGACATCGGGATCATGCAGCTGGTCGAACAGGGCAAGGTCGACCTCGACCGGCCGATCACCACCTACCTGCCCGATTTCAAGCCGACCAACCCGTTCGGCGGGGAGATTACCCTCCGCCACCTGATGTCGCACCGTGCGGGACTGATTCGGGAGCCCCCGGTCGGCAACTACTTCGACTCCTCCGACACCAACCTGAGCCACATGGTGGCGAGTCTCAACGCCACCACGCTGGCCTACGCACCGGGCCAGCGGACCAAGTACTCGAACGCCGGGATCGGCACCGTCGGGTACGTGCTGGAGAAACTCTCGGGGCAGCCGTTTGCGGCGTACCTCAAACAGGCCGTGCTCGTCCCGATGGGGCTCCACTCGAGCGCTTTCGAGCCTGAATCCGCCCTGGTCCGCCGGCTGGCCAAGGGCTGGATGTGGACCTTCGACGAGCGGACCTTCGAGGCCCCCGGCTTCCAGCTCGGCATGGCCCCGGCCGGCAGCATGTACTCCACCGTGAACGAGCTGGCGATCTTTACCCGGGTTCTCTTCGACCGGGGCCGGGCCGGCGGCGGCCAGGTGTTGAAGGCCGAGACGCTCGAGAAGATGTGGCAGCCCCAGTTCGAACCGGCCGGCGCCACGAGCGGTTACGGGCTCGGCTTCCGGGTGGAGCGGGATTCGGTCTTTTCCGTGGCACACGGCGGGGCCATTTACGGTTTTGCCACCGAGTTCATGGCCCTGCCGGACGAGCGGCTGGCCGCGATCGTGGTGGGCTCGAAGGACGGTGTGAACCAGGTCATGGCCCGGATCCAGGCCGCAGCGTTAGGCATGCTGCGGGCCCGGAAAGCCGGTCGGCCGCTCCCGGCCATCGACACCACCGCCGACGCTGGCGGGGCTGATGCACGGATTGCCGGGCGGTGGACCGGCCGGACCGCCACCTACGACCTGGCCTGGGAGGGAGACCGCCTCACAGCCTGGAAGACCGGCGGCGAAAGCAGGATGGTGCTTAAGCGCTTCGCGTCGGACACGCTGATCGTCGATGACGAGTTTGCCTGGGGCCCGCGGGTCTACCTCGCGGGGAATGTGCTGGTGTTCGGCACCGACACGCTCACCACCCGCACCCCGCGCCTGGCCGGTGCCGCGGCCGGCGCCGTCCCGATTCCCGCGGAGCCGTCGGCTCGGTGGCAGCCGCTCATCGGCGAATATGGCTGGGACCACAACACCCTCTACATCGGCGAGCGGGACGGGAAGCTCGATGCGCTGATCGAGTGGTTCACCCGCTATCCGCTCACCGAGGTGAACGACTCCACGTTCACGTTCCCCGACTACGGCCTCTACCCCGGCGAGACGGTGGTCTTCCACCGGGCAAACGGCCGAGTGACCGGCGTGACCGCCGCCAACGTCCTCTGGGCCCGCCGCGCCGTGGGGCCCGAGGGCGGGGCCGTGTTCCGGGTCAAGCCGATCAAGCCGATCGAGGAACTCCGGACGGCGGCCCTCGCGGCCAAGCCTCCCGTGGAGCAGGGCGATTTCCGTCCGGCCGACCTGGTGGAGTTGGTGTCCCTCGATCCCACCATCAAGCTCGACATCCGCTACGCCGACACCACCAACTTCGTCGGGAGCCGGTTCTACTCGCAGGCGCGGGCCTTCATGCAGCGGCCGGCGGCTGAGGCGGTGGCGCGGGCCAATCGGCGGCTCAAGGCCATGGGGTACGGGCTCCTGATCCACGACGGCTACCGGCCCTGGTACGTGACCAAGATGTTCTGGGACGGCACCGACCCGAAGAACCACATGTTCGTGGCCGACCCCGCCAAGGGCTCGCGCCACAACCGCGGCTGCGCGGTGGACCTCACGCTGTATGACATCAAGACCGGGAAACCGGCCATCACCACCGGCACGTATGACGAGTTCTCGGACCGGTCGTATCCGTTCTATCCGGCCGGCACCTCGCGGCAGCGGTGGTACCGGGATCTGCTCAGGGCGGCGATGACGGCCGAGGGGTTTGATGTGTACGAGGCGGAGTGGTGGCACTTCGACTACAAGGACTGGAGCAAGTACCGGATCGGGACGCAGACGTTCGAGGAGCTGGGGCGGAACTAACGATCCGCCACCAGCGCCCACGGGTCCGCCCCCAAGCGCACGGTGGCCAAGGCGGGCCCGCCTTTCGGATTCCGGCCGGGAAAGCGGACGGCAAGCCGCCTGGTCGAATCGGCTTGCACTGCCTTCACCTGCGACGTGGTGATGCCCGTGAGCGGAACCTTGATCCGCCCATCCCACGGGCTGGCCGACTGGCCGGCCCGCCGAC
>JANXXJ010000097.1 GCA_025350665.1 Gemmatimonadota bacterium | reverse complement strand
CCACCCGTCCCTCTACGAGGTGGTCGACCCCACCCCGCTGCCCGACCCGTACCCGATCGCGTTCAATCCCGACGTGGCGGCGCTGATCGATCTCGACCCGAACGCCGCGACCGACCCCGAGCTGCCCGCCCTTCTCTCAGGCGCGCGGCGCCTTCCCGGCGCGGAGCCGCTCGCGATGCTCTACGCCGGCCACCAGTTCGGCGTCTGGGTCCCTCAGCTGGGCGACGGGCGGGCGATTCTTCTGGGTCAGGTCAGAAACGCGCAGGGCCGGCTCTGGGATCTTCATCTGAAGGGCGGCGGCCCAACCCGGTTCTCCCGGATGGGCGACGGCCGGGCCGTGCTCCGCTCCACGATCCGCGAGTATCTCGCCTCGGAGGCGATGCACGGACTCGGCATCCCGACCACGCGGGCGCTTTCGATCGTGGGGAGCGACGAGCCGATCTACCGCGAAACGATCGAGACGGCCGCCACGCTGATCCGGGTGGGATCGAGCCATGTCCGGTTCGGGAGCTTCCAGATCCTGGCCGCCCGGGGCGACACCGACCGGATTCGCGAGTTGATGGACTACCTGATCGCCGAGCACGATCCGGACCTGGCCGGTCTCGAGGACCGGGCGGCCCGCTGGCTCGAACGCGCCGTTGCGCGCACGGCCGATCTGATGGCCCAGTGGATGGCCGTGGGATTTGCCCACGGCGTGATGAACACCGACAACATGTCGGTGCTCGGCCTGACGCTCGACTACGGACCCTACGGCTTCCTCGACGCCTACGACGCCGGGTTCATCTGCAACCACAGCGACCCCGAGGGCCGTTATGCGTTCGACCGCCAGCCCGCGGTCGGGCTCTGGAATCTGGCCCGGTTCGCCGAGTCGTTGCTGGACCTGGTACCCCTGGAGCGGGCGACCACAATCATCAATCAGTACCCCGCCCGCTTCGAACGCCGGTACGGCAGTCTGATGCGCGCCAAACTCGGCCTGGTGGCCGAGCAGGCGGACGACGCGGCGCTGATCGTGGAGATGTTCGAGTTGATGCAGGCCAATCACATCGACTACACCCGCTGGTTCCGGGCCCTGGCGCAGATAGCCCGCGGCGCCGAGACCGCGCCGGACGTGATCCGCGCCGAAGTCCATGACCAGGCCCGACTCGACGCCTGGGTCCGGCGCTACGCCGAGCGTCTCGCCACGGAGAGCGGCACCGACGCTGAACGCGCCGCGCGGATGAACCTCGTCAATCCGAAGTACGTCCTCCGGAACCATCTGGCCCAGCGGGCCATCGAGCGAGCGACGAAAAAGGACTGGAGCGAGATCGAACGGCTGCGGGCACTCCTGGCGGCACCCTTCGACGAGCACCCCGGAATGGAGGCCTACGCCGAAGCCCCGCCTCCGGATGAACGGCACATCGTGGTGAGCTGTTCGTCCTGACGCTTAGGGGACGGTGACGGACTGCAGGAGGACGACCGATGAGTCGGTCACGTCGCGCTGGATGATGTAGGTCAGCTGGACGTTGTATTTCCCCGAGGGCAGGTTCTTGACCGTGGCGGCGTAGTAATGCTGGGCGAGGGCCGCCGGCCCGTCGCCGGACTTGTTGGCCCGCACGGTAATGTTCAAGCTGCTGGGAATCGGCCGGTCCAATTCGCCGAGGATGGTGTAGGTCGTCGTGGGCGCGTTCAGGATGCCGGTGAGCTGCACGTCACCGTCGACGATGTCGACGCCGGGCGCACGGCTCGGAAATCCGAAGACCGCCTGGGTGAAGAATACGAAGCTGGGTTCGCTGGGCCCGGTGGCGCTGGAGCACGCGCCCAGGAGCGCCAGCCCTGCAGTGATGGCCGCCCGGGTCAGCGACCGCCGAAAGTGTCGCAATCTTCGACCCTCCCGGATTTGAACCCGCGGCTGAACCAGCGGACCCGCTGCTCGGACGAACCGTGGGTGAAGCTCTCGGGGTTCACATACCCCTGCGCCGCCTTCTGGATCCGGTCGTCGCCGACCGCGGCGGCGGCCCCGATGCCCTCGTCCACATCACCGGCCTCGAGAATGCCCACCTGACTGGTGGCGTGGCCCCAGACCCCGGCCAGACAATCAGCCTGAAGTTCCATCTTGACCTGGGCTGGATTCGATTCGCCGGGGCCCGATTGCTGGAGCCGGCGAACCTTGGCCTCGATGCCCAGCAAGGTCTGGACGTGATGGCCGATCTCGTGGGCCAGCACGTAGGCCTGGGCGAAGTCGCCCGGGGCGCCGAACCGGCGGTCGAGTTCGTCGTAGAAGCCCAGGTCGATGTAGACCTTCTCGTCGGCCGGACAGTAGAACGGCCCGGTGGCAGCCGATGCCGCACCGCATCCCGACTGGATCTGATCCCGGAACAGCACCAGCTTGGCATGGCGGTACTCGGCGCCGAGGCGCGGGAGTTCGCGAGCCCAGAAGGCCTGGGCGCTGTCGAGTACGAACGAGACGAACTTGACCCGCTGCTGTTCCTCCGGCGTCTCCGCCACCGGTCCGGCCCCGGCCGCCGGCGCCGCTTGCTGCGCCGGCCCGGCGCCGCCGACACCGAGCAGGCTGAAGAAGTCCTGCTTGAACACCAGCGACAGGATCAGCAGGATCACGAACCCGCCGATCCCCACGCCCCGCCCGCCACCGAACCGGCGCCCGCCGCCGTCGGCCCGGCGATCTTCGATGTCGTCGCTGGTACCACCGGGAGTCCACTTCATTGCTGCCTCACTCTACCGTGACGGCGAATGGCGCGGTCATGATGGCGGCGCCGCGCCGGATCTGGACCCAGACCCGATAGCCGCCGGGCTGGGGAAACGCGTAGGGGAAGGTCAAGGTGCCGTCGAACATCGGGTGCACCACCGTCATCCCGGAATCGGCCGCGATCCGCCGGGCCAGCATGCCGGGCACCGTGTCGGTCCGCTGGAGTCCCATGCCTAACGCCTTCTGGGCCACCATCGAAATGGTGCCGTTGGGATGGAGGTGGACGTAGACCTTCCCGTCCGCCCGCTCGACCACCGCGTGGCCCGCCATGCCGAGGTACGGCTCGAGCCGAGCGATGCTGCCGTCCGGCTCCCGGACCACGAACTTGAACGCGGCTTCCTGATCGGCGGCGAAATGAGCGGGTCGCCCTTCCCAGGTGACGGTGGCGCCGTCGGGAAGGGTGAACGTGTCGCCCGTGGGATCGCCGCCGAAGACGGTGTCGTCGGCATCGCTGAGCGTGGAGTCGGTGGCGGCGGGCACCTCGACCGTGGCGACCATCGTCTGCGGGAATCCGGTTTCGTGCACCACGTCGGCGTAGACGTGATAACGGCCGGCCGCGAGCGTACCAAGTCCGGCGCGGAACGTGGAGGAGTCGATCGAGACCGGATGGAGGTGGGCAAAATCGTGCTGATTGCCCTCCTTCACCAGGAAGAGGTGCATCAGCTTGCCGTGATCGGGCACCAACGGGCTCACTGAAAAACGCTCCCACCGTGCCGCGGCGCGCCGGGTGGCCCAGACGGAGTCGGTGATGGTGAACCGGAGCGCTCGGCGGCCACCCGCCGTGTCGATCGACGCGCTGGCCTCAAACGGCTGATAGATCTGCTTCCGATAGTCTGCGGCCACGCCGTTCCACCAGAGCCGGCCACCCCAGAGCATGAGGCCCAGCAGTCCTGCCCCGAACACCGAGGCCATGGCCCCCGCGCGGCGTCGGGCCGGTGTCGGCGCCTCGCCGGGCGCCGTGACGCCGTCGCTCGCGGCGGCACGAAGAATGGTTACCGCGCCGATGAAGAGGAACAGGCCCATCGCCAGGAGGGTTCCACCCAGCCACGGATCCAGCCCGATCTGCCGAACAGCCACCGCGGCCACGGGAACGACCACGGCCCCTTCGCCGCTGGCGCCCGTCACCGTCACGTTCACACTGAAGGAACCCGGGGCCATGAACCAGAGCTGGGCGTGATAGAGCCCGGGGCGCCCGGGCACCGGCACCGCGACGTCCGGCGGCGGGGCGCCTTCCTTGCCGGCGTCGAAGATCGCGGGCTGGGCCGTGACCCTGGTGATCTGCTCTCCGGTAACGGTGATGTCGATCTGAGCGAGACCGGGGATCACCCCGGGCTGCCGGATCACCACCCGGATCGGATACGGCCCGGCGTTTCCCTGGAACCAGGTGTCGGGACTCCCGACGTGGGCACTGGCCACCACCACGAGGGCCGAGAGCCAGACGCCACGGAGGATCGTACGGGGAGACGGCATCTTAGCGCCGGACCCGGGTCATCCACCGGCCCCACGCCAGACCGATCCGCGAGGAGACCATCCCGAACAGCATCGCGACTCCCATGGCCTTGGCAACCAGGCCAAGATCGGGACCGCCGACCCAGCCGCTGCCCCGCACGAAGGAAGACCCTGGAACGTCCATGAATTGCTTCATCCAGGGGCCGAGCCTCTCGGAGTAGCTCCAGTAGCCGAACCCGAAGAAGTAGTTCGGCTGATCGAGCGACATCAGGAAACTGGCGAAAGGCCATTGCACCAGGTTCAGGACCAAGACGAAGGCGACTCCGATCAAACCCGCCGTGACCCAGTCATTCCGATCGGCGCGTCGGGCCAGAATCCAGTCGATGAAGAGCGCCGGCACCACCAGGAGCACCGGGAAGCCAGGCGGGACGAGGTGCGTCACCTGATGGTAGATCGGGGCCAGCTTGGGCGTGGCCGGGACCAGCGCCAGGACCCAGTTCAGCACCATCATGATCGCGGTATAGGTCAGCGCCGCCGCGGTAGCGGACCACTTCATGTTGCCGGCCCGGCCCACCGCGATGAGGAACAGCGGGAACACCGCGGCGGTCACCTTGATGAAGTTGGTCCGGTGCTGAAGGTGGATCACGCCGGCGTCCTCGTAAAACAGCGTGGCCACCATCAGCACGATCAGACCCATCGACACCGAGAACAGCAGGGCCGCCCGGCCGCCCCGGGTCGCCGACCGGTTCTGCTCGGCCAGCATCATCAGCATCGCCCCCAGCTGGATGGTGATCATCCCGAGCGCCAGGAAGGAATGGGGCGGGGTGAGAATCTTGACGTCGAGGCCGTACGCGGCATGCCACCAGTTGTCGAACGGGGCGGAGGTGATCATCGCGATCGTGCCCCAGATGCAGACCCAGCCGCCTAACGGCCCCCGGAACAGTCCCCAGAACGACACCCCGCCGCCCCGATCGACGTCGGTGCCGAAGAACGTGGTGTAGAGGACCCGCCAGCCGCAGAACAGGCCGGCCACCGACGCCGCCACCTGCTCCATGATGTGGGGCGGACTCCAGAAGGTGTCCCGGCCGATCGACCGGTGCCAGGCGATGTCCCAATGGAGGCCGATGATGATGGCGGCCGAGGCAAAGAGCACCGCCGGGACCGTGGCGTCGATCGCCAGATACCGGGCCAGCGGCGAGCTGGACACCGCGGACCGGCGGGGCACGGATTCGAGGACGGACGTCGCCATCAGGGGCTGCCTTAGACAATGGACCGGCACCAAGGTTAGGGGCGGGTTACGGGGTGGTCAACCGCAGCGTTACTTTCGATCGGTGGACCCCCTTCCCCTGACCTCGATCCGCCCGGTGTTCCGGGCCGCGGCCGTGGCGTTCGTCCCGGCTCTGGAACCGGCCTCTCCCGCGATATGGGAGGCGGTCGAGCGCACCATCGCCGCGGCTCTGGCGGGCCGGCCGCCGGGGGTCACCCGCCAGCTCGCGCTGTTTCTCCGGATGCTGGACCTCGCGGCCCGGCTCCGCCACGGTCGGTCGCTGGCCGGCCTCGACCTGCTGGCACGCGTCCGGCTGCTGGAGCGCTTCGAACGGTCACCGATCCTGCTGGTCCGGCGCGGGATCTGGGGACTTCGGACCCTGGTGTTCATGGGGTACTACACCCAGGAACCGGTGATCGCCGGGCTGGGCTACCGTGCGTCCGCCGCGGGCTGGAGCGCCCGGCGATGACCACCAGACGCTACGACGTCGTGATCGTCGGCGCCGGCGCCGGGGGTGGCACCATGGCCGCCCGGCTGGTGCCCCTGGCCGCGGCCGGGAAGAAAGTGCTGGTCCTCGAGCAAGGTCCGCGCTTCCTCGATCACGACTTCACCGGCCGCGAACTGGACATGGCTCCCGCCCTGTTCGCCGACGGCGGCGGCTTTCTCACCGCCGACGGCAGCATGACCCTGGCGTTCGGCCAGGGCTACGGCGGCTCGACCATCGTCTACACCGGCACGTCGTTGATCGCGCCCGAGCGGGTGATCCGTCGCTGGAACGTCCCCGACCTCATCCACAGCGACCTGGCCGCCCGCTCGGCCAGGTACCTCGGCCAGAACAACGTCCACCTCCTCCCGACCGACGAGATCAACGAAAACAACCGGCTCTTCGTCACCGGCGCCGCCAAGGCTGGGTACCACGCCGAGCGGTTTCCGCTCAACTTGAAGGGTTGCCGGGGCTCGAGCCTCTGCAACCTGGGCTGCCCTAACGCCGCCAAGCAGGGCACCCACCGGGTCCAGCTGCCCGCGGCGGAGCGGGGCGGGGTCGAAGTGGTGACCCGGGCCGAGGTCCGGAGGCTGGGCGAGGGGAGGCTCGAGGTACGGATCACCCCCAGGCCGGCGGGCGGCAAAGGGACCGAATCCGAATGGGCGCCGGGTGAGTATTCCGTCGCGACCGACCACGTCGTGCTGGCCGGCGGGTCGATCGGCACCTCGGCGCTGCTGCTTCGCTCCGGGCTGGCCGGGCTCCCCGTCCGGGTGGGCCATGGCTTTACCGCCCATCCCGCGTTCGTTCTCGTGGCCGAGCACGCCAGGCCGGTGGAGAACGACGTCGGGCATCCGAAGAGCTTCTTCCTGGACCGGGGCGAGCGCGAAGGCTTCGTGCTCGAGACCTGCATGTATTTCCCGTTCGTCACCGCCAAGAACCTCACCGGTTTCGGGCCCGATCACGCCAGGATGATGGAGGCGTTCCCCCGGCTCCAGATGATTCTGGTCCTGGCCTGCGATCGGGCAGTGGAGGGAAATCGGATCACGATAAACCGGAGCGGCAAGGCGGTGGTGCACTACGGCTTTACTCAAACGGTCCGCGAATCCCTCGCGGCCGCGACCCGCGCCGCGGCCCGGATCTTCTTCGCGGCCGGTGCGGTGCGGGTGCACGCGCCGCTCGCCGATCCGCCGGTAATCGAGGCTCGGGACCAGGGCCGGATCGACCAGTTGATCGCCGCCCGTCACTTCCTTCCCGGCGCCACCTCCATCTCCTCGGCCCACCTGATGGGCGGCGCCGGCATGGGGTGGAGCGCCGCTGACTCGGTGACCGACGGCTTCGGCCGCGTCCACGGCCGCCCCTGGCTTCGGGTCGCCGATTCGAGTCTCTTTCCCGATGCGCTCGAAATCAATCCGTATCTCACCATCATGGCGCTGGCGGACCGGGTGGCCGACGGTCTGCTGGCCGACCTGAAGACGAACTGACCGTGTCCAGGTTCTCCGGTGCTGAACTGGTGGTCCGCGCCCTCGAAGACGAGGGCATCCGCTTTGCCTTCGGAATCCCCGGCACCCACAACATCGAACTCTATGACGTGCTGGCGACGTCGGAGAAGGTCCGCACCGTCCTGATCACCGACGAGCAGAGTGCCGGCTTCATGGCGGACGCGGTGTGGCGGTCGAACGGCGAACTGGCCTGCGCCAACGTGGTGCCCGGCGCCGGACTCACCCATGCGCTGTCCGGCATCGCGGAGGCGTATCTCGACGGCATGCCGCTGCTGGTGCTGGGGTGCGGGATCCGGCGGGACTCGACGTTCGGCTATCAACTCCACGACGTCGATCAGCTGGCCATCGCGGCGCCGGTCTGCAAGGCCGTGTTTCGCCCGGACAACGGTACCATGATCTATGAGACGATCCGGAAAGCGTGCGCCCTGGCGCGCGCGGGAACACCCGGACCCGTGATGGTGGAGATTCCGGTCGACCAGTATCTCTTCCGCCACGACGTCCCCGCGTTCACGGCGCCCCGCATCGAGCCGCCCCCGGTGGCCGATCCGGCCGCCATCGCGCGGGCCGTGGAACTGCTCCGGGCCCACCGTCCACTGCTCTATCTGGGCTGGGGTGCCGCTGGAGCCGGCGCCGACCTGGTCCGGCTGGCCGAAGCGTTAGGCAGCCCGGTGGCCACGACCATCACCGGCAAGGGCGTTTTCCCGGAGAGCCACCCACTCTTCCTCTGGAACGGATTCGGCGATGCGGCGCCGAAGTTTGCCCAGGCCGCCGCCCAGGCCTGTGGCGTGACGCTGGCGATCGGCTGCCGGTTCAGCGAGGTGGGCACCGGGAGCTACAGCTGCGTGCCGGTGGGACCCCTGATCCACGCCGACATCAACGCCGGCGTGTTCGGTCGGAATTTCCCCGCCGAGGTCACCTTGCATGGGGACGCAGCACCGACCGTGAAGGCGCTACTCACCTCGCTCGGCGGCGCCTCCCGCCGTGACGCGGCGGTGGAGGCGAAGATCCGCGCCGGCCGGTCTCAAGTCCACGCAGCCCAGCGGAAGGAGCCGAGCGAAGATCGGGTGACCCCCGCTGCCTTGTTCGATGCGCTGGCCGCCGGGTTCGGCCCCGACACCGTCTATACCACCGACAGCGGCAACGGCACCTTCCTCGCCATGGAGGCCTTGACGCTGGAGACGCCGGGCAAGCTGCTCGCCCCGGTGGACTACTCCTGCATGGGCTACTCCGTCCCCGCCGCGATCGGTGCCAAGCTGGCTCGGCCCGACCGTCCGGTGGTGGCGCTTCCGGGAGACGGCGCGCTGCTGATGACCGGCCTCGAACTGCTCACCGCCGCGAGCCAGGGTGTCGCGGTGGCGGTGTTCGTGCTCCGGGACCGCGAGCTGGCCCAGATTGCCCAGTTTCAGCAGACCGCGTTCAATCGCAAGGCCGCGAGCGTCCTGCCGGACTATGACGTGGCCAGCCTGGCGGAGGCCGTCGGGATCGAGTGGCTCCGGCTCGACACCGACGCCCAGATTGCCGAAGTGGTGGCGGAGGCGAAAGCCGTGACCGAGGCGGGCCGACCGATCGTGGTGGACGTCGCCATCGACTACAGCCAGGCGACGTACTTTACGCGGGGTGTGGTGAAGACCAATCTGGGGAGATTGCCGCTCAAGGACCGGCTCCGGTTCATCGCGCGGGCGGTGGGGCGGCGGTTTCGGTCCTAACGACAGCGGGGGCCTTGTCGTCAGGTTCTCAAGTTGCCCACCGCCGAGGTCAGCCGCTCCCCCGCCGACGCCAGATGGGTCGCCGATGCGGTGATCTCTTCCGTCGCCGCATTCAGTTCCTGCGCGGCCGCCGCCAGTTCCTCCGCCGATGCCGCATGCGATTCGACCCCGGTGGCGAGTTCCCGGCTCCGCCCCACGATCGAGTCGATCAGCGATCGCACCTCGTTCGCGGCCCGCGACACCCCTCGGGTCCATTCATCGATCCCCTCGGCCTCCATCGCCACGCTCTTGAGTCCATCCACGGCCGCGACCGCGGCATCGCGGGCCTGCAGCCCGCCTTTGCCGAGCCGCAGCATCCGGTCCCGCGCTGCCCCGACCCGCTCGAGGACCGAGCGCACGGTCTCGCTGGTGGCCGAGGCGGTCTGGGCGGCCTGGGCGGCAAGCTTGCGGACTTCATCGGCCACGATCGAAAATCCGGCCCCCTGTTCCCCGGCCCGCGCGGCCTCGATGGAGGCGTTCAAGGACACGACCCGGGTCTGCTTGGCGATGGCTCGCGACTGCTCCAGCAGGCGTTCGATCTCGCCGGCCGCATCCGCCAGCGCCTCGGCTTCTTCGGTGCCGCGGGCCACTTCCTGCGAAAAGCCCTCGAGGGCCGCGGCGCTCTGGCCCAGGCGTTCCTGATGGTTGCGGGCGAGAGCGGCGAGCTCGGCGTTCCGCTCCGCGGTCCGCGAGGCACCCGCCGCCACGTCCTGGGCGATGCTCTGAATCCGGACCGCGTCGTCCGCCACGCTGCGGACCAGGCCGGCCTGGCTGATGGCGCGGTCGGTGAGGTCCGAGGTGGTGGTGGCCACGTCCTCGGTGCTCCCCATGACCTGCTGGGTAGCGTGGGAAATCTCTTCGGACAGCGACGCCGATTCCTGAGCGGCGCTCCGGATCGCCTCCGCCAGACGGCGGAGTTCGTAGGTCATCAGCCGGATCGCGTCGGTGAGCGGCCCGCCGCCGATGGCCTGGATCTGCGGCTCGGTAATCCGAAGGTCTCCCTTGGCCATCCGGATCGCAACCTGCTCGGTGGCCGTGAGGGGGCGGACCACCATCCGGACGAACCAGCGCTCCACGATGCTCACGGCCACCAGCGCCACCACCGCGAAGGCGCCGATGGTGGCGGCCTTGGGCCAGCCCGTCCCTAAGTCCACGATCAGCCAGACCATGGCGGTGAGGATCACGACGATCCCGATTCCGGCGATCTGGAGCCGCCGGGTCAGGGGATGGATGGAGGGCATGGGGGAAAGGTAATTCGTCGAGCGGGCGGCGTCGGGAATCCGGGATCAGGGCGGCCCGGCGCGGAGCTGCCTGACTCGCTCCTGCACACGGTCCCACTCGCCCTCCAGCTTCATCCGTCGCACCCATGTGGCGATTTCCGACTCGCTGATCCGATCGCCGCTGACCCGGAGCATTCTGGCGATGTCATCCAGGTGCTTCTCGCTCCCGCCCTGGCGATGGAACTCCAGCTTGAATACGACGACATATTCCGGCGGTGCGATCCAGATGGTCCAGGCGGCGCGGCGCGGCGCAGCGCGTCGAGGGTCCGCAGTTTCTGCTCCGCAGTCATCTGGCGGAGTCGGAGGGTTTCGTAGTCGAAGAAGGTCGGGTCCACGGCCGGAATCCGAGCCATATCGGGAAGGATGGCTAGGGCCGCCGGCCGACCGGCCCGCCACCCCGCACCGCTGACTGGCCCTATATTTCCCCCCATGACCTACACCCCCGAAACCATCGAGCCCAAGTGGCAGCAGCGATGGGCCGAGCGCCACACCAACGAGCCCGATCTCGACCGGGCCCCAAAACCGTTCTACAACCTGATGATGTTCCCCTACCCCTCCGCCGAGGGGCTTCATGTCGGGAACTGCTACGCCTTTACCGGCAGCGACGTCTTCGGCCGGTTCATGCGGCTCCGGGGCTACACGGTGTTCGAGCCGATCGGCTTCGACGCCTTCGGGATCCAGAGCGAGAACTTCGCTCTCAAGGTGGGAACCCATCCGGGCGTCCTGATCCCGAAGAACATCAAGACCTTCACCCGCCAGCTGAGCCAGCTGGGCGGGATGTTCGACTGGAAACACGTCCTCTCGACCACCGAGCCGTCCTACTACAAGTGGACTCAGTGGCTGTTCCTCCAGCTCTACCACGCCGGCAAGGCCTACAAGAAGAAGGCCGCCGTCAACTGGTGTCCGAGCTGCAAGACCGTGCTGGCCAATGAGCAGGTGATCAACGGCGCCTGCGAGCGCTGCGGCACGATCGTGGAGCAGCGGTTCCTGGAACAGTGGTTCTTCAAGATCACCGACTACGCCGAACGGCTGCTCGATGATCTGGACGATACCGAGAAGATGGACTGGTCGGCGTCGACCACCACCGCCCAGCGGAACTGGGTCGGGCGGAGCACCGGCGCGGAGATCGACTTCGCCTCGGGGGGCTCGACGATCCGGGTCTTCACCACCCGCCCCGACACGATCTTCGGCGCCACCTTCATGGTCCTCGCCCCCGAGCATCCGCTGGTGGCCGCGCTCACGTCGCCCGCGCAACGGGCCCCGGTAGAGGCATACCAGCAGCACGCGGCGGCGCAGGACGTGATCTCGCGGAAGGTGGGCGACAAGGAGAAGACCGGTGTCTTCACTGGCGGCTCCGTCACCAACCCGGCCACCGGCCAGCCGATCCCGGTCTGGATCGCCGACTACGTCCTGATGGACTACGGCACCGGCGCGATCATGGCGGTGCCCGGGCACGACGAGCGCGACTTCGCCTTCGCGACCAAGTACCAGCTGCCGATCGTCCGGGTGATCGCCACGGGTGACGAGACGGCCTCGACCCCGGTGACCGAGGCCTCCGCGGACACCGACGACAGCCGGCTGGTCAACTCCGGGCCGTTCGACGGCCAGTCGGTGGCCGAGGCGACGCCCGCCATCATCGCGTGGCTCGAGCAGCGGGGCGCCGGATCGGGCGTCACCCGGTACCGCCTCCACGACTGGTGCATCTCCCGCCAGCGATACTGGGGCCCGCCGATTCCGATCATCTACTGCGACGATTGCGGCACCGTCCCGGTCCCGGAGAAAGATCTCCCGGTGGTGCTGCCGCACATCGACGATTTCCGGCCCGACGATTCCGGCCTGTCGCCGCTGGCCCGGCATCAGGAGTGGTACCACGTCCCCTGCCCCAGGTGCGGCAAACCCGGGCGCCGGGAAACCGATGTCTCCGACAACTTCCTCGACTCGGCCTGGTACTTCTATCGCTATCTGAGCACCGATTTCGCCGACCGGGCCCTCGACCCGTCGCGGGTGAAGACCTGGCTCCCGGTCCCGATGTACATCGGCGGGAACGAGCACGCCGTCCTCCACCTGCTCTACTCCCGGTTCATCGCGATGGTGCTCCACGACCAGGGGCTGGTCCACTTCGACGAGCCGTTCCGGCGGTTCCGGGCGCACGGCCTGATCATCAAGGACGGCGCCAAGATGTCGAAGTCGCGGGGGAACGTGGTGAACCCCGACGACTACATCGCCCGGTGGGGCGCCGACACGCTGCGACTGTTCCTGATGTTCCTCGGCCCCTTCGAAGAAGGCGGCGACTTCCGCGACGCCGGCCTGACCGGCCCGCGCCGGTTCCTCGACCGGCTCTGGGATCTGGTGGGCCAGTGCGAGAAGCGCACGCTCACGGGCGACGAGGTCCACCGTGACGTGGTGGTCAAGTGGAACGCCACCAAGAAGAAAGTCACTCACGATCTCGAGACCCTGGGCTACAACACCGCGATCGCGGCGCTGATGGAACTCCTCAACACCATGCGGGAGACCAACTGCAGCGAGCGGCAGATCGTCAAGGACATGGTGCTGATGGTGGCGCCGTTCGCGCCTCACTTCGCCGAGGAATGCTGGGAGCGGCTGGGAGGGCAGACCTCGGTGTTCGACGCCCAATGGCCCGCCTGGGACGAGGGCCTGACGCGGGACGCGGTGGTCGAGATCGTGGTCCAGGTGAATGGCAAGACCCGGAGCGTCATCAAGGCCGGCCGAGGGTCACAGGAAAGTCAGGTGTTGCCGAAGGCGCAAAAGGACGATACCGTCAGGAGGTTCCTGGACGGCAAGGAGATCGTCAAAGTGATCTTCGTCAAAGACCGTCTGATCAACATTGTGGTGAGGTAAGGGCGGTGACGATCGTGCGTGAAGCCCGGCTTCGGCCAGAGTTCGCCCATCTCTACCCGGAGTTGCCGCCGGGTCGGTGGATGCCCGCTTCCGAGGTCGGCGCCACGATCCTCGTGTCACAACTCAAGGCCGTTCGCCCGCCCATGCTGGGCGAGCGGCTTCTGCCCGAAGAACATTTCGATTTCCGGGGCGGCGGAGCCCGGGGTCCGCAGGCCGAACTCCGGACCCGCTTCGGCGAAGCCGGACCGGCCTCGGCACACCAGCACTGAGCGTCAGAAACTCCAGACCGCGGTACCGTCCCGGCGAATCCGAAGCACCGACCGGCCGAGAACGACCTCCTCGGCCCGCTCGGGGCGGTGGGTCAGACGAAGGCCGAGCGTCACGACGCCGCGCCGTTCCCCGGTCGCCGGAACCAGGGTGAGTTCAATATCCGGCCCCGTGAGCACCGTCCCGCCGGCTCGCGTCATCACCTTGTAGCCATACACCATGGCCTCGCGCACCAACCGGTCCCGGTCCGCGGAGTCCGCCGCGATGGTTGCGGCCACCACGTCTCCCAGCAGCCGATCGGGCTGGTAAAATTCTGCCAGGAACGTCCGGCGCGAGAGATCGGTGGGCGTCGTGATCTTGTTCCAACGGCGGAGATAATCGGGGTGGTATTCCATCACCCAGGTCGGCACCCGGGACGCCGTCATCGCACCCTGGACCGACAGGCCGTAGAACCAGGGAACGTCTTCCCCGTCCCTGGCCCGGTTCCGGAGTAGTGAATCCACCGGCCGGCCGGTGCCGGCGGCCAACGCGGAGCGGAGTCGCCAAAGGGAGCCCCGCTCCTCCACACCGAAACTGACCATCGCGGCGCCCGCCGGTCCGGCAATCCCGCCCGGCGCGAATATCTCGATGTAGGTGTTCTTGCCGAAGAGATAGATCCCAGTCCAGCTGGCCGCACCGCCGGCGTGGATGGTCTCCTGGCGGAACCCGGAAAAGCGGTCCCGGATCATGGCCGAGGCGCCGATCGCCTGGTAGGTGGCCGAATCCGCCACGACCACGATGTGATTCAGGGTGACGGCCGGCAACTGGGCCGAGACCATCCTCGGCCCGATCGCACCGGCCATCGTCAGAGCAACGAGCGCCGCGCCCAGGCGATTCATGCTAGAGGCCGAGGCCGATCAGCAGCAGCGCTCCGGCCGGCGCCAGCAGCCCGCCGATCATCTCGAACACTCCCTGCGAGAACTTGACCACCTCACCCACCGCCGCCAGCTCCTCGGCCGTGAGTTCGCGCCCGCCATCGCCCTTGATGATGGGATTCGCCGTGGTACCGGTGATGGTGGCAAAGAGCGTCCCGTTGGCCTTGATCGACCCGTCCACCGCGGTGCCGTTCACCTTGACGGCCACGGCCAGCACATCCGAGCCCGAAGTGACTGTCACATCGATCCGGCTCTCCCCCGCGGCGCCGCCGGCCGGGCCCGACGCATGGGCCACGATCTTGAACTGCTGCGCCGTGACTTCGAGTTTGGCGTCCACGGTGGCGGTGCCGCCCTTCCCGAAGAGCTGGCCCGTCGTGGCGATGGTGAAATCCACCCGGTTGGTGCCGTCGCTCATGTACCCGCTGACGTTCACCACCGCGGCCACAATGCTGCCGCTCACGTCGAACGAATAGTCGAGATAGGTGGAGCCCTTGGACGTGACCTTGAGCCGAAGCCCCGCCGAGGTCAGTGACGATGCCTTCTCGTCAGTCAGGTCCGACGCGCCGATCTCCTTGGTGGGATCGGGCTGGCCGGCAGCGTCGGGGTCGTAGAGCACGAAGCGGACACCGTTGGCCGGGGCGCCGGTCCGTTCGGACGGGACGTATTTCTTGGCCACTGCGTCGTACACCAGGGTCTTCCCCAGCATCCCGCTCCGGATGATCGGTACCAGCGCTACCTGGGTCTCTGGCCGGACGATCCCCGTCACCTCCCGCACCACACCCATGAACCGGTCGAGTGCCGGCGCGCCGGTCGGCACGCTGGACCCAATCTGGCCGCCCAGCGCGCCAAAGCTCTTGAGCACCGGCGAGGCGCCCACGGCCTCGACCGTTGCCAGCCCGTCGCGGACCTTCTGGGCGTTGAATTTGGCCGGATCCTGGGCCGGGCCCTGCGAATCGGAGCAGGCCGCGGCCAGCACCAGGCCGCCTAACGCCGTCATGCCGCGAATCATGCATCGCATCGTCATCACTCCTCGGGTGAACCCGCGCCGTCGCCACTCTTGCCGCCGTCCCGGATGGTCCGGAGCCGGTCCTGCTGTTCTTTGGTCAGAATGTTCTTGATCCGGATCAACAAGGACATCTGGGCCTTCTTCACCTCGTTCTCAATCTTGAGCATCTTGTCGGCCTTGGCCAGCGCCTGGGTCTCGTCCACCCGCTGCTGCTCCACCAGCTCGACCAGGTCCAGAGCCGGCTCGGTCATGTCGAGCTGCAGCGGCACCAGTTCGGTCTGCGCCTTCTTGACCGCGTCCATGATGGCGCTCCGCTGCTGCGGTGTGAGCCCGATGTCCCTCGACCGCTGCAGCACCAGCTGCGGATCGAAAAACGCCTTCTCGAACCGGTCGTCCTTCTTCTCCTGGGCCGCCACGGGTCCGGCAAACATCAACGCCGCGGCCGCCGCCAGCATCCCCGTTCTCACAACCGACGTCGCTTTCATAACGGATGTCCTTTCGCTCCCGACAGATTCGGGAACCAATCATCGGACCGCCCGATGGCCGGGACGGTGCGGAGCGTTTCCGCTCCGGCGATATCGAGCAGGAAATCGGTCGGCATCCGGAGACTGCCCACCGTGATCGTGAATGGCGCCTGGGCCTGGTGATGGGTCCGGGTCCGGACCATGACCACCGCCACCAGCGCCGCGGCCGTCAGCAACGCACCCAACCCCATGCCCCACGGCCGGCGCCGAGCAGCGGGCGGCCGGGTCAGCACCCGGTGGAATTCGGGCGTCCAGGCGGTGTCCCGCGCTCGCGCGGCACGGAAGGTTGCCTCGAGGTCCTGGTCTTCGTTGTCGTCAGTCATCATCGGGTGATCCCCATCCCGGCCAGAATGGTCCTGAGCCGAGCCTTCCCTCGTTCATAGTGCGTCCGGGCGGTCCCGACCGGAAG
>JANXXJ010000082.1 GCA_025350665.1 Gemmatimonadota bacterium | reverse complement strand
TCGACCGCGGCGGCACGTACCTCGCGATGGATACCGATTCGATTCACATCGTCGCGACCGAGCAGGGCGGCCTCGTACCGTGCGCCGGTGGACCCGGGCACGATGATCGGGCCGGCGACCGGATCCGCGCCCTCTCCTGGGCCGACGTGGACGAGGTGGTCGCCGCGCTGGACGGCTTGAAGCCGTACGGCCCCGAGGTCCGAGGCCACCTCCTCAAGGTTGAGAGCGAGAACTTTGTCCGGGAGACGAACAGCCGGCGTCAACTGTACGGCCTCGCGCTCGCCGCCAAGCGCTACGTGCTCTTCAACCGTCGGCCGAACGGGCGTCTCGACATTCGGAAGCGGTCCGATCACGGACTCGGGGCGTACCTCGACCCGACGGACCCGCGGCCCCGGACCGAGCGACCGGAGGACCCCGATCCCAATGACGGGTGGATGGCCGAGGTCTGGCGCCGCCTGATTCGACGGACGGAGGGCCGCCTCGAAGGCGCGGCGCCGGCGTGGTACCAACGCCCGGCGCTGATCCAGTTCACGGCGTCGAGTCCCGATCGGCTGAAGCCGTACGCGATTCGCAAGGACAAGCGGCCGTACGCTGATCGAATCAAGCCCTTCAATTTCATGATGGCCGCGAATGTGGAGCGCGACAGCATCGCGCTCCCGTTGCGCCGTGATCGGTTTCGGTTGATCGCCCCGTTCGAGCGACACGCGACGCGTTGGTTCGAGGCGGAGTGGCGCGACCTCTATAGCGCGACGCGCTGCCACCTCGCGACAAGCGGAAGCGGTGGACCGGGGGTCGTCGTGGCGGAGTCGATTGCCGGGATGGTCGCCGCGTACTGGCGGCACAACGAGTGGAAGAGCACGCGGGCCAGCCGCCTGCAGCCGCAGCCCGACCCCGTCGGCCTCCTACCTCGCCGCCCGGTTTACGTGGTCGAGGTGCGAGCGGTCGGCAAGGAGGCGGGGTTCGTTGAGGAGGCCGAGGAAGGATTGGCAGAGGCGGACGACCTGGTGTTGACGTATCGGGCAATACCAGCGGAGCTGGCGCGCTGGGAGGAAGCGGTCGCGGCGCTGAGGGCCTTGTCAACAGCCGGCCTGCAGGCCTTGGCCTCCGAGCTGCGAATCCCCGAACGGAATCTGTGGCGGTATCGTGAGGGCACGCGACCACGTTCGCCACACCGGATCGCGCTCCTCCACGGCTTCCGGCGGAGACGGGCCGCCGGGGGAACGGATGGGCTTGGTGACCTGCCCCCATGAGCACTGCTAACGGGGAAATACTACCAACCGGCGTCGCTTGGGCAAACGAGGTGGTTTCCTGCGGAGGTCTTCCTTCCACCACCATGCGCGAAGCACGGATGAGCCGAGCCTCCATTGGCTGCCGCTCTTCCTCGTTCTCCTGTTTCGATCCGCCGCGCCTCAGGTCAGCCTGGAAGGGCAGCCCGCCCCTCGGACGCATTCCGATCCCAAGAGTTCGGACGGCGAATTCGACCGCGACTTCGCGTTCTCCTCGTGGTCCGTAATGTCAGTGCAACTTGAGGGGATCCCGCTACGGGATCCACGTGGGGGTTAGGCCGGACGGACTAGTCCCCTATAGGATCTCATAGGGCCATTTGGCTCCACGCCGGCCTTGCGGCTTCCTCCCATTGCGCCGAGCGGCGCTGTTTCCCACCTTGGTTTGAGAGCCTTCATATTCCGTTCCACTGCCTCACTCCCACGCAGCCGTAGAGACTATGTCTGTTGGACGCGGTGGACGCCCCGATGAGAAGAGGCAATCGCCTGACCGTGCCCTCCGAATCCTCACCGTCGGAGCGTTCATCTTCGGTGTCGCCAGCACCCCGGCGGCCGCGCAATTGATCATCACCAACCCAACCGGCACTGTCTTCATCCACCCGAACAAGCCTAACTACAGCGTCACCTTTACCGTCGACAACGAAACCGGCTCGTCGGGGTCATGGGCTGTGTCGTGCGGGTTTACGGCACCGGTGAGCGGCTGCACGGCTCCATCGACAACCGGCACGATCGCCAATGGCTCGATCAAGAACATCGCGGTCACGTATACGGTCAGCGGGACCGGTACGGGGTCGGTCACGATCAACATCGGAGCGGGTTTAGCCACGGGGAACCGCACGGTCATCATATCCATTCCCAATCCGTCGATTACGCCGACTGGGACCACCATCACCACGACGCCTTATACGGACTCGTCGTACACCTTCACGATCACCAACTCCGCGACAGCGAGCGAGACGTATCAGGTTACACCGATCTGTACCGGGGCGGGTCTCGATTCGGGGTGCTTCACGTCGACGACTTCAGTGGCCTTAGGCGCCAGCGGGTCCACGGCCGTGACGCTCTACTACCGGACACTAGCGGCCGGTGCAAGCGGGACGATCGGCATCGCCTTAGCCGACGACGGCTATAACTTCAGCAACGCCGTCACGGTGAATGCCGGGTTCGGCGCGGGCGCACCGCGCGTCAGCC
>JANXXJ010000066.1 GCA_025350665.1 Gemmatimonadota bacterium | reverse complement strand
GCGACCGGAAGCGGCTCATGCTCGAAAACTACTCGCCGACGGCGCCGAGGTGCCGGATCACGAGGCTGGCCTGGCGCGCACCGGCGCCGAGCGCGGCGGGGATGTCGTGGCTCCGGTGCCAGACCACGGTGAACGCGGCCTGGAAGGCATCGCCGCAGCCGGTGGTGTCGATCCGGGCAGCCGCCGGAACGGGCGCGGCCGGAGCCGTGGTCACCCGGCCGTGATCCAGGGCCGCGCTGCCTGACGCGCCCATGGTGACGACGATCAATCCGCGGGCCCGGCGGGATCGGGGGAGCAGCAGGTCGATGGTGTGGTGGTCGCCGCTGATGAAGAGCAGGTCGGTGTTCGGGAGCAGCGCCTCAATGCCGGCCAGGCCGGGCCCCAGGTCCGCGCCATCGAGCAGGTCGGCGACGCGAAGGGCGCCGGGATGGGCGGCGGTCATGGCGGCGTGGAAGAGATGGTCGATCTGGGAAAAACAGGGCGCGGCCACGACGTCAAAGCCGGCGATGAAGGCGCGGTCGTCGTCGGACAGCCGGAAGTCGCTGAGGACCCCGGCGGTGTAGCCACCGGGCAGGAAGTTCCGCTCGCCAGCCGTGAGATGGATGGCCTGTGAGGCCGTGGGCCCAAGCTGCTGGTGGAGGTGTCTCGCGTCCACCCCCTCCCGCGCGAGCACGGCGTGGATGGCGGCATGCCCCGGGTCGGTACCGGTGGCGCTGACGAGGGCCGCGGACGCACCGGCACGGCGGGCGTGGACGGCAAAATTGAGCGAGATCCCGCCGACGGTCTCGACCCGACGGTCGAGATACCGGTCGATGGTACACTCGCCGACGGCGACTATCTTCACCGGATCAGCGAAGCCGGGCCATGATGTAGTTGGTCCGGGCCCGGACCGGTTTGCCGTCCGGCCCCAGATCGAACGTCATCCGCTCGCCCAGTTCACCGTCGGCCAGAATGGCTCTGAACGTGTGCTCGCCGATTTTCCGATACTTGGTGATCGACTTGACCGGATTGTCGCTCGGCACCTGCATCGTGGCCAGGCCGCCCTGCCAGCGGATCACTTCCATCTCGCCCCCGAAGTTCCAGTAGCTGCCCAGGTAGCGATCGAGTGAAGCATCGGCGGCCGGTGTCGTATGGGTCGAGTCGGCCCGGGCGTCCTTGACCGCGGGGCCGAGGAATTCGTAGGCCTGTTGCGCCAGCCGGGCCGCGTCGGTGTCGAAGGTGTTCGTCATCACCACCGTGGCGATCTTCTCATCCGGCTTCATGGTGAGCTGGGTCCGGTACCCCGGGCAGCTCCCGCCATGACCGACGAACGTCTTGTCCCCGTGCCGCCAGACCTCGAAGCCCAGGCCCCACGTCGTCTCCCAACCCGGATCCACGAAATGCACCCGCTGCATCTCGCGGAGAGTGTTGGCGGCGAGCACTTCCATCCCGCCGTGTTCGAGGAGCCGGAACTGCCACGATGCGAACTTGGCCAGATCGAGCGCGGTGGAGGCGTATCCGGCGGCCGGCGCCATGGCCTTGGTCTGGTAGAACGGCATTTCATGTCGGTTGCCGTCGCGGTCGATGCCGCTGTAGCCCATCGCGAGCCGCTTGCCGCGCTCCTCCGGCGGCATCTCGGAGAACGTATTCGTCAGGCCGAGCGGTCCGATCACATTGGTGCGGACGTAGTCGGCGTACGACTGCCCCGACGCGGCGGCCACCACCGCACCCACCATGGTGAAGCCCAGGTTCGAGTACTGGAAATACTTCTCGGGCCGATACGCCACCTCGCGGTCCGCCACGCCTTTCACCAGTTCCTCGTAGGTCGGGAACGCCATGTTGGGTTCGATCCACAGCGTGTCGGCAAATTCGCGCTGGAGGCCTGACGCGTGGGTGAGGAGGCCCTCGATCGTGATCGGCCCGTCCGCGGGATAGGCGGTCTTCGGCGTGAACCACGGGAGGTGCCTGGCGACCGGATCATCGAGCCGGAGTTTGCCCTGGTCCCGGAGCTGGAGAGCCGAAATGCTGGTAAAGAGCTTCGAGATCGAGCAGATGCTGTAGAGCGTGTTAGGCGTGGCCGGGGTTTTCCGGGCCAGGTCCGCATAGCCGGTCCCGCCTTGCCAGATGACGTCCTGGTCGAGCACCAGCGCCGAGGCCACACCGGGAATCTTCTTGAAGGCGCGTTCGCCGTCGAGCCACTTCTCGTAGGCCGCCAGCGCCTCCTTCACCCGCGGGTGGGCCGCGATCGGCTGCGCTGCGGCCGGGGCGGGCGGAATGATGAGGGCGACCAGGGCGACGAAGCGAAGGCGCGCGCTGATGGACATCGTGGACTCGTTGGGTGAAGGGCGGGGGCCGGATCGGGTCGGACTGAGAAGCGTGATGATAGCCCGCTTCCCTGGGCCTGTCGAGGCGGCCGTGCTCCGGCGCCGCCTTGATTCCGGCTTGACGGTTGGCGGATTGATTGGGGTCGTCCCGTTCAAGGAGCTCCAATGAAGCTGCAAGGTGCGTTAGTTGTAGTGGTGTTGTTCGGCGCGGGGATGCTCGAGGCGCAAGCGATCCCGGCCGTGGGCGACCGGGTACGGGTCACCGCTGCCGGCAGCCGTTTTGAGGGCAAGCTGATGACCTGGACCGCTGACTCGGTGGTGGTCGGCGAAGGGCTCCATTCGGCCGTGCTGAGCCGGGGTACGGTGACGGCGCTCGATCGCGAGGTGGGGCGGACGAGCGCCTTCCTCCATCATATGAGCATCGGGGCGCTGAGCGGGGGCCTCCTGGGCGCGGTATTGGGAGCCGTATTGGGTGGGGGCCACTGCTTTGGGTGCCCCGATGCCGGAACCACGATCGGTGCGGGGGCGATCTTCTTTGGGGGAGCGGGGGCCGTGATCGGCGGCCTGGCCGGCGCCGCCAGCACCATGTCAGTCTGGGAACCTGTGCCGCTCAAGGCGGGGCAGGTCGCCCTGCGCCTCAGCCCGGTGCTGGCGCCTGCGGGGCTTGGGTTGCGGGGGACCGTCTGGTTCCGTTGACCGCTCTGCCACGGGGGTGCCGAGCGCGCGAATGCCCCGTTCGGCTAGAGCCGTTTCCCGAGGTCCGAGGCGTCGATCAGTTTCGCCAGGCGTCGCTGCCGGGTGGCCGGTTGCCTGGCAGTGACGATCCACCAGAGCACGATCTTGCGATAGCCCGGCGCTTGTCGCTCGAAGAACGCCCAGGCGGCTTTCCGCCGCCGAAAGGCCTTCTCCTCGTCGGGTGCCAGGGCGGCGATCGCGGCCTGTTCGTACGAATAGGTTCGGGACTTCGCCTCGGACCGGCGCGCGAACGCGGCCAGGCCGGCGGATTGCATCCGTCCCTCGCCGATCAGCACGTCGACCCGGGCAATGTTGACGGCGCTCCAGATCGACACCGGTTTCCGCGGCGTGAACCGGATCTGATAGCGATGCTCGTCGATTCGCTTCCGGACGCCGTCGATCCAGCCGACGCCCAGCGCTTCATCGACCGCTTCCGGCCACGTGATGCTCGGCCGGCCGGTGCTCAATTTGTAGAATCCGACCACCAGTTCCGTGCGGGAGCCGGCGTACCGTTGGAGCCAGGTCCGGAACCCCCGCGGCGAAGCGAAGAACACGGGCGCTTTCATTCCCATAAATATTCAGGTTCACTGGAATGTCCTAGATCCGGGCGTGCGCCGGGCCGGGTGGGGCTGCCGGCCAGCGTCCGGCATCGAACAGCTTGACACCCGATCGGCGGCACTCTGATTGTTCCGCCAGGTCTCGACTTCACCTGCCAGCTGGCGTCACTCGCGCCGCCACCCCCGGAAACCCGGCAACTGTTCGGGATGATCAGCCACAACCCGAAGGCGATGGACGGGTTCGCCCAGATGAACGCCGGGACGATCTCGCCGGCGGCGTTCTTCTCACCGGAAAACATCGGCGCGATTCACGCCGCCGCGCATTGAGTCGCGGGCCGGATCAGGGCCGGCCGAGCAGCGTCTTCACGCACCTGTCGTAGTCGGCCCTCCCGCCAGGAACCGGCGCCACGGCATACCCTGAACCGGCCAGGTCCCGGGCTCCCATGGAGTTGGCGTCGTAACACGGTAGTGTTACATTGTAATACATGAAGGATTCCCACCTCACCCTCCGGCTCCCCGCCGCGCTGGCCCGGCTGCTGGCCCGATCGGCCCGGGATCGCGGCATCCCCAAATCTCAACTGGCTCGCGAGGCCGTCGGCCGCTTTCTCGCGCCGGTCGTCGACGAATCGCCGGCGGCCCCGAGTCTGACAGCGGCGGACCTGGCCCACCGCCGGCGGTCCTGGCCCCGCCTCGCGGCGGCCGAGGCCCGGGATCTTGGTCGGGATATCGAGGCCGCTCGGGCCGGCCTGCCGCCGATGCCCGAGCCCTGGTCATGATCCTCGACACCTCCGTGCTCATTGCCGGCGAGAAAGGCGGGCTCCAGCTCGAATCGCTCCTGCGCGCCTTCGGCGACGAACAGGTCCGGATCGCCGCGATCACCGCGTCGGAACTGCTCCACGGGTGTCATCGGGCCGCCGATCCCGCCATCAGGACCCGGCGGCTGGCCTTCGTCGACGCCATCCTCGGCACTATTCCGGTGATTCCATTCGGCCTCGCCGACGCCCGGCGCCACGCGGAGTTGTGGGCCCACCTGGCCGGCGCGGGTACCATGATCGGGGCCCACGACCTGCTGATCGCGGCCACGGCGCTCGCCCACGGGCACCGGCTGGCCACGCTCAACCGGCGGGAGTTCTCCCAGGTGCCTGGACTGAACGTGGTGGAGATCGACCAATACCGGAGCGCCTGAGATTCAGGGTTGGCTCAGTAATGTCTTCATGAACTGGTCGTAGTAGGCCACGCCGTCCTGGAAGTCCTTGATCCGGATCCGCTCGTCCCGGCCGTGCGCTCGCACGTCGCCCTCTTCGAGGAAGAGGCCGGCCACCCCGTAGGACGGAATGCCGGCCGCGCGGAGGAACCGGGCGTCGCTGGCGCCGGTGTCGAGGCTCGGCATGATGACGACACCGGGCCAGAGCTTGGCCGCCAGCGTCCGGAGGGTCGCGAAGATCTCCGGCCGGAGCGGAGAGGCCGGCTGCGCTTCGGTCTCCAGGAATTGCCAGGTGATTTTCACCCCGGTGTCCCCGATCGCCTGGGTCAGCGTCTCGAGCAGGGCCGCCGGGGTGTGCCACGGGAGGATCCGGCAGTTGAGCGTCGCCCGGGCCCGCTGCGGCAGGGCGCTCGGCCCGTGGCCGGCCTCGAGCATGGTGGCGGCGCAGGTGGTCCTGAGCAGGGCGTTGTAGAAGGGATCGGCCGAGAGCCGTTCCACCGCCGCCGGGTCGGCCGGCGTGCGGGTCATCGCCGTCATGTCACCGGCCACCGTGCCGGTCTCGAGCTTGGCCATCTCGCCGAACTCGACCCGCGTCACATCGTCCAGCATCGCCGGAAATCGCAACGCCGCCACTTTGGCCAGCGCGGTCACCAGCTGATTGATCGCGTTGTCCTTCCGCGGCAGCGATCCGTGCCCGCCCCGGTTGGTGGTCTCGAGCCGGAGAATCGTTTCCCGCTTCTCGGCGGCCGCCACCGAGGCGAAGTAGGGTTTGCCGTCCTTGGTCAGGTAGTCACCGCTGTCGCCGTTGAGACAGAACTCGGCGTCGATCAGGTCGCGGTGATGCTTGACCAGCCAGGCCACCCCGTCGCCGTCCCCGTACTCCTCTTCGTCCGCCGTGAGGGCCAGGATCAGGTCGCGGGTCGGGACCCAGCCCTCCCGCTTCCAGCGGATGAAGTTGGTCACCAGCACCGCGACCGTGCCCTTCATGTCCTGGGTCCCGCGACCATAGAGGTACCCGTCCCGCTCGGTCAGCTGGAACGGCGGCACGCCCGGCGACCAATCCTCGGCCCGGGCCTCGACCACGTCGAGGTGCCCGATGATCAGGATCGGCTTGGCTTTGCTCGAGCCGCGCAGCCGGACCACCAGATTCTGTTTTCGGGGATAGGGTCCCAGCACCTTGATGTCCGCGGCCGGGAAACCAGCCGCTCGAAATCGCCGCGCCATCGCCAGCGCGGCGGGCGTCGAGCCGACCCCGGTCTCCGACGACTTGATCTCGATCAGTTCCTTGAGAATCGCGCGGGCGAGGATGGGGTAGTCCGAGGCGACGGGCGCCCGGGCCTGCGTGGACAGCAGCCGGGGCGAAACGAGCGTGGTCGTGAAGAGAACCAGGACAGCGGACCAGGTGCGCATGCCGGGATGATATCGCCACGGAGGAGCCGTGTCGAGCAACGGCTTACTATGATCTGAGACGTCTACTACCGGAACGGGTGTTCATCATCGAGGCCCGCGAGGTCCGCGGCCGTATCGACGTCCGGATTGGCCCCGGCCACCTCCACCCGGTCCCACGCCAGCCCGCCGTCCGCCACGATCCGGTCGAGCCCGCTGTCTCCGTCGGTCTGGCTGACCAGCTTCCAAAGCGCCCGACCCAGCAGGACCGGATGCCCGGGCACCTCGAGCGCCGCCGAGTAGCGCGGCCGGACCAGCGCCCCGATCGACTCGCCGGCTCGGCCCACCACCGCGCGAATTGCCTCGACCGAGAGCCGGGGCTGGTCGCCCAGCATCAGCAGCGCTCCGGTTACGCCGCGCAGGTCATGCATCGCCTCGAGGGCCACGAACCCCGCCTTGATGCTCTCGGAAATCGCCGGGCGCTCCCGGGTCACCATCACCGCGTCGCAGTCCGCGGCCACGGCCAGTTCGCCGATCCGGAGCACGGCCGGCAAATGGACCACCACCACATCGCCCAGCAGCCCGGCCTGCCGGGCCAAAACGACCGTGGCGAGGACGTGCTCGATGAGCGACCGTCCTCGCCACGGGGCGAGCAACTTGTTTTGCGCTGCGCCGAAACGGGTGCCTGACCCCGCCGCGAGCACCAGACCGACGATGCTCAAACGGCCCGGCCTGGCGGGGTCCCTCGCCCGTCCGCCCAAGCAGGTGACTCTGCGCCGGTCAGCCGAAAAGCCTTTGGGCGAGGTCGGGCCGTTCCAGCTGAAGGTGAGCGGCGACCTCATTGAGGATCGCGGCCAGGGTCCCAATCCGAAGAGTCGCATGATCGGGGATCGTCACGTGGTGTTCGCCCTGTTGCTGCGTCGTGAGTCGCAGGTGGCTGCCGGTCTGTCGCGTGATCACGTAGCCAAAAGCCGCGAGGGCTCGGGCCAGGTCCCGACCCGAGAAATCCCGCGGCAACTTCACGCCGCGATGACCTCGTCGCGGACGACATGGAGACGAATCAGTTTGGGGAGGTCCGCCGGTTCGAAGTGGCACCGGACTGCATCCCGAACGGCGGTGCGCAAGGCCGGCAGGTCATCCGCTTCGGTGACAATCGAAGCGCCAAGGGCCCGGGCGGTGTAGCCCCCTTCAGGGGCTTCCTCGACGAGGAAAACGAGTTCGGTCATTGGTAGCTCCACGGGCCCAGAAGCTAGCCAGGACGCGAGTCGGGCACAAATGCTGCCCGCCACCCGCGCTCGACGCTAGCGCGGCCCCTCGCCCCACACCTCGGAGAAGAATTCACCCACGTCGAGTCCGAACGGCTCGATGTCCGGTTTGGGGTGCCACGTCGCCCGGACCAGACAGATCTCCGGACGGGCATCGGCGGGCTGCCAACGCTCGACGGTCCACGAATCCGGGTCTACGATCCAGTACTCGCCCACGCCGGCCCGCTGGTACGCTGGCCGCTTCACTTTCCGGTCGCCCAGAGCGGTCGAAGGCGACAGGATCTCCGCGATGAAGGACGGGACTCCGGAGTCGGGCCAGTCGAGCACCTTGCGGGGGTCGACCTCGGGGATGACAAAGAGGTCTGGTTGGACGACGTATCCCCGGCCGAGGTCGAGGTCGGCCGGGGCCGTGAGGATGGTACCGAGCCGATTGCGGCTGAGGAAGGGATGAAGCCTTCGAACGAGCGCTAGCAACGCGAGTTGGTGGACCCGCCGGGGCGCCGGGGTCACAAGCAGCTCGCCGTCGACGAGTTCGTAGCGGTTCCCGTCATCCGGGATCGCCAGCACCTCTTCGCGGGTCCACCGCCGCACCACGTCAGGCATGCCCATATGCTATCCTCCTCGGCGATCGTTCGGCAAGTCATTCACCGAAAGTGCTAACTCGCCGCCGAAGGTGGTAACCGTGTTAATGCGAAACGGGGTCCCTGCGTGCAGGAACCCCGTTCGACCAATCAGTAGCCCCGCCGCCGTCAGCCCGCCCGGCCCAACGCCGCCTGAATCGCCCGCTTGGCCGCCACCCGCGCCAGATGGGCCCGGTACTCGGCGGTGGCGTGGATGTCGCTGTTCACGATCTGCGAATCCGCCACGGCCGAGAGTGCCGCGTCCAGTTCGCCATCCTCGCCGTGGGTACCCACCACGTCCGGCACCTCGGCGATATAGGACCGCTCGCCAACGCCCGTCAGGGTCAGGGTCACCGCCGTGATGGTCTTCCGGCTCTTGGTCACCACCGCGGCGGCCGCCGCGATCGCATAGCCCGACGCCTTCTGCTCAAAGCTCACGTACGCCATCCCCGCCTTCTTGGGCGGCGCCGGCAGCACGATGTCATAGAGTAGCTCGTCGTCCCTCATGGCCGTGACGAACGCGCTCTGGAAGAAGTCCTTCGCCTCCACGGACCGCTTCCCGGTCTTGGACCGGAGGTTCATGGTGGCGCCTAACGCCAGCATGACGGCCGGCATGTCGCTGGCCGGATCGGCGTGGGCCAGCCCGCCGCCGATGGTGCCGCGGTTCCGGACCTGGGTGTCGCCGATGCCGTTGGTGGCCTCGATGATCAGCGGGTACTTCTCCTTGATCAAGGCCGAGTCGAGCAGGCCCCGGTACGTGGTGCCGGCACCGATCCGGACGCCGCGGCCCTTGGCCTCGATGCCCTTGAGCTCTTCCAGTCCCCCGATATCCACCAGTTTGGCGGGCTGGGCCAGGCGGAACTTCATCATCGGCAGCAGGCTGTGGCCGCCGGCCACCAGTTTGCAATCGCCCAGGGCCAGGGCGTTCAGCGCATCCTTGACCGATTTGGCCTTCGCGTACTCGAATCCGACCGGAATCATGCGGCACCACCCTTCGCGGTCTGAATCGCGGCCCAGACGCGGGCCGGGGTCAGCGGTTTGTCGATGTTGGTTATGCCGAGGGGGGAGAGAGCGTCGATCACCGCATTGACGATGCAGGGCACCGAAGCGATCGTGCCGGCCTCGCCGATGCCCTTGACGCCTAACGGGTTCACCGGGGTCGGCGTGTAGGTATAGTGCGACTCGATCCTCGGCATCTGGCTCGCTTTCGGCACGGCGTAGTCCATCATGGTGCCGGTGGCGAGCTGGCCGTCATCGGTGTAGATGGCGATTTCCTGCATCGCTTCGCCGATCCCCTGGATGACACCGCCGTGGACCTGGCCTTCGACGATCATCGGGTTGATGTGGGGGCCGCAGTCGTCAACGCAGACGTAGCGGAGGATCTTGGTCTCGCCGGTTTCGATGTCCACCTCCACGGTAGAGATGTGGGTCCCATAGGGGAACACGAAGTTGGTCGGGTCGAAGAACGCGTTGGCTTCGAGGCCGGGCTCCATGCCCGCGGGCATGTTCCAGGCGACGTTGGCCATCAGGGCCAGCTCGCCGAACGATTTGGCCTGGGCCGGCGAGCCTTTGACCTGGAACTTGCCGTCGTTCCACTCGAGATCGTTCTCGTTGGCCTCGAGCAGGTGGGCGGCCAGTTTCTTGGCCTTCTCCTTGACCTTGACGGCCGCGTTCTTGAGGGCCGCGCCACCGACCGCGGTGGTCCGGCTCCCGTAGGTGCCCCAGCCCTGGGCGGTGTTGTCGGTGTCGCCCGCGACGATTTCGACTGATTCGATCGGGACGCCGAACTCGTCGGCCACGATCTGGGCAAAGGTGGTTTCTTCACCCTGGCCGTGGGGCCGGGTGCCGATGTAGGCGCGGACCATGCCGGTCGGATAGACCCTAACGATGGCCGATTCGTAGAGCCCGCCGCCGAAGCCGATCTGTCCGGCCACTTGGCTCGGGCCTAGGCCGCAGATCTCGGTGTAACTGGAGACCCCGATCCCGAGGTACTTCCCGGCTTTCCGGGCCTTGGCCTGTTCGGCCCGGAAGCCCTGGTAGTCGATCAGGCCTAACGCCTTGTCCATGGCCGTGTGGTAATCGCCGGAGTCGTAGGTGATGCCGGTGGCCACCGTGTACGGCATCTTTTCTTTGGGGATCAGGTTTTTCCGGCGGACCTCGACCGGGTCGAGCTTCAGTTCGCGGGCAAAGGTGTCGACCAACCGTTCGATCAAGAACGTGGCTTCGGGGCGGCCAGCGCCGCGGTAGGCGTCGACCGGGGCGGTCGAGGTGTAGACGCCGACGATGGTGCCGTGGATGTTCGGGATCATATAGGCGCCCGAGTACATCAGCCCGTGGAGGATCGTCGGCACGCCCGGTGCGGCGGTCGAGGCGTAGGCGCCGAGCCCGGCGTAGACCTTGGTGCGGATGCCGGTGATGGTGCCGTCTTTGGTGCCGCACATCTCGACGTATTCGATGTGGTCGCGGCCGTGGATCGTCACTTTGTAGTTCTCGGAGCGGTCTTCAGTCCATTTGACCGAGCGGCCCAGGGTCATGGCCGCGTAGCTCACCAGCGCCTCATCGGGGTACGCCGGGATCTTGCTGCCGAACCCGCCGCCGACATCGGGCGAAATGACCCGGATCTTGTGCTCGGGCAGGCCGAGCATCAGGGAGCAGAGGAACCGGTGAATGTGGGGGTTTTGGCTGGTGGTCCAGAGGGTCAGCTGGCCCATGGCCTTGTTGAACTGGGCCACCGCGGCGCGGGGCTCCATGGCGGT
>JANXXJ010000025.1 GCA_025350665.1 Gemmatimonadota bacterium | reverse complement strand
CTGCTGTCGGAGGCCGGCTGGTGGGCCCGGGCCCGCGACATCGGGGCCCACCTGATCCTCCCGACCGTGGCGCTCTCCGTGGTCACCCTCGCGGCCACCATGCGCTACCAGCGAACCGCCATGCTCGAGGTTCTCCGGCTCGACTACGTCCGGGCCGCCCGGGCTCGTGGTCTGACTGAATCCCGGGTGATCTGGCGCCATGCCTGGCGGAACGCGCTGTTCCCGGTCCTGACGCTGATCGGGCTCTGGCTCCCGATGCTCGTGTCCGGGTCGGTCTTCGTCGAATCAGTATTCAACTGGCCCGGCCTCGGCTCACTCGCGGCTGGCGCCATCGCCACCCGCGACTACCCGGTCCTGATGGCGACGGCCCTACTCGTCTCGGCCGCCGTGCTCCTCGGCGCCGTGCTCACCGACCTGAGCTATCACCTTCTCGATCCGCGGACCCGCGACGGATGACCGGCTCACTCCTCACCACGCTCCGGAATGCCTGGAGAAATCCGTCGGGACGTTGGGGCCTGCTGATCCTCGGGGCCTTGATTCTGTTCGCCGTGGCCGGCCCATGGTTCCTGGCCGATCCCGCGGCGATGCCGGCCCTGGGTGAGGGAGCCACCGCACCAACGCTCGCCCACCCGTTCGGTACCGACCCGACCAGCCGCGACATCCTGGCCCGGACCGCCACCGGAGCGCGGATCTCGCTCAGCATCGCCGGTCTGGCCGTGCTCCTGTCACTCACCGTCGGCACCGCCATCGGCCTGGTCGCGGGATTCATCGGCGGCTGGCCCGACAGCCTGCTGATGCGGATCGTTGATGGGGCGCTCGCCATCCCCCGCCTCTTCATTCTGCTGCTCCTCCTGGTCGTCTGGGAACGGATGCCCCTCGGTGCGCTGATCCTCGTGATCGGCCTCACCGGCTGGTTCGGCACCAGCCGGCTGGTCCGGGCCGAGGTCCTCCGGCTCAAGGCGGAAGGCTACGTGCAGGCCGCCCGGGCCCTGGGCGCGGCCCGGCGCTGGACTATCTTTCGGCACCTGCTTCCCAACGCACTCGGCGTGGTGCTGGTCAGCGCCACCCTCGCCATCGGCGACGTCATTCTGCTGGAAGCCGGTCTGTCGTACCTTGGTGTTGGTGTCCAGCCGCCAACCCCGTCATGGGGTCTGATGGTATTCGACGCCCGAAACGATTTCTCCATCGCGCCCTGGACCGTCGTCTTCCCGGGGCTCGCGATTCTCGTGACCGTGCTGGCTGTCAATCTGGTGAGCGACGCGTTGCGCGCGGCGTTCGATCCTCGGAGCGCATGACCCCACTGCTCGCGGTCGAGAACCTGCGGATCACGTTCCCGAAAGGGGCCGGCCTGTCCGTCCCCGTCGACGGCGTGAGCTTTTCCATCGCCAAGGGCGAGCGAGTGGCGCTGGTCGGCGAATCGGGGTCCGGGAAAAGCCTGACCAGCCTGGCGCTGCTCCGTCTGGTGCCCCACCCCGGCGTCATCGCCACCGGCAGCGCCATTCGGCTTGACGGCGACGACGTCATGGCACTCGAAGGCGAAGCACTCCGGAAGATCCGCGGCGGCCGAATCGGCCTCGTCTTCCAGGATCCGATGACGAGCCTGAACCCGGTGCTCACCGTCGGCTATCAGGTGCTGGAGGCCGTGACGGCCCATCGCAAGATGTCGTCGCGCGAGGCGAAGGAACGGACCATCGAGCTGCTTGAGGAAGTCGGGATTCCCGATCCGGCCGGCCGGTACAAGGCCTATCCCCATGAGCTCTCCGGCGGCCTCCGCCAGCGCGTCATGATCGCCACCGCCCTGGCCGGCGAACCCGATCTCCTCGTGGCCGACGAGCCGACCACCGCGCTCGACGTCACGGTTCAGGCCCAGATCCTCGAACTGCTCGACCGGATCCGCGCCCGCCGAGGGATGGCGGTCATGCTGATCACCCACGACCTCGGCGTCGTGGCGGAGCGAACCGATCGCGTGATGGTGATGTACGCGGGCCAGCTGGTCGAGACGGCACCGACCCGCCGCCTGTTCGCCGAGCCGGCTCATCCGTACACCAAGGCCCTGCTCCAGTCGATGCCGCGCCTCACCGGTCCGATCGGCCGCCTCGCGTCAATCCCCGGCATGGTGCCGCTCCCCCACCTCTGGCCGTCAGGCTGCCGGTTCCACCCCCGATGCCCGATCCGGATCCCGACCTGCGAAGGCGAGGTCCCGCCCTGGCGCTCGGCCGGTCCCGACCACGAGGCGAAGTGCTGGCTGGTCGAAGGGCGGTCGCCATGACCCCGCTGCTTCAAGTCACCGGTCTGGTCAAGCACTTCGCCGGCACCCGGAAACTGTTCGGCCGCGCCGCGACCGTGCACGCGCTCAACGGTATCTCCTTCGGAGTCGAAGCCGGCGAGACCCTGGCCCTCGTCGGTGAATCCGGATCCGGCAAGACCACCGCCGGCCGCACCGTGTTGCGCCTCCTCGACGCTGATCAAGGCGCGGTCGTCTTCGACGGCATCGACGTCCTCGCCGCCGACCGGAGCACCCTCAAGGCGCTTCGCCGCCGCATGCAGATCGTCTTCCAGGATCCCTACGGCTCGCTCGATCCCCGAATGACCATCGGCGACTCGATCGCCGAGGGAATCGACATCCACCGGCTGTTGCCCCGAAGCGAGCGGCCCGGACGGGTCGCGCAGCTGATGACCGAGGTCGGGCTCGATCCGTCGTTCGCGTCGCGGTATCCGCACGAGTTCTCGGGCGGCCAGCGTCAGCGGATCGGAATCGCGCGCGCGCTCGCGGTCAATCCGGCGTTCGTGGTCCTCGACGAGCCGGTCTCGGCCCTCGATGTGTCGGTGCAGGCTCAGGTCTTGAACCTGCTCCAGGACCTTCAGCGGGACCGGAACCTCTCGTTCCTGTTCATCGCCCACGATCTGTCGGTGGTCCGCCAGATGGCGCGCCGGATCGCGGTGATGTACTACGGCCGGATCGTCGAACTCGGCCCCCGCGACGAGGTGCTCGAACACCCGCGCCACCCATATACGACCGCGCTGATTTCCGCCGTGCCCGAACCCGATCCCGCCACCCAGCGGACCCGGATCGTGCTCCCCGGTGATCCCCCGAGCCCGACGGTACCGCCGCCCGGGTGCCCGTTCGCCTCCCGGTGTTTCCATCCCGCGAAGGACGCTCGCTGCGAGAGTGAGCGCCCCGAACTCAGAGCACTGGGCTCCACCGAGGTCGCCTGCCACCACGCCGAGACACCTGCCGCCTGACGAGGTTCCCGTGACTGACCTGTGGTTGATCGACGCCTTCACCGACCGCCAGTTCAAGGGCAACCCGGCTGGGGTCTGCTGGCTCGACCACGCCGTGCCCGACGAATGGATGCAGGCGCTCGCGATGGAGATGAATCAGGCCGAGACGGCGTTCCTGCGGGCCGAGGGCCATGGGTTCCGGCTGCGCTGGTTTACTCCCGCGGCGGAAGTCGACCTCTGCGGCCACGGCACGTTGGCAAGCGCACACTATCTCTGGGCATCGGGGCGCCTTCCGGCCGCGACCGTCGCCCGGTTTGAGACTCGGAGCGGCCTTCTCACCGCCGCGCCCGAACCCGACGGCCGGATCGCGCTCGACTTCCCGTCCCGTCCGCCGGTTGCGGCCCCGCCCCCGGCCGGCCTGTTCGAAGCGTTAGGCATCACCGGGGGCGACGTCTTCTCGAATCAGACCGCCCAGCCCGATGTTCTGGTCAGCATCGCCGACCCCGCGCTGCTCCGCTCGCTGGCCCCTGACTTTGGCCGGCTCATGTCGGTGGAGGCCCGCGGCGTAATCGTCACCGCCCCCGGCGACCGGCCCGGCGTCGACTTCGTCTCCCGCTTCTTCGCACCCCGCTTCGGCGTTCCCGAGGATCCGGTCACCGGGTCGGCCCACACCACCCTCGCGCCGTTCTGGGCCGCACGGCTCGGCCGCACCAGCCTGAATGGGTACCAGGCTTCAAAACGGGGCGGCATGGTCGGCATCCGTCTCGAAGGCGACCGGGTCCGCCTCCTCGGCCACGCCGTCACGGTCGTGCGCGGCGCAATCGACCTGCCATGACCGTGCCGGTACTCACGCGGCTCGGGCGCCGTGAGTCGGGCCCGTCCGCACCCCGGCCGGCCCCGGTGCGCTACGAGCCAGCCCCGAGTGCCAGCGGCGTTCTCCGCTGGGCCAGCGGATTGCCGAGCCCGGGCACCAGGAAGTCCATCACGGAGTCGTAGCTGACCTCGAGTCGGGCCGGTCCCGCATCGCCCGGCACCGAGAACCGGAACTCCCGCTCGATCGACTGCCCGGCCGCCAGCGGCTCCGCCATCATCCCCGCCGAAGGCGCATACCGCCGGCCGCGGCTGTCCACCGCCGTCAAGCGCAGCAATCCGGGATATTCGGGCGCGCCCCGGGCGTCACTCCGGAATCGGAGCGTCACCGCGATGTCCGCCCCGCGGGCGACCTTCACCGCCGACACATGGAGATGGCAGTCGACGCCGCAGAAATGGACCTCGTCCCCGGCCGGAACCAGGTGGGAGGGAGCCAGGAGGAAACCGAGCACCCAGAGCAGTCCGTATCCGGTCACGGCGGCACCGGTCAGCACCGCCCCGATCCGGAAGAGCGGCGCCTGCCCCCGGACGCCCGCCACCACCATCGTCAGCAGCCCCAGGCCAACCGCGCCTAACGCCGCGAGCAGGATCAGCGTTCCGATGACCGGTGCCATCATCGCATCCCCTCTCCCTGTCGGGCGAGTTCCAGCCGAGCCGGTTGATCGAGCCCCCCGAACCGTCGGGACCGGGCCCGGAATTCCCCAATCACTTGAGCCAGATCCTCGGGGCGGAAGTCCGGCCAGAGCTCCGGGCGGAAGAACAGCTCCGCGTAGGCCGACTCCCAGAGCTGGAAATCGGACAGCCTCTGGTCTCCCCCGGTCCGCACCACCAGGTCGAGAGCCGGCACCGGGTGCCGCGAACCGTCCACCTCGGCCACGAGACGCTCGAACTCCTCCAGGTTGCATTCAGCCCGGCCCAGACCGCCGAGCCGAAGTGCCGCCCGGCGGAGCGCGTCCCGGCCCGAGTAGTCGACCGCAATCCGGAGCAGCAGGTTGGCCCCATGCGCCGTGGCGGACTCGGCCGCCTCGATCGCCCGGCTCAGAGAATCCGGCAGCCGGTCCCGCCGCCCGATCACGTTGATGGCAACCCCGTGGTCGACGCACCGCGCCGTCTCCATCGCCAGATAGCGGCGGAACAGCCGCATCAGCGCCGTGACTTCCGGCAGCGGGCGGCGCCAGTTGTCCGACGAGAAAGCGTAGAGCGTCAGCGTCCCGATCCCGAGTTGAGCCGCCGACTCGACGATCCGGCGGAGCGCGGCGGCCCCCGCCTGGTGCCCGACCGTCCGCGGCAACCCCCGCCGCGTAGCCCAGCGGCCGTTGCCGTCCATGACCAGACCCGCATGAATGCGAGTAGTACTTTGTATCATAAAGTCAAACCTCACAAAAAAAGGCGCCCACCCTCAGGCGCCACGCCGAGTGCTCTTGATCAACCCTTCCATGTGCGCCAGATACCGCTCGAGCGCCTGGCGGCCCTTCGCGGTCAGCTTGAACTCGGTCCTCGGCACCCGGCCCAGGAACCCCTTGTGGCACGAGAGGTACCCGGCGTCTTCGAGCTTGCGCGCGTGAACACTCAGGTTCCCGTCAGTGGCACCGAGCAGGTCCTTGAGCTCGTTGAACGTCAGCGCGTCGTTCACTGCGAGCGCGCTCACGATCGCGAGCCGAACCCGCTCGTGGATGATCCGGTCGAGTTCGAGCGATGCGGCCGGGCCGCTCGCCACCTCGAGCCGCCGGTCCGCCCGGGACTCATGATCCAGCGCTCGTGCCGCTCCGGTCCGCTTACCCGCCATGTCGCCTCGCGATGAATCCCCCGAAACCGATCTGAAGCCCGCCGAACCCGATCCCCATCAGCACATCGCCCCAGGCCGGTGCCACGAACGCCACGGCGCCCAGCGCCATGAAGCAGCCGCCCATGATCGGAACGACCCGGACGGAAAACGACCCGGCCACCGCCACCGCCGTCCCGTAGAGCAACAGCCAGACGCCCGGCAACAAGGCGGTCTGATGCAACCGGAGCAGGACCACGGTGAGCACCGCTCCCGCAACGACCGGCGGAACGAACGATCCGGCAAACAGCCGGCCGGCCCGGGTCCGCAACGAGGCGCCGGTCCGCTCCGCCTTGGCCACCATCGCCGCGCCGCCGATGCCCAGTGCCAGGACGGCCTCGGCGAGCCAGACGGACAGCCATTCCGCCGGAGTGGCCTGCCGCGAGGCCACCCACGCCGCCACCAGGGCGGTGACACCCATCACCGCCCCGCCCCGACCCGGCACCGAGGTCACGGTGCCCGCCCGCTCCATGGTCTCCCGGATGAACGACAGATCCGCGATAGCCCGGTCCGAGAGCGGAATCGGCTGGTCGACCGGGCGGCGAAGGGGGCGCATGACCCACGATACCACTGCGACGACAATTGGTCAAGTACTCTGTATCGCAAAGTCGTCGCGATCCCGACGGGGCCTCCGCTTGTTACATTGCCCCGATGCAGCGCGACACCGTCCTTCGCTGGATCGACACGATCTCCGCCCTGATCGCCCGCATTCTCCGGGGCGACCGCACCGCCTCGATCGACCTCGCTCGCCACCAGCTCGACGAGGCCCGCCGGATGCTCCTCGGCCCGGTCGAAGCCCTCATCCCCCACCTCGACCCCCAACGGGCAGCCGACCTCCTGGCCGACCCGCATCGGATCTATGGCTATGCCCAGCTGCTGGCGCTGGAAAGCGGCCTCGCCCGAATCGGCGACGACGGCGCGTGGCGTGCCGGGGCCGAGCGGGCGGTCGCGCTGGCCCGGCTGGCGGCCGCCCGGCTCGATCCTCCCGCCGTTGACTGGCTCCGCTGGGCCGACGCCGCCGAAGAGGATCTCAAGGCCGAGGACCCCGGTTCTCCCCCAGCACCTGCTTGAGTCTGGCCCGGGCCGCCAGCAGCGCCGGCCGGTACGTGGGCATGCCCACCAGGTTCCTCGTCTCGAGGAAGTCCCGCCCCACGTCGTACAATTCCTCGACCCCGTCGCTCCGCACGATGTAGTGAGTACTGTCGGCCAGGATCGAGCGCAACGATCCGTCCAGGAGCGGGGACGCCGGAGACTTCGACAGGGTCGGATACCAATCCACCGCTGACACTACGGTGTCCGCCGGCACATCCAGCGAGTCCGCCCGCCAGAACGCCGCGAGCGACCGGCCGCCGAGCCGCGAACGGTCCACCCCGGCCAGGTCCGCGACCGTCGCAGCCAGGTTTCGGAGTGAGCTGGTGTTCCCGATCCGAAGTCCGGGCGGGATCCGGCCCGGTCCCCAGATCGCCAGCGGCACGTGAAGGAGCGGCAGGTAGAGACTGTTGCCATGCTGGATCAGCCCGTGTTCGCCGAACTGTTCCCCGTGGTCCGCCGTCAGAATCACGATGGTGTTCGCCAGCCGGCCCCGGCGATCGAGTGCGCCGAGCAGGGAATCGATCTGAACATCGAGATAGCTGATCGAACCGTCGTAGCCATCGACGTATTCGGCGAGTGGATCCTGGAGCAGAGCCGCGGCCTGGAACACTTGTTTGATCTCCTCGACGTTACGGCGGGAGACGTCGTAGTCCTGGCCCTTCGCCTTGGTCCAGAGCGAATCATACGGCGCCGGCGGGAGGTACGGCGCATGCCCGTCCACGTAGTTCGCAAACGCAAAGAAGGGCCGCCCGGGGTGGCGATCGACCCACGCCAGCAGATCACGGTTCACGGCCGCAGCCGAGCGGGCCTCGATGATCCGGTTTTTCCCCAGCCATTCCTGGAGGGCGGGATAGCGGAGAATCCGCCGCACCATCCCCGACATCCGCAGTGCCTCCGCCAGATCCAGCGGATAGTCGACATACTGGTCGAACCCGCGGGCGAGGCCGGTCGAACGGCCCGCAAACCGATAATTGCCGATGAATCCGCCGGTCGAATAGCCGGCCGTGCGGAGCACTTCGGCGAGGGTGGCCTGCCGCTCGTCGAGCGGTCGGTCCCAGTTGGCCGAGAGCGCCGTCGGCCACCGGCCGGTGAACATCGAGGCATGCGAGGCCAGGGTCCACGGCGCTGCGGCCAAAACGCGGTCGAAGACGACGCCACCGGCGAAGCGGCGGTCGAGGTGGGGGGTCGTACCGCGGGCATAGCCGTACAGGCCGAGGTTCCAGGCCCGTACCGTATCGAGTACCAGGAGAAGAATGTTGGGGTGGTCCGCCCGAGCCGACGCCGTGACCGGCGCTGATCGCATGCCGGCCAGCCGGGCCGCCGCCGATTGGCTTCCGGCCGCCACAGCGACCAACGCAATCCCAACCCCGGCCGCCTTGGCCGCCACCGCCACGGCCGACACCCCCGCCCGCCCGGCCAGCCGACCAAAGGCCGTCCCAATCCCAACCGCCAGCAGAATCGATGCGGCCCAATGGATCTGGTCGAACCCGATGAGGACCGCAAAGGTCGCCAGCGCCCCGAACAGTCCAGCCACCACACCAGAGGTGCCCAACCGGCGAACGACGCGCGAGGGGCCGATCCAGAGCGCCCCAAACACCAGAAAAATCCCGGCCTCGGCAAGCGGTGTGACCCAGACGAGTTCTGGGCCGAACAACCACAGCCGGCCCCGGAACAATCGGCTGAACAGCGCCAGGCCGGTCTCGGTCCACCCGGCTGCCAGGCCAGCCGCAAGCGCCACCGAGAGGAGGCCGGCCACGGAGATCGAACGAGGCTGCGCCGGGTCGTTCATGGGCCGAATATACGCAAGAAAGCCGGACCCGAGGGCCCGGCTTTCCCGTGAACTTGGAACCCGCTCGAACTAGTGGCGACTGCGACGACGCGCTTCCATCCGCGTGGCCGTCGAAATGTCGTCCCAGATTGCCCGGACGTTACGGATCGGCCGGCCATCGCTATCGACCCCAGGTGCAGCATCCGGCTTGCCAGGACCACCGAAGGTGTAGAGCTCCTTCTGGAGGACCTGAAGTTCCTTGGCCGGCACCGGCATGTGGCGCGGCGTGCCGATAACCAGACCACCGCTGCCGTCCGCCGGGGTACCGGCGCCCGGTGCGGTCGTCACAAAGGGTGCCCGGCGACGCCGGTTGTAGAACACACTCGACGACGTGCCGAGGAGTTCGATGTCTTGCTCGTACTGCAAGGCTGCCTCGAGCACGGGATCGGACTCGCCACCCGTCAGCGCCGACAGGCCGCCGCGGGTTACCCGGGTCTTGTTGATGAGCGTGGCAACCTGCGCCTTGCTGCCGCCGCTCCGAAGAAGTCCCTCGGCCCAGAGTAGGTCGTTGAGCGTCTTGGTGAACTGCCCGGCAAAGCCCTTGCCGTCTTCACCCGGCAGGCCGTAGCCCGGATAGGCGAGGTACGAGTACCGGCGGTAGCCCATATTGCTCTGGTGGTACTGGCCACGGGCCGGCCGGAACTGAGCCTTCGAGGCGTAGAGGAAGTCGGTCCCCTCATTGCCGGTGAACACCAGTGTGCCGACGCCAAGGAAGTCCGGGTCCGTGCCGTAGGTGCCGTCGCCGACTCGCTTGTCGAACGCGTGCGGCTGCGGATTGCCGGCCGGGTCGGGCCAGGGGAACTTGGCCCGGCTCGCCTCGCCGTTCGGACCGTCGGTGATCAGACGGGCCACGCGGTTATCCACGCGAACCGTGGTGGGGTCGGCGCCCCACTGTTTGTTGCCATCCCAGAAGTTAGTGTTGTCATCGAAGTACCCAACGTCCGTGCCCCCGGCCGAGATGCCGGCCGAGGCATAGGTCGCCACTTGGCCCCAGTTGACCTGGCCGTTTTCCGCCAGCGTGCGCGGATAGAAGGCCAGGGTCATGGCCTGCGCCGTCCGGGCAGCCCGGATCATGTCCGCCGGCGTGTAGGTCGGCTGGTTCACACTGCCGAACCATTCCCGGGGGATGGCGGCGGTGACGGTACCCCAGAGCGTGATCGCCTCGCTCAATTTCGCAATCGCGGCGTCCCGCATCTCGGCCCGGGTCGAGAAGTTGAGGGCCGCGACCTTCTCCGGCGTGGAGAGGTCGGTGGCCTCGGTCACGATGAAGCCCTGGTCGTAGTTCAACGCGATCTCGTGGAACACCAGGCCCTGCATCAGCAC
>JANXXJ010000019.1 GCA_025350665.1 Gemmatimonadota bacterium | reverse complement strand
CGGCAATGCGAATCCGCGCCAACCGAGTTCCTCGCCCACCGGCCCGGCGTCACTGAAAAGACTCACCGCCAGCAGACCCGCCGCCCCACTGACATGGGGCACCGGCGCCGGCCCGCCGAACCGCGTCCCGACCCATCCCGTCACCGCGGTGAGGGCCAGAAAGCCGCCGATCACCACCAGATACCAGACCGGATGGCAACGGCGCGGATCGAGCCGGGCCAGCAACCCCTTGAGGCCCGCCCGGCCTTCGAATCCGGCGGTCAGGGCAAGCGACAGCATGGTTGGCGCGTACACCGCCAGGAAGAAGGCGGGATTGCTGGCGTTGAGCTGCCCGAAGGTCCGGGTGAACCAGTCGGATGCGAGTACGGCCATCCCGGCGATCGACCAGGTGATCGCGAAGGCGAGGAGGAAATACGTCAGCAGGGGGCGGGAGCGCATGGGAATTCCTGGGTCAGAATCCTGGCAGCGGGGTTGCGGCCGCGGGAAAAGATAGCGCTCGCACCATCGACCCGTCGACCTTTGGGGCCGGCATCCGCTATGTTTCGCCGGTCCTCACTCCCAGAGTCAACGCATGCTTCGCTCGCCGGCCCGTGCCGTCCTGCTCCTCACCCTGGCCATCGCCGTTCCGGCCGCCGCCCAAGCCCCCAGGTTCGATCTCGAAAAGACCAGAACCGTCCTCACCGGATTGATCGAGAAGGCGATCCGCGAACGCGGCGTCCCGTCAATTTCGATCGCGCTGGTCCGTGGCGACTCGATCGTCTGGAAGGCCGCGTTCGGCTACGCCAACGTGCGAATGAAAGTCCCGGCCACGCCCGAGACGATCTACAGCACCGGCTCGACCTTCAAATCCGCCACCGCCACCGGACTGCTCCAGATGATGGAGCAGAAAAAGCTCGACCTCGACGTCCCGGTAAACCAGTATCTCGGCGACAAGATCCAGGTCCAGGACCGGCTCCAGAGCGAGAAGGCGGTCACCACCCGCCACATCCTCTCGCACTGGTCCGGGCTCAACTCCGGCGCGGTGACCAAGCCGCTCTGGGGCCGCGAGCTGCCCAAGACACTGGAACAGATGGTGTCGGGGCTCTACTCGGTCCGGGCGCCGGAAGCCAAGTGGGAATACAACAACTTCGCCTTCGGCCTGGCCGGGCTCATGCTCGAGAAGATCTCCGGCGCCGAGTACGAGAAGTACATGCTGGAGAACGTGCTCAAGCCGCTCGGCGTCACCACGCCGCATCCGGTCTACCCGTCCGCCGACATGGTTGAACTGATGGCGCTGCCGTACAGTCCGGGCGGCGCGGACGGGAAGCCGACACCGGTGGAGCAGGTCCACTTCGACGTCTACCCGGCCGGCGACATCTATCTCACCGCCGAGGACATGGCGCGCTTTCTGGGGATGCATCTGAACGGCGGCATCTTCCGCGGCAAGCGGCTCATCTCGGAGGCCTCGGCCAAGCTGGCCCATGAGCCGCCGTTCGGCGGGAACTACGCCTTCGGATGGCAGGTCATGAAGGATTCGGCCAGTGGCCACACCATCATTCAGCACACCGGCGGCATTCCGGGCCAGAGTTCGAACATGATGGGCGATGTCGACGCCAAAGTGGGCGTGTACTACATGTCGAACTCGGGCGCCCCTGGCAACATCGGACAGGCGGCGCTCAAGCTGCTCCGGGGCGAGGACTACGTGGCGCCGGCGGAGCGGAAAGCGATGTCGGTCGACCCGAAGATCCTCGACCGTTACGTCGGGACCTACGTAATCGCGGCGGGAGCCAACCTGTTCATCACCCGCGAGGGCGACCATTTGGTGGCCCGCGCCGCCGCGGGCGGCCCCGCCATGACCTTGCTGGCCGAAACAATGACCACCTTCTTCATCAAGGGGCAGGACGAGGCCACCGTGGTCTTCGTGGCCGGGCCCACGGGGGCAATCGAAAAGCTCAAGCTGGGCGCCACCGAAGCGCTCAAGAGCAAATAGCCGATGCGACGATGGGCCGAGGGCACCGCCCGGCCCATCGTGACGTCGACGTTCGGACGGGCCGCCGGCTCAGGGACGTGACTGGCGGCTCACCCAGCGGTAGGTCACCACGATCGCCCCGGTAAACAGCGCCAGCCCGATCCACTGCGCCGCCCCGGCAAATCCGGCCCCGACGATTTCGAGCGGGGCCGCTTTGTTGGTGGCCACGATCAGCCCCGCGTTCAGCACGCCGAGCAGACTCTCTCCCACGATCAGACCGGATGCCAGCAGCACGCCGAACCGCTTGGCCATCTCGGCGTTGTCGGTCTTGTCCATGGCGCGGTCGTAGAGCCAGCCGATCAGCGCGCCCACCACCACCGGCTGGGTGGCGTCCATCGGGAGGTAGATCCCGATCCCGATCGCCAGCGGCGAGAGTTTGATCAGCTTGGCCCGCCCCATCACCGATTCGAGCATGATGGCCGCCACGGCGACGAGGGCCCCGATGCCGATCAGGTTCCAGTCGAGCTGGGCATTGAGCACGCCGCGGGCGAGGGTGGAGATCAACGCGGCCTGCGGCGCCGGGAGCGGTGCCGCGGCGATGGCCGCGCGGTTCGGGTCACCGGGGAAGCCGTAGGCGTGGTTCAACAGATCGAGAATCGGCGGCACCACCGCCGAGCCGGCCAGCACACCGACGATCAGCGCGACCTGCTGCTTCCAGGGCGAGGCGCCGACCAGCTGGCCGGTTTTCAGGTCCTGAAGATTGTCGTTCGAGATCGTGGCGATCGAGAAGATGATCGACACGCAGAAGAGCGCGAATGCCACCAGCGCGTTGGTGGCCTCCTGGCCACCGAGGCGCGGCTGCACGAATATCGCGAGGAGCAGCGCCGCCGCCACCGTGGCCAAGATGCCGATGCCCGAGACCGGGCTGTTCGACGCCCCGATCAGGCCTGCCATGTAGCCGGCCACCGTGGCGACGAAGATTCCGATCAGGACCGTGAAGAAGACCCCGCCCAGCACCAGCGGCCATTTGAGCCCGGACAACACCCCGGTCCCGATGAAGTCGTACAGCAGCCACCCGATCAGCAGCAGACACCCGACGGAGAGCGCGCCGATCAGACCGAGCGAAAGATCGCGGTCGTCCTCGGCGCCGGTCTTGGCGCCGGCCCCGGCTTTGGCCGTGGCCAAGATCCCCTCATAGACCGGCTTGAGCAGCTTGAGCAGGCTCCAGATGGCGGCGAGGCCGATGGTACCGGCGCCGATGAAGCGGACCTTGGTCCGCCAGATGGTCATGGCCACATCAGCCAGTTCACCGGGCACGCCGGCCGACATGATCGGCACGGCCACGGCCCATGCGATCAGCAGTCCCGTGAACATCGCGAGGCCGACGGCGATCCCCACCAGGTGCCCCGCCCCGAACAGCGCCAGCGAAAAACTCAGGGTGATCTGGCTGGCTCCACCGCCCACCCGGAAGAACTGGGTGAGGCTCGCGGCCGCGACACCGGTAAAGCTGATGATCTGGGAACCCGCCGCGGTGAGGGCACCAACCAGCACGATCAGGGGACCCCGTTTCCGCTCGATCGCGTTAGGTGACGCTTCGTCCCCCGTGGCGCCGACCTTGAGGACCTCGGCCGCGGCCCGGCCCTCAGGAAAGGGCAGGTCCGAGTTCACCACCAGGGCCCGCCGGAGCGGGATCGAGAGCAGCACGCCCAGAATGCCGCCCAGGGCGCAGATCATGAAGCCGGTGATGAACGGAAAGCCGCGCCACCAGCCGATCATGACGAGGCCCGGCAACACGAAGATGATGGCTGAGAGCGTCCCGCCGGCGGAGGCCACGGTCTGGACGATGTTGTTTTCCTTGATCGACCCGGTCCGGAAGGCGCGGAGCACGCCCATCGAGATCACGGCCGCGGGAATCGACGACGCGATGGTCAGACCGACCCGCAAGCCGAGATAAATATTGGCGGCCGTGAAGATCGCGGCGATGACCGCACCGAGCGCCAGACCGCGGAGGGTGAGTTCCGACTCCTTCGAGGAACTCACTGGTGCACCACCTGGATCGTGGTGTACTCCTCGAGGCCCTGGGTCCCGAACTCGACCCCGATCCCCGATGATTTGACTCCGCCGAACGGAGCGTTAGGCTGGATCGCGCCGTGCTTGTTGATCCAGGCGGTGCCGCACTCGAGCCGCTGGGCCAGGGATTTGGCTTGCGACGGATCGGCCGACCAGACCGAGCCTCCCAGGCCGTTGTCGGAGGCATTGGCCCGGGCGAGGGCGTCCTCGACGTCGGTGTAGCGGATGATTGGAAGCGCGGGACCGAATTGTTCCTGGTCCACGATGCTCATCCCGTCCTTGGCATCGGCGATCAGGGTGATCGGGTAGAAGTAGCCCGGTCCTCCGGGCGCGGTGCCACCGGTGAGGATTCGGGCCCCGGCCTTCTTGGCCTCCTCGACCAGCCGGACCACTTTGTCGTACTGCATCTTGTTCTGGATCGGGCCGAGGACGTTCTTCTCGTCGAGCCCGTCACCCATGGGGACGTTCTTCGCGACCTCCACCAGCGCATTGCAGACGGCGTCGTAGATGCTGTCGTGAACGTAGAGCCGCTTCAAGGCGGCGCAGGTCTGGCCGTTGTTGATGAACGCCCCCCAGAAGAGGCCCTCGGCGATGGCCTTGGGATCGGCGTCGGGGAGGACGATGCCGGCGTCGTTCCCGCCCAGTTCCAGGGTCACGCGCTTCAAGGTGCCGGCCGCGCTGCCCATGACCTTCCGGCCAGTGGCGATCGAGCCGGTGAAGACAATCTTGTCGATGCCCGGGTGGGTGGACATCCGTGCGCCGATGTCATCCGGCCCGGTCACCACGTTGACCACACCGGGCGGGAGCACGGTGTTCATGATCTCCACCATCCGGATGGTGGAGAGCGGCGTGTAGGGCGACGGCTTGATCACCACCGTGTTCCCGGTCCGGACCGCCGGAATGATGTGCCAGACAGCGATCATCAGTGGCCAGTTCCACGGAGTGATCGACCCGACCACGCCGATCGGCTTCCGGTGGAGTTCGATGTGGGCCTTGGCGTTGTCCTGCAGCGTCTCGACCGGGAGTTCCAGTTCGGCGGTGAAGTGGGTCCAGGCCTGGGCGCCGCCCAGCTCGAACCGTGAGCCCATGCCGTTCAGCGGCTTGCCCTGTTCCAGAGTGAGCAGGCGGGCCAGTTCGTCGGCATGCTGCTCGAGCGCCATGCCAATCGCGTGGCAGGCGGCCTTCCGGTCGGCGTCCGAGGTTTGGCTCCAGGTCTTGAAGGCGGTCCGGGCCGCGGCCACGGCCCGATCGAGGTCGGCCGGGGTGGCGGACGGCGCCTGGCCGACCAGTTCGCCGGTCGAGGGGTTCTTGATGTCGAAGTGATCCGCGGTGGCAACGGACTTGCCGCCGATCAGGAGCTGGAAGGTCGTCATGAAGCGAGGCCTTTCGGGACGGACTGGGATGGAAACGCCCGTCTAGGGTAGCGCCGCAAGGCGGGTCCGGCAACGACCCGGTTGTCACGGGCCCTTCGAGGGTTGTGGGACCCCGGCCCGGACGGTAGCATCCGATGCCTACATCCCGCGAGCCCAATGCCCAGAAAGCCCAAACGGGCGGCGCCATTTCCGGCCCCCGTGGATGCCCTCGTCACCCCCCGGTTCGCGGGGATCTCCACCTTTCTTCGACTGCCTCAGATCACCAATTTGGCCGAACTCGACGTGGCCATCGTCGGCATCCCGTTCGACGGCGGCACCTCGTACCGGGCCGGCGCCCGCCACGGCCCCCGCCAGGTTCGGGACCAGTCGGCGCTGATCCGGCCCTACAACCCGGCGCTTGGCGTCAATCCCTTTATCCGGAAGCGAACCGCCGACTACGGCGACCTTCCGGTGAACCCGCTCTCGATCGACGACTCGTTCCGGCGGATCGAGACCGGGATCCGGACCCTGCTCGAGGCCGGGGTGATCCCGCTCTCGGTCGGAGGCGATCATTCGATCCTGCTCCCGATCCTCCGGGCGATCCACGCCACCCACGGCCCGGTCGGCCTGATCCAGCTCGACGCCCACTCCGACACCTGGGACCAGTACTGGGGCATGAAATACAGCCACGGCACACCGGTGCGCCGGGCGATCGAGGAAGGCCTGCTGGCGGAAGGCCTGGTCCTGCAGGTCGGGCTCCGCGGCCAGCTCTACGCCGAGGATGATCTGGATTATGCCCGGGCCAACGGGATCGTGATGGTGACCGCTGAGGAGTTCCACGCCAAGGGCGTGGCTGGACTCAAGAAACAGCTGGCCCGGTTCCGGGACAAAAGCACCTATCTCTCGCTCGACATCGACGTCGTCGATCCGGCGTTCGCCCCCGGGACCGGTACGCCCCAGGTGGGCGGCCTCTCCAGCGCCCAGATTCTCGCCCTGGTCCGCGGCCTGGCCGGTCTTCGTCTGGTGGGCGCCGATGTCGTGGAAGTGTCACCTCCGTTCGACAGCGCCGGCATCACGTCGCTCCTGGCCGCGAATCTCCTTCACGAGATCCTCTGCATCCTATGACCACACTCGCTCGGAAGCTTGGGCTTTCCCATTACTTCTCGCTGGCGTGGGGCACCATGGTCGGGGTGGGCTGGCTCGTGGTGATGGACGACTGGTTGAAGCGCGGCGGCCCCGCCGGCGGCCTGATCGCCTTCGCGATCGGCGGGGTGGCGCTGCTGCCGGTGGCGTATGTCTACGGCCAGCTGATCAAACTGATGCCCGATGCGGCCGGCGAAGTGGCCTACGTGGAGCGGGCATTTTCCCCGGGCCTGAGCTACCCGACCGGCTGGATCATGCTGTTGACGTATCTGATCGTCTGTCCGTGGGAGGCAATCGCGATCGGCAGGATTTCCGGATACCTGGTCCCGGCGCTCAACTCGATCGAACTCTATCGGGTCGGCGGGAGCCCGGTGTATCTGCCCCACCTGGTGATCGGCCTCGCCTTCACCGCCGTATTCACGGCGATGAACTACCGCGGGATCCAGCTGAGCGCCACGTTCCAGAACTGGGCCGCCGCGGTGGTCCTCGCGCTGATCGCCGGAGTCATTCTCCTGGGCGTTCCGCACGGCTCCGCCGCCAACTTCGTCCCGGCCTTCAACGGCTCTCCGTTCGTGTCGGTACTGCTGATGCTCCAGGTCGTCCCCTACTTCATGACCGGCTTCGAGTCGATCAGCAAATCCTCGGAGGAGGCGACGGCCGAGTTCGATGCCGCGGGGTTCGGGCGCGCGATGGTGCTGGCCATCGGCGTGGGAACGGTGTTCTACCTGCTGGTGATCGCCTCGGTGAGCTATCTGGCACCCTGGCAGAGCCTGCTCGGCGAGCGCTTCGCCACCGCGGCGGCATTCGAGCACGCGGTGGGCCACCGCTGGGTCGTGAATGTCATCATGGGAGCGGCGCTGGTCTCGCTCCTCAAGATCATGAACGGCACCTTCGTGGCGTCGAGCCGGCTGATCTTTGCGCTGGGCCGGCGCGGCCTGGTGAACGAGCGGGTGGGGCGGATCCATCCGGTCAACCGGACTCCGTCCACCGCCATTCTCTGGACCGGCGCCGCGACCGCGGCCGGCGTGTTTCTGGGCGGGGCGATCCTGGTGCCAGTCACGGAGGTTGCGGCCGTGACCGTGGCGCTCGGCTGGCTGTCCGCCTGCGCCTCCTACTTGCGGCTGGGGCCTTCGTCGCGGGGCCGGGCGATGGCGATCGCGGGCGTCGGCGTGACGGGGATCATGGTGCTGATGAAGGTGCTGCCGTTCGTCCCGGGGCATTTCTCCCGGTACGAGTGGCTGGCTCTGGCCATCTGGTGCCTGATCGGGTGGGCCGTGAAGAACCGGGTCAAAGCCGGATGAAGAGCTGCCCCCCGAAAGTGACTGGAACGAAGCGGACCGACCCGTCGGCGATGAACTGATTGAGATAGCGGGCCTCGGCGAAAAGCGCGGCGTTGCCGTCGCCCAGGAGGCGCTGGATGCCGACGCCGCCCGACACGGCCAGACGGAACCCCGATCGGTATCCGCTCGACGACCCGTACGATTGGCCGAACCCCGGCCCGCCGAAGAGGTAGGGCTCCCACCGATCCGCGCCCTTCGGGTGAATCACCACCTCGGCCGACATGCCGCCGAACTCGTCCACGGTCGAGGCGGTGGGCGACGCCGGGGTTTGCGGATTGGTCTTCGGCTCATCGGGCAGGCGAGCAACGGACGCCCGGATACCGCCGCCGCCAACCCCTCCCGGCACGAACGGCACCGAGAACCCGCGGCCCGCGTGCAGCGTCTGCAGCCTGAACGCCACAGCCTGGTCGGGATTGCGGAGCCCGACCAGGATGGCCACGGCCGGCGTCAGGTGGGCGCCCACGATGGTGGCAGACGGACCGAGGCCCAGGCCAAGTGTCAGCTGCCGCTGGGCATACAGCGGAACGGCGAGGAGTGCCAGCACCACCGTGCCCCAGCCGCCGCGCCATCGCGTCGAAACCATCATTCGGAGCATTCTCCTGACTGAGCCGGCCGGGTACCGGCTTCGCCATCGAGATGGCAAGTATGGTGCCCACCCGGGCAGAGAGCTAGGTTGGCGAGGTTCATGTTCATCCTTCACGCCATCCGCCCCTCGCCCTGGCAACCGTGACCGTGCCGACCGAGCCAACCGTCTTGCCAGTTCCGGTGGGTCCGGTCGCCCGCATCATGGCGGTCTATGCGATCGCCTACCTGATCACCCAATCAATCATTGGTCCGTCCACGCAGGCCAACCTGGTCGTGGGTCTGGTCGGGTTCCTCCCGCTCAGCGGGGTGACCGCCTGGGGCTTCTTTCGCGCCTACCGGGCCTCGGATCACCGGGACACCCGCCGTGCCTTCGGCGGCTATGCGATCTCGTTCGCCCTGACGACCCTCGGAACGCTGGTCGCCGCCACAGGGGCATTGCGCCTCGGCACCGAGACGGCCTCCCCGTGGAGCAACGCGCTCTATCTCTCAAGTTACCCCGCCGCGGCCTTTGCCGTGCTGTCGTTCCGCGCCCACCGACCCGGACCGATCGTGCGTTGGAGACTGCTGATCGACACGGCCATCGCAGTCGCCGCCGCGGTCGTCATGACCTGGCTGTACATCATCCTCCCGCAGATCCCTACCCATACCCGTCCGATCGATCAGGCGGTTCTCTACGCCTATTCAGTCGGCGACCTGGTCCTGTTCGCGGCCCTGGTACCGATGCTCCTGGCGCCGCGCCGTCCTCAGGCCGGCGGAATCCTTCGCCTGCTGGCGGCCGCGCAGATGATCTATCTGGCGGGCGACCTGACCTATCAGCTCTCGCCACCGCGAATCCCGGGACTGCCGGTCGACTGGCCCGATATCATCGATCTCGTCGGCTACGTCGGCC
>JANXXJ010000002.1 GCA_025350665.1 Gemmatimonadota bacterium | reverse complement strand
CCGCCTGCGGTGGTACCCATGTCGCCCGCACTGGGGAGATTGGACTGATTCATGGCCTCAAGACGGAGCGACTCAAGCGGGGCACCCGCGTGCATTTCCTCACCGGCGGACGGGCCCGGGCAGACTACGCCGACAAGCATGCGATCGTCACCCGCCTCGCAACCGCGCTCACCTGCTCGGCGAGTGAAGTGCCGGCGGCTTTTGAACGGGTCCAGGCAGAGCTCGCCGCCGTTCGCCGAGATCTGGCTCGCCACGAAGAAGCCGCGCTCGACCGCGAAGCCGCGACGCTCGCCGACCGGGCCGCAAAGACGGGGGGTCGGGTCGTCGTCCAGTTCCTTCCCGGGCGGACCATCGACGCCCTGAAGGGCCTGGCGTTCCGACTCACGACTGAACCCGGGCGGGTTGCGCTACTCGCCACGACCGGGGAGCGAACCCAGTTCGTGTTCGCCCGATCGGACGACAGCACCGCGAACCTGAAACCGGCGCTCGACCAGGCCTTGACGGCGATCGGTGGCGGCAAGGGTGGAGGTACCAGAGTGGTCCAGGGCGGCGGGGCCGCCGCGGCGCCGGCCGATGTGGAACGGGCGCTCGAGTTGGCCCGGGCGGCGGTCGAGGGGTGACCCGCACTTCGCGTCGGACGGCGCTGCTTGCCGCTGTGGCGACCGTGGCCCTGCTGGCGGCGCACGCGCTGGACTTCCGGGCCGTGCCGGCCTTCACGTACCCCGCGGCCAACGACCGCGATTGGGGCCGGATGCTTCGGATCGTGGGGTTTGCCCCGACATGGCTCGTGATCGCCGCAGCACTCTGGCTCGAGGATCGACGGAGTCCCACGGCGATCGCCATCCTGGCGGCCGTGGCCGCCGCCGGCCTCGCCGCGGAGATCATCAAGCTCATCGTTCGCCGCGGGCGCCCCGATCCGGCAACCCTGACCTACGTCTTCCGCCGCCTGGCCGATCACCCGTTCAACTCCAGAGATTTCGGGTTCCCAAGCAGTCATGTCATGGTGGCATTCGGCGGGGCGGCGGCCCTTGCCAACCGGTTCCGCCGGGCCGCGCCCGTCTTCTTCGGGATCGCGGTCGGCTGTGGGCTCACCCGCCTTTTCGCAGGGGCACACTTCCTGAGCGACGTGGTGGCTGGCATGATCGGCGGGCTCGTGGTGGGCTCCGCCGTTGCCCGGGCCATTGACCCGGCCCGAAGCAGGACCTGATGCGCCGGCTGCCCGTCGTCGCCCTGATCGTCAGTCTGGCCTGCCGTTCAATGCCGAAGTCGGAGTTGTCCGGTGCCCTGAGCGGAGCGCCGCTGCCGGTGGCCGTCGCACGGCCCGGATTCGTGCTGGCAACGACGACCGGGGACGCCTTCGATTTCGGCGCCCGGACCCGGGGCCGACTGACGTTGCTGTTCTTCGGTTATACCCGCTGCCCCGACGTCTGCCCCGCCACCATGCAGAGCATTGCGACCGTGACGAACCGGTTCACTTCGGAAGAACGGCAACGGCTCGATGTCGTCTTTGTGACGACCGATCCGGGCCGGGACACGCCCGCCGAGCTCGGCCGGTGGCTCGGCCGGTTCGACAAGGCCTTCATCGGACTGACCGGATCGATCGAAGCGGTGGAAGCCGCCCAGCGCGCGGCCGGGGTTGCCAGGGCGATCCGGACGGCGGATCGCTCAGGATACGCGGTGTCGCATGCGGCCCAGGTGCTGATCTACTCGCCGGACGACTCGGGACACATCGCCTACCCGTTCGGGACCCGCCAATCCGAGTGGGCGGCGGACCTGCCGAAGCTCATGGAACGGTGGACCGGCCGATGACCTGGTGGTGCGCCGCGACCGGAACTCCCTGGAGCTGGGCCTGGCGGGCCTACCCCGGGGTCTGGCTTTTCGTCATCGTGATCGTGGCCGGCGCGTGGCGGTGGGGCCGCCTCGGCGGGGCGCCGGCGGGGCGCCGGCGGTACTTCGCCATCGGGGCGGCATTGCTGTGGGCCGCCCTCGACTGGCCGTTAGGCACGCTTGGCGGCTATCTCGCGGCGGCCCACGCCGGCCAGTTCCTCATGCTGGCCATTTGCGCGCCCCCGTTCCTGATGCTCGGGCTTCGCGACGCCATCGACACGCAAGTCGCCCGCGGCGGCGGGGCGGACCGGATCCTTCACGTCCTGGCCCACCCGGCCCTGGCATTTCTCGGATACAACCTGATCCTCTTGGTCACCCACTTTCCCGACGTCGTCGACGCCCTGATGGCGACCCAGGCTGGATCTTTCGTGCTCGACGTGACGTGGCTGGTCAGCGGCGCATTGCTGTGGTGGCCGGTGTGCGCGCCGGCACGGTACCAGCGGCTCACACCACCGCTCCAGATGCTCTATCTGTTCATTCAGACGATCCCGGCCACGCTGCCGTCGGCGTTCCTGGTGTTCGCCGACTACCCGCTGTTCAAACTCTATGAGTTGAGCCCGCGGGTTCACCCGGCGCTCACGCCGATGTATGACCATCAAGTCGCCGGTCTGATGATGAAGATCGTGGGCGACCCGATCATCTGGATCGGGATCGCAGTAGTATTCTTCCGTTGGGCGGGGGCCGAGCGCCGGGCAGACCTGGCGGCCTCACGGCCCTGACGATTCTTCCCTTGCGCGAGGAACGAACATGCGGCGACTTTCGGCGGCGATCGGCTTGATCCTGGCGGCATTCGTTAGCGCGCCCGCGCTGGCGCTCCACAACCACCTGGAGAAGAGCACTCCGGCGGCCGACGAGTTGGTCGCGCAGAGCCCGAAGGAGATCCGGCTCTGGTTCGCCGAAAAGGTGGACCCCAAGTTCAGCAGCATTACGCTGATGCGCGCCGACTCGAGCAAGGTCGAAATCGGCAAGACCCACGGAACGGATGACCCCAAGTCGATCGCCGCGGCGGTTCCGGCCGCGCTGATCTCGGGGAAGTACCTGATCCGGTGGCGAAGCGCCGGTGACGACGGCCATGCCGTCCGGGGTACGTTCGCATTCTCGGTGAAATGACCTGGGACGCTCCCACCCTGGTGTACGCGGCAGCGCGCTGGTTGTACTACAGCGCGCTGTTCCTTGTCGTTGGGGGCGCGGTGGCGCGGTGGGCGGTGGTTCCGATGGTGCCGGCCGGCGCGCAGCCGGTCGGCCGGATCGTCCGGATCGCCCGGCTCGCATCCGTGACCCTGGCGTTGGCATTGGTGGCCCGGCTGTACCTCCAGAGCCGAGCCATGGTCGATCCGGACGAACCGGTCACATTGGAGTTGGTGAAGGCGGTGCTCGCCGGCACCTGGGGCAAGGGCTGGATGGCCCAGGGCTCCGCCGCGCTCGTCGTGCTGGTGGGCTGGCGATCGATGCGGCTGGGCGATTCGGGCGCGGCGCGGGGGTTGGTCGCGATCGGTTCGCTGGGACTGGTCCTGGCAAGCCCCCTCACCGGTCACGCCGTCGGGCTGCCCGCCGCCGGACGCCTGGGGTACCCGTTGATGGTCGCCCATGTGGCGGCCGGAGCCGCCTGGCTGGGAACGTTAGGCGTGCTCGTCCTGTCGGTGATCGGGCGGCCGGGCGGACCCGAACTGTCCCAGGTCGTCGGCCGATTCTCATCACTGGCCCTCCCGGCAGGCGCGGTAGCGATCGGCGCGGGCGCCCTCGTCGCCTGGCGATACCTGGGCGGACTCGAGCCATTGACGACGACACCGTACGGACGGACCCTCCTGATCAAGCTCGGACTGCTGGCCGGGGTCGCCGGGACTGGTGCCTACAACTGGCGGGTCGTGCTGCCCCGATTGAAGCGCGGGGAAGACGCCCCGGTCCGAAGTTCGGCCACATTCGAAATCGTCGTTGGCCTCGCCCTCCTGGCCGTCACCTCCGTTCTGGTGTCGCTGGCGGCCCCGGGAGAGCACTCCGAGTAGGTTCTGCCCCCGCAACCAGCAACGGTTGCCGCCCGCCGCGTCCCTTTCTTGCCGGATTCCGCGCTTCACCCCTTGTCAGACCGTCACTTGGCCGTGGCCTCCGCCTTGCACTTGAGGCTGGCGTCCGGTGCATTAGGCCCCTCGGCCCGCCGGTGCAGAAATCAACCGGTGTCGGGCGTCTCACGCGGAGAATCAGGGTCATGATGAAACGAGCTGCACTGTTGTCTCTGGCGTTGGCCGGCCTGGTCGGGACCGCGGCGTCGGCGCAGGTCGGGATTTCGATCCGGGCCGGGACCCTCGGCGCTGGGGGCGAGTTGTCAATCCGGCCGAGTCGCTACCTCGGGCTCCGGCTGGGCGGGAACTACCTGACCTTCAAGCGCAGCGCCACCATTCAGGGCATCGACTACGACATCACGCCGAAATTTGAAAGCGGGACCGCGATCCTGGAACTCCATCCTTTCGGGGGATCGTTTCACCTGTCCGGCGGCATGATGTGGAACGCCAACGAAGGCACGGTGGCCGCGCGGCTCGGCGGACCCATCACGGTCGGATCCCAGACCTACCAGCCCAGCGATATTGGTTCCCTTCGCGGGCTCATCAACTATCAGAAGAAGTACGTACCGTACGCCGGCCTTGGCTTCAGCGGGCGGAGCCGGATCTCGCTGCTGCTCGATCTGGGACTGGTCTTCTCCGGCTACCCCACCGTCTCCCTCACCGGTACGACCAACCTGACCGGGCCGGCCCAGGCGATTTTCGATCAGAACGTTCGGCAGGAAGTCCAGAACATCCAGGACGACATCACCAGCCGCAGCTACCTCAAATACCATCCAGTGGTTTCCATGGGACTCCGCGTCGGCTTCTGAGCCGACCACAACGCCGGTGGGGACACCCTTCCCACAACGTCCCCATCGGCACCTCTCCCTTTAGTCCGTCGGTTCCACCGACAGTCCTACGGCCCGCATCAACGCCAGTGCGTTACTCGTCCTGACGACCCCCGATTTGAGCCGGTAATCGAAGACCAGCCGTCCGTCGATGAGTTGGTCCTCGAGGTGCCAGTTGGCTCCCCGGGTCCCGAGTCCGTCGGCCACGGTCGCCAGTGCCAGGTCGTGGGTGGTGATGACTCCGATTGCCCCGCGGGCGACCAGACCCTCGAGAATGCTGCGGGCCCCCAGGGCCCGATCGTGGGAATTGGTGCCGCTCAGCAACTCATCCAGCAGGAACAGCACGGGCCGGCCCGCCTCGGCCATCGCCACGATTGCCCTGAGCCTGAGAATCTCGGCGTAGAACCGGGACCGTCCTTCGAGCAACGATTCACGGAGGACGAGCGACGCGCCGAGATCGAACCGGCCGGTTTCACAGGCCGAGGCGAGCACCGGTCCCCCGGCATAGGCCAGCGTCAGATTGACGCCGAGCGCTTTGAGGAAGGTGCTCTTGCCCGACATGTTCGAGCCGCTCACCACGGCCAGACGCACGGGGTCGCCGAGTTGGAAATCGTTCCGGACGGCCTGGTCGGCGGGGAGCAGCGGGTGGGCCAGCCCAGCGACGGCGAGGGCTCCAGAATCAGCCCTGACGACTGGCCAGGCGGCGTCAGGACGGTCAAAGGCGAAGGTCCCGAGCGAGGCAAGGGCCTCGAGTTCACCGACCGCCTCGAGCCAACGGAGCGCGTCCGGACCCCAGCGGAGGCGCCATCGCTCGATCGCGGCCCCC
>JANXXJ010000334.1 GCA_025350665.1 Gemmatimonadota bacterium | reverse complement strand
CGGTCATCATGTTCCGGACGTCGGTCTTCACCGAGGCCAGCTTGGCCTTGTCCTTCGTCGCCGCGAACTTCGGGATCGCGATGGCGGCCAAGATGCCGATGATGACAACCACGATCAACAACTCGATCAGAGTAAAGCCCTTGCGATTGAACATGTCCCGCCTCCGAGTAGGTAATTTGTGCCTGCGCTGAACCAAGCGGTTTCGCTCGTCCGCCAACATGCAAAGCAACGTTGGTGCCAGCCAAACCATATTCACGTAAATCGTTGCTATTTTACGCGTTACGTCGCCGCTGCACCTCGGGCTGCAGGCCTTGGTCCGGGCGATCTCCTTGGACTTTGCAACCAGACCGCCTGACGAGGGGAGCCGCCGAGGCCTGAAAAGCAGCGCGGGGTGGTGGCCCCCTTCGGCCCCCACCCCGCGCCAAGCCCGGCCCTGGGATCAGGAACAGACGATGACACCATCCAGAGTCGAAACGGCACCGGCGCCAACCTGTACCTGGCACATCGTGATCGACGAGGTGATCGAGCTGTTGGTGATGGTCGCGGTGAAGCCGCTGACCACGGCCGCGGTGGCCGCCGTGTTGCCCGAGGACAGCGAGAAGTTGCTCGCGGTCTGAAGCTGGGCGAACGTCCCGTAGGTGGCGTAGTCCGAGAAGTACGCTTCCTGGGCGGTCATCATGTTCCGGACGTCGGTCTTCACCGAGGCCAGCTTGGCCTTGTCCTTCGTCGCCGCGAACTTCGGGATCGCGATGGCGGCCAAGATGCCGATGATGACAACCACGATCAACAACTCGATCAACGTAAAGCCCTTCTTGTTCGTCACAGGTGCCTCCAGGCAGTCGGTCTCGTTAATGTTCAGGGGATGCCGCCGCTCAATAAAGCAACGTTGAGGCCAAGTCGGCCCGCCGTTGTAACTTTCGTTCCAGGTAGAGTTTGCCGATCGCTGACGCGCGATTGCACCTATCGGTGCAGAAAATGGACTGCGCGATGTGCGGCAATCGACCCCTGAGAGGCCGGAATGAAGCGAGACCAACTGGTGGCCAGCCTGGGACTGATCGGACTGTGCCTCGCCTCGTCGGCGACAAGTGTGAAGAATCATTTCAGCCAGGACGACATGCCGGTGATCGAGCGGAACCCGGTGATCCATTCCCTCACCGACCCCGTGTCGTTCTTCACCCAGTCCTACTGGCCCAAGCCGTTCCCCCCGGCCCTCTATCGGCCGCTCGCGACCACGGGCTTCGCGCTGCAGTGGGCCGTTGGCGGCGGCAAGGCATGGGTCTTCAGGGCCACCAGCATCGTCCTCTATGCCGTCTGCGGCCTCCTTCTGTACCAACTCGGCCTGCTGATGCTTCCGCCGTTCGCGGCCTGGCTGGCGGCCGCGCTCTTCATCGTTCATCCGGTGCATGTGGAAGCCGTGGCCGTGGCGGTCAACCAGTCCGAGATCGTCGTAGGCCTCCTCGCGGCGGCGGTCGTCGCGGTCTATCTCCGACTCCGGCAACAGGCCCAAATCCGATCGGCCGATGGGCTCGTGCTCTTTGCCCTGTACCTGACGGCGACCCTGTTCAAGGAAAGCGGCCTGATGCTGATCGGCCTCATCGTTGCGGCCGAGGTCACGGTGGTGGCGGACCCCCGGCCGCTCCGCGACCGGCTCAAAGCAATCCGGCCGCTCCTGCTGTTCATGCTTCTCGGGGCCGCGTCCTTCTTTGCCATCCGTACGGTCGCGCTCGGGGGTGATCCGATCGGCACCTTTACGGCGGAGGCCCTGGACGGCCTTTCGATTGGCGGACGGGCCCTCACGATGCTGGGTGTGGTGCCGGAGTGGTTCCGGCTCCTGCTCTGGCCGGCCCAGCTTCAAGGCGACTATTCCCCCCGGGAGATCGAAGCGGCAACGGCCTGGGGCGCCCCGCAGACTCAGGGCGTGCTGCTGCTCATCCTCGCCGTCGTGGTGGCGATCGCCTGCTGGAAGAAACGTCCCGTCGTCACCCTCGGGATTCTCTGGGTCGCCGTCGGGATCTTCCCGGTCAGCAACGTGCTGGTGCCGACGGGGATCGTGCTCGCCGAGCGGACCCTCTTCCTGCCGAGCCTCGGCATGATGCTCACGATCGGAGGGCTTGCCGCCATCGTGATGGAACGCCTGGTTGACGGGACTCGCGCCGCCCGGATTCTCGCGGGTGCCGCTGTGGTGGCGATTCTGGCGATGGGTACCAGCCGCAGTGCCAGCCGCCAGCAGGTCTGGCAGGATCAATTCACGTTCTGGCGCCAGACCACGATCGACGCCCCGCTATCCTACCGGGCCCACCATGCCCTGGCCCAGCTGCTCTTCCAGGTCGGCGCTCGCGGATCGGCCGAGCGCGAGTACAAGACGGCCATCGCGCTGTACCCCAAGACCTGGGGCGCCTCCTTCGATCTGGCCAACAAATTTCGGCTGAACGGCCTCTGCCAGCAGGCGGCCGTCTACTACCGGCGGACCCTGGTGCTCGAACCAGAGCACGAGTCGGCTCGCACCAGCCTCATCGCCTGCCTGCTCTATGATGCTCGCTACGCGGACGCCCGGTCCGAGGCGCGAGAGGGCATGAGCTACGCCACTCGACCGCCGCGGTTCAAGCTGTTCCGGCGGATGTTTGAAATCGCCGACAGTGCGGCCACGGCGCATGCGGCCCCGAAGACGGTCCGTCTCAACATTGCCCTCCGGGACACGATGCCGTGAACGGACAGGCCCGGCCCCGGCGGGCGTCGGCCGCACTGTTCCTCCTGCTGGGCCTCGTCCTGTTGTCGACGGCCCGGTCGCTCGACAACGGGTTCGCCTTCGACGACATCCCGATCGTCGCGGAGAACGCCCAGATCCACACGCTGGCCGGCCCGTGGATCTACGCCCAGCAGAGCTATTGGCCACCGGACAACCTCGGTGACGCCTACCGGCCCTGGACCATCTGGTCGTTCGCCCTCCAATGGGCCCTGGGGTCCGGCGCGCCCTGGGTCTTCCACCTCGGGAATCTCCTGCTGTTCGGGTCGGTGACCATCGGGGTGTACTGGCTCGGCCTCGAACTGCTGCCCGCCCTCGGGGCCGTCGTTGCGGCGGCGCTCTTCGCCGTCCATCCCGTCCATGTCGAGGCCACTGGCAACATCGTAGGCCAGGGCGAACTATGGATGTCACTGTTCACGGTCGCCGCGGCCCTGGTTTATGTCCGGGCCCGCCGGTACGACACCCTCGGGGCCGGGACCAGGATCGGCCTGGCAGTCCTTCTGGTGCTCGCAGCGGCGGCGAAGGAGCAAGGCATCGTCCTGCCGGGGCTGCTGCTCCTGATCGAGTGGCTCGGCTTCGGGCAGGGCCCCCGGCCCACAAGGCCGCGGGCGGTGGCAACAACGTTTATCGTCCTCGCGGTAGTCGGGATTGGCTTCCTCGCCGGGCGATATGCCGTCCTCGGCGATCTGGGCGGCGGTCCTCCGGCCGCCGGCCTGGAGGGCCAGGCACTGCCCGGCCGGATCAGGATCATGCTGCCGATCGCCGTCGATTGGGCCCGGCTCCTCATCTGGCCCCGGGCATTGTCGGCCCAATACAGCCCGCCAGCCTTCGGAAGCACCGCCAGCCTTGCCCCCGCGCTCCTCGGTGGCGCGACGCTCGTCGGTTTTGTGCTGGTAGCGTGGTTGGGACGACGCCGATTCAGCGTCGTTCCGCTCGGGATCGCGTGGGCGGCACTGGCGGTGCTACCGGTGAGCAACGTGCCATTTCCGACCGGTGTGCTGCTTGCGGACCGAACCCTGTTTCTGCCGAGCGTCGGGATCGTGCTCGCCGCCG
>JANXXJ010000327.1 GCA_025350665.1 Gemmatimonadota bacterium | reverse complement strand
CATCGACGACGAACGTCACGGTGTGCACAGCCTAGCAACCGGTGCTAGTGCGGGTCCTGGTCTCGAAGCCAAGGGTGGACGTGGTGCCGAAGGACGTGGCGGAGTTTCTGGATGAGAAAGTGGTCCGCCGGCTGGTCAAGGAGAACCGTGGGGTCGCGGTGTTTGTGCCGACTCGGGCCGAGGTCGAGCGGCTGGCGGCGGATCTCACGGCCCGCTGGCCCAAGCTCAACTCGGCCTTTTATCACGGCGGGGAGCCGATCCGGGTCATCCGGCCCTACCTCGAAGGTCAGGTCGAGAAGCCGTTCCTGCTGGCGATGACGGCAGCCGGCCAATCGGCGATCAACGTGCCAGGGCTCGATACGGTCATCATTTACGATGCCCGGTACGGCAACGTGGTCGATCGGGGTCGGAACGTCCTTCACCGCCTCTATCTTGGCGCCAACGAAATTCTTCAGATGGCGGGGCGGGTCCACGGGCGCGTCGCTCGGGGCGAAGTCACGATTCTGACCGACCGGCCGCTCCGGTTTCAGGACTTGAAACCGACCCCGCCTGAATTCCAGTTGGCGGGCGACGCCGAGCGGGTGGCGCTGACCTGTGCCGCGCTCGGCGTGGACGCGGGGGATCTGGAACTGCCGGTGCCGCTCGATCGGCTGGCCTACCGGAACGCCATCACGCGGCTCACGGAGCGCGGGATCGTGGCGGAGGGGCGGCTCACGGAGCTGGGGCGTGAGGTTGAGGCCATGCCGGTGGAGCGGTCCTGGGGCGAGCTCCTGGTGCAATGCGATCCCGAGCTGGCCCCGGTGCTGGCGGTGGCATCCAACGTGGATTCGCTCCATCGGATGAGCCGGGAGGAGCGGGACTTCCGGGGGATCGCGATCACGGGGAGCGATCATCTCACCGGGTACAACCTCTATGCCGAAGCCGTGAACCGGTTCGGGTCGGTGGAGAAGGTGTTCGGGCTCGACCGGCATTTGTTCGAGGAGGGGATTCAGGCGTGGGCAGAGGAGCGCGGCGTGCTCGTCAAGGCGATCGAGGACGCGGCGATGGGGATGGCGTCGGTGTATCGGTCGCTCGAACTGCATCTGCCCCGGGGCCTTCCGTACGTCAGCAAGGAGCTCAAGGCCAAGTTCCTCGACCTGCTGGCGCGAGTGATGCCGTTCGATCTGGTCATCGACGAATCGACCGCCGACGGCCAGAACGTCCGGATCGGGAAGTCGTCTCTGGCGGGGAACTGGGGGGCGGTGACGGGGACGATCCGGTACTTCGCCGACCGGTTCGGGACGCCGCGGGCGTCGATCGACGGGACCACGATTCCGTTCGAGCTGGTGCGTCGCAATGCCAAGCGGGGGCCTCCGATGGTGCGGATTGTCGGGGGCCGAAAGGGGGGGCACCGTCTGATCGTGGCGCGGACGCTCTCGTATTTCGGGTTCGACCTCGACACCGCGGAGGAGCCGCTGATCGAGCCGGTCGGCGAGGGGCTGGCCGCATCGCTGGTCGGTGCGCTGGCCCTCGGCTTAGTCGACGGCAGTGCGCCGCATCCGGATCAGGGGCTGGTTCGGCGGGCGGTCCGGGAGCTGGGCGAACTCTGGCGCCGGTCCGGCGGGCGAGAGAAGGGGTGCGATCCGGAGCGGGCGCGCCAGGCGGTGGCGGCGCAACTTGCCGGGGTGGCGAGCTGGCAGGCGTTCCAGGAGCGGCGGATCACGCTTCGGGTAGAGGATTACATTGCCGCGGCGGCCCGCGAGAGGCTTGCCGCCCTGCCAAGCACGATCCGGCTGTTCGGCGACGCGACGGCGATCGAGTACGACATCGTGCGGGGCCGTGCGGTGGCGAGGCTCCGGCTGCGCGAGGGCCAGGCTCGGCGGCTTACCGAGCATGATCTTCCCGCGTTCGACCGCCCGGTTCTGTATTCGGTGACCCGTGGGGACGAGGCGCCGCTCGAGGCGGAGTCGCTGGAGGCCCTCGGCGCGTTGCTCCGGAAGCCGTCGCCGCGGTCTCATCCGCATCGGGCGCGAAAGGAACGGCACCGGATCCCGAAGCCTCCCAAGCGGCGGCGCTGACCGGCCACCTATTCAGAGCAGCCGCCGGGGCGTAATTTAGGAGTTCCTCCAGTTCCGAACCCTGAGGCCATCATATGCGAATCACGTCCATCCTCCTTCTGGCCGGTGCCCTGGTTGCCTGCGGCAAACCGGCGGCCACGCCATCCGCTCCCAGTGCTGACGAGGTGATCGGGCGGGTGACGGCCGATCTTCGCCCGGCCATCGTCATCAAGGGCGAGGCACCGAAGAAGTTCACGCTGGCCGAGCGGATGGCGCTCTACAAGGTGCCGGGGGTGTCGATCGCGCTGGTGGACAGCGGGCGGATCGTGTGGGCGCGGGGGTTCGGGCTCAAGGAAGTCGGTACGGCCGACTCGGTGGGGCCGACTACGCTGTTCCAGGCGGCCTCGATCAGCAAGCCCGTAGCCGCGACGGCCATGCTTCATCTGGTGGAAGAGGGCAAGCTGGCGCTCGACGTGCCGGTGAACGACTACCTCAAGAGCTGGAAGGTGCCGGACAACAAGTTCACCGCCAAGGAGAAGGTCACACTCCGGCGGATCGTGGCACACCATGCCGGCCTTACCGTGCACGGGTTTCCCGGTTACGCGCAGGGTGATTCGATCCCGACCGTGCCACAGATCCTGGATGGGGCCAAGCCGGCCAACACGGCGGCGGTTCGGGTGGATACGACGCCGGGTGCGGTGTGGAGCTATTCGGGCGGCGGGATCACGATCGAGCAGCTGGCGATGACGGACGTGACCGGCGAGTCGTTTCCGGCGCTGCTCAAGCGGCTGGTGCTCGATCCGATCGGGATGACGAACAGCGGGTACGACCAGCCGCTGTCGGCCGCGAAGCGGGGGCAGGAGGCAGTGGGGTACAAGGGGGACGGCTCGATGATCGCGGGCCGGTGGCACACCTATCCCGAGATGGCAGCCGCCGGTCTGTGGACGACGCCGACGGATCTGCTCAAGTGGGCGATGGAGATCACCGCCGCGCGGGCCGGAAAATCCACCAAGGTGCTGTCGCAGAAGATGGCGACGGAGATGCTGACGGTGCAGAAGGCTCCGTCGGGGCTGGGCCCGATGCTGCACGCGAGCGGGCGGGCGTTCTACTTCGAGCATGGCGGTTCCAATGAGGGCTATCGATGCGAGGTGATGTACTTCCCGGAGATCGGGCGGGGGGCCGCGGTGATGACGAACAGCGATGCCGGTAGCGCGGTGGCGCAGGAGATCCTGTACGCGCTGGCGGCGGAGTATCACTGGCCGGACTACGCGCCTCGTGAGATCGAGCCGGTGGCGCTCGACAGTGCCGCGGTTCTGGCGCTTGCCGGTGCCTACACGCTCCCGGGGGCCCTGATCGGCCGGGCGAAGGGCAGCGAGCTGGTGATCTCGGCCGAGGGCGGGAAGCTCTACGCGGCGGCGACCGACGTGATCCCGAAAAGCGAAATCGTTTCGCTCAGCCCGACCAAGCTCCTGGCCCCGGCGACCGGCCTCGAGCTCACGGTGATTCCGGGCAAGAATGGCCGGGTAGCGGCAATCGACATCGGCGGCACCAGGCTCTCCAGGAAAGGCAAGTGACCATGCGGGCATGCTGGGGTCTCATCGGATTGTTGGTTCCCGCGGTGCTGCTGGCCCAGGTGCCGGGCCCGTCGTTTCGGGATGTGGTCGGTCTCAAGAGCGTCGGCTCCCCGGCAATCTCGCCGGACGGCAAGGCCGTGGCCTATACGGTTCGGACGACGGAGTGGGCCGAGAACCGGTTCGACACGGAGATCTGGCTCTGGCGCGAGGGGCAGGGCTCGGTGCAGCTGACCCGGACGCCCAAGGGCAGCAGCACGTCGCCCCGGTGGTCGGCGGACGGGCAGTGGGTCGGGTTTCTGGCCGACCGGGGTGACAAGCAGCAGCTCTATGTGATTCGGCCCGCGGGTGGCGAAGCGATTCGGCTTACCGGTATCAAGGACGGAGTTGGTGATTTCCGCTGGTCGCCGGCGGGCGGCAAGGTGGCGTTGCTGATCAACGAACCGGACTCGGACGCGCAGACCAAGGCCAAGGCGCTGTACGGGGATTTCTACGTCGAAGAGAACGACTACAAGCTGTCCCATCTCTGGGTGCTGGACGTTCGGCTGGACGGGTGGACCGGTGACACGACCGCGCTGCCCAAGCCGGTCCGGCTCACTGAGGGCTCGTCCTATACGGTGGGATCGTTTGCGTGGTCCCCGGACGGGAGCCGGATTGTCTTCGATCATCGCCATGATCCGATGATCGCATCGGGCTCGACGGCCGACATCTCGATCGTGGACGTCTCGAGCCGCCTGATTGTGCCGCTGGTGAAGCGG
>JANXXJ010000325.1 GCA_025350665.1 Gemmatimonadota bacterium | reverse complement strand
TCGCCTGGCCGCGCGGATCGATTCAGCCGCCCACGCGCTGATCGCGTCGAAGGTCACGCCCAGCGTATCCATCGCGATTTCCCGCAACGGACGGACCGTCTACGCGAAGGCGTTCGGCACGGCGGATCTCGAGCAGCACGTCGCGGCCACGCCGGGGACCGTGTACCTGATCGGCTCGGTCACCAAGCAGTTCACGGCGGCCGCCGTGCTGTCACTGGCGGAAGAAGGCAAGCTGAGTCTCGACGACCCCCTGGGCAAATATCTGCCCGACTGGCCCGCCGCCGGCCGAGCCGTCACCGTCCGGCAGCTGCTGAACCACACCTCAGGCATCAAGGACTACACCAACGTCCCCCGGTGGCTCCGCTTGATGGCACTCCCCCTGCCCCACGATTCGATGTTGGCGCTCTTTCGCGATGAACCCATGGACTTTGCACCCGGCACCGAATGGCGCTACGACAACTCCGGCTACTACCTCCTCGGGGTGATCATCGAGAAGGTGAGCGGCCAGAAGTACGCCGAGTATCTCAATCACCGCCTGTTCGGGCCGCTGGGCCTCAAGGCGACCCGGTACTGTACCAGCCGGTCGATCGTGTCGGGCCGCACCCCGGGGTACAGCGCCGGGCCGGACGGGTTCACCAATGCCCCCCCATCAACGTGGACGAGGCCTTCGCGGCCGGAGCGCTCTGCTCCACCGCGAGCGACCTGCTGGCATGGACCCGGGCGCTCCAGGCCGGCCACGCCGTCAGGCCCGCCTCCTACGGGATGATGACGACCCCGATTCCGCTCCCCGGCGGGCAGCCGCAGACCTACGGGTTCGGGTTGGGCGTCGGGAGTCTGTCCGGTCACCGGATGATCAGCCACAATGGCGGCATCAACGGCTTCAACGCCTACCTGGCCAGCTATCCCGACGACTCCCTGATCGTCGCGGTGCTGGTCAACGTCGAGTCGGGAGAGGCCGACCGGATGGGCCGGAAGGTGAGTCAGTTGGCGTTAGGCATCAAGGACGAGGTCATGAAGGACCTGCCCGTGGCGGCCGAAGAGGCAGCCCGGCTGCTGGGCCACTACGCCCAGGGCGACACGAAGCTCGAGGTCCGGATGGACGGGGGCCATCTGGTGGTCGCGGGGCTGGAGAAGCCCACCAGACTGCTGCACCAGGGCGGCGGCGTGTACCGGCTCGAGTCGAATCCCGACCTCCGGATCAGTTTTACGGGCACCGGCCCGCACGCGGATGCTATCGCCGCGACGACGCCCGGGGGATCGCTTACCCTGCCGCGGGTCCCGTAGATACGCGGCGAAGAAACGCCACGATCTCACTGAAGAGGATCGGCAGGTACGCCGCGCGGTCGAATCCTTCGGGATCCTGCGACGGCAGGATGGCCGGGCTCGTCATCGCCGGCGGGTAGGCACTCAGGAAGGAAAAGTGTCCGGCGTTCGGAACGACCTGGTGGTCGAGCCGTGAGGGATCGGGAATGCCCCGCTCGACGATCAGGGCGTGAGAGGCGTCGGTGAGCGAATCCCTCTCGCCGGTTCGCATCAGAATCGGTACGGTTACATCGGCCAAGGCGCCCTCGGCCATGAACCACGGAGTGGCGGGCGCCAGGAGGACCAGCGCCCGCACCCGGGCGTCATGCTCGACGGCAACCGGACCCGCGGTGCCGTCGGGCGTTTCCCACGTGGCCGCCCAGGGGTTGCCGCCGGCCACGGCCAGCGCGGTGTATCCCCCCATTGAGTGGCCGATCACGAACACGCCCTGTCGCGAGAGATGCTTGCCCACGACGCCATCGGTGAACGCGGCATCGATCGCGAGGCAAACGTGGCGGGGTCGATTGGCCAGATTGACGGCCTGGCCCGCCAAGCGGTCATCGGCGCGAGTGTTCCCCGGATGCTGGACCAGCGCGGTGACGAAGCCCGAGTGCGCCAGATGCGAGGCCAGATCGCGATGGGTCCACGGCGTCCCTCCCGAGCCATGCGAAATGATCACCAGCGGAAGGTCATCCCCGTCGACCGCCGCGCCGAGGGCGAGGCTCTGCATGAAGGGGCCGAAGGGTTCCAGCCGTTCCGGCGCCCGGGTCGGGAAAACGAACTGGATCGCCACAGTGGCCTCCTGCACCACGTCGTTCACTTCCACGGAACGGCATCCGGCGTTCATATTCACGCCAAGAAACTACACTCCGCCCCCAGTCGGCGATACTTTTCGGACGATCCTCGTGGCCCCCTTCACCTTCTCCTCGGCAATCCCAAATGCCCCATCGTCCGATCCACGCGCCCAACCTTCCCGAATCGAGCGGCCCCTATTCCCCGGGCGTGGTCTACGAGCGCCTGATCTTCGTCTCAGGCCAGGGGGCGGATGACCCGGCCACCGGCCGGATCGCCGGCACGGATACGGCCACCCAGACAGAGCAGGTGCTCAGGAACCTGCAGTCGATCCTCCGGGCCGGAGGCTCTGACCTCCAGTACGTGCTCCGGTGCGGGGTCTTTCTGATCGACATGAAGGATTTTGCCGCGATGAACGGCGTCTACGCGCGAATGTTCGGCGAACACCGGCCGGCCCGGACCACGATTCAGGCGGTGGCATTGCCCGATCCGAAGCTGCGAGTCGAGATCGACTGCGTCGCCTACGTACCGTAGTCGATCGGCCTACAGCCCCGACGAAAGGCCGCCATCCACCGGGAGGGCCACCCCGGTCAGGTATGAGGCGGCGGCGGAACACAGCCACGTCACCGCCTGCGCCACCTCGTCGGGGTTCCCGCCGCGTCCAGGCACTTTCGACCGGAACCAGTCCTCCACGCCGGGAATGGCGAAGGCCCGTTCGATCATCGGCGTCATGATCATGCCGGGACAGACGGCATTGATCCGGATGCCCTGGTCCCGGTACTGGAGGGCCGCCGACTTGGTCAGGCCGACGACGCCATGCTTGCTCGCGGCGTAGTGGGTGCTCCGGACATAGCCGGTCAGGCCGGCGACCGACGAGTCATTGACGATGGCACCGCCGCCCTGGGTCAGCATCTGGATGATCTGGTACTTCATGCCGAGCCAGACGCCCTTCAAGTTGACGTCGATCATCCGGTCCCAATCCGCCTCGGTCAGCTCGTGAAGAAGCCCGCCGCCGGAGACGCCGGCGTTGTTGAAGGCGCAATCGAGCGTCCCGTACTCGGCCACGGTCCGTTTCACCACGGCCTCGGCATCCGCGGCCACGGCCACGTCGGTTCTGACGAAGATCGCCTCGCCCCCGTTCCGCTTGATCTCGGCCACGGTGGCTTCACCCTCTTCGGCCCGGCGGGCCGCGATGACCACCCGGGCTCCCTGCTGGGCAAACAGAACGGCCGTGGCTTTCCCGATCCCGGAGTTCCCGCCGGTAACCAGCGCCACCTTGCCCGCGAAGGGTTGCGACATGTCAGATCACCTGCAGTACATCATAGCCGGTCAGCACGTAGGTCTTCCCCGCCGGGAAGTCCCGGACCAGCACGGCCGGGTTTTCCGGCGTGATCATCGGCGCCAGCAGCTCGATCGGTGTCTCGATGTCGACGAACGGAAACGCCGGCTGCATGATCGTCCGGACCGGCGCATGCCGGACGGCGTGATCCTTGACGATACAGGCGTAGGCGTGTGCCTCGCGGAGTGATCCCACGATCCGCTCTTCCTTGGTGACCGGAATCTGGGAGAAATCGTTGGCCCCCATCCGGGCCAGCGCCTGCTCCACCGTGGCCGTCTCCTCCACGCCAACCAGGTCCGCCACCGTCTTGGTCTTGACCAGACTCCGCGCCGTGGGCCCGTCAAGATTCTCATAGCCCATCCGCCGCATCCAGTCGGGATTGAACATCTTCCCGATATACCGGGTGCCGTGATCGTGGAAGATCACCACCACCAGCTCGTCCTTCTTGAAGTGCCCCTTGAGTTGCAGCAACCCCGCCAGGGCCGACCCTGCCGAGTTCCCGGCCCAGATCCCTTCGCTGCGGACCAGCTCGCGAGTGTAGATCGCGGCATCGCGGTCGGTCACCTTCTCGAAATGATCGACGATGCTGAAGTCGACGTTCTGCGGGAGGAAATCCTCACCGATTCCTTCGGTCACGTAGGGATAGATCTCGTGCTTGTCGAAGATCCCGGTCTCCTTGTACTTCTTGAAGACCGACCCGTAGGTGTCGATGCCCCACACCTTGATCGCGGGATTCTTCTCTTTCAAATACCGGCCGGTGCCGCAGATCGTGCCGCCGGTGCCGACGCCCACCACCAGGTGGGCCACCTTGCCCTTGGTCTGGTCCCAGATCTCCGGCCCCGTCGTTTCGTAGTGCGCGGCCGAGTTGCTGAGATTGTCGTACTGGTTGGCCTTCCAGCTGTTCGGTGTTTCGGCCACCAGGCGGGACGACACTGAGTAATAGGAGCGCGGATCCTCGGGATCGACGTCGGTCGGGCAGACGATCACCTCGGCGCCGAAGGCGCGGAGCGCGTCGACCTTCTCGCGGGACTGTTTGTCCGTGGTGGTGAAGATGCAGCGGTAGCCCTTGACGATGGCCGCGAGAGCCAAGCCCATCCCGGTGTTACCGCTGGTGCCTTCGATGATCGTCCCACCGGGCTTGAGCAGGCCCTTCCGCTCGGCGTCCTCGACCATCCGGAGCGCCATCCGGTCCTTGATGCTGTGGCCGGGGTTGAAGGTCTCGACCTTGGCGTAGACCGTAGCCGGGACATCGCGGACGATCGAGTTGAGGCGGATGAGCGGGGTGTGCCCGATCGCGCCGAGGATGTTGTCGTGGACGTTTTGAGGCATGGCGGAATATAAAGGCCTCGCAGCCAACACCGAACTACGCCGGGCTGGGACGTCGTCGAGCTGCGCGCCCCGGTGTCAGGTCACTCCTTCGCCTTCGGCACGTTGTCCCCCACCTTCTGCACGTTGTCGTCCGAGTTCCGGTCCACATACTTGTTGTATGGGTCCACGCCCGCAAATCTGGGCTGCTGATCGACGACGACGGTCAGCGTCTGCCGGCCGCTGTGCACGCGCTGCCGTTCCATCGACAGAACACTCGCTTTGGTGTAGCCGGGCTTGCCCGGCTCAGCCGCGAACACGCCAACGTCGAAGGATTCGTCGAGTGGTGCCTCAGTCTCCACGCCCTTGCCGTCGGCGTAGAGCTTGCGGGCCTCAATCTCCATCACCACCTCCCACTTGCCGTCCGGCCGACGGCTCGACCGCGCGCTCAGAAGCTTGAGGTCATAGAGCGTGATCTTCTCGAAAAGGTCGGTGATGAGCTGCTGTTGCTCGGCTCCCGCCTCGGCCCGGAGACGATCGACCAGTTCCAGCGAGCGCGGGTACGGCGGGCCCTTGAACGCGAAGTCGCGGATCATGGCCTGGAGCGCGCGGTTAACGGCCGCTTCGCCGATCTGATCCTTGAGCAGGTACATGACGAGGGCACCTTTCTGGTATCCGATGTATGCCTGGGTCTGGCCGTT
>JANXXJ010000065.1 GCA_025350665.1 Gemmatimonadota bacterium | reverse complement strand
TGCCGGCCTCGATGGTGAGGACGGTGGTCGGACCGCTGCCGTTGTTGTCGCCGACGTTGCAGACCTGGGTCAGCGGATTGGCCGGCTTCTGGATCCGGTAGATGTTGCCCCGGGTCCAGGTCACGCTGCTGGTGATCGGGCAGCTGACACTCACGATCGGACGGCCGAACTGCGAGGCCTCACGGCCCGGGATCACGGTCCCCGGAATCACGCGATTGTTGCCGGCCGCGTCGTTGGCGATGTCGAGCGCGTCGAACACGTCGAGGACCCGGTCGTCGATCTTGCTGGCCGTGCCGGTCTCGAGGCCGGGAGGAATGTTGTCGCCGATTTCACCGGCGCCCGGCAGGTTAGCCGGGAACACGTTGGCGGCGATGACGGCATCCCGGTTGGTCACGTCGGTCCCGGAAATCATCTGGTCCAGGTCGGCCGCAACGCGCTGGGTGCAGAGCACGTCGAACACGTCCGGCGCGCCACCGTCGAGGTTGCAATCGCCGTACTGGGTTCCCTGAATGAGGGCGCCCGGAACGGCCATCGGCTTCTTGCCGGCGCCGGCGAGGCCCGCGTCAACCGTGCGGGCGATCTCGATGTCGGTCATGATCTTCGCCGTTTCGCTCGCGACCAGCTGGGTCCCAACCACGACACCCTGCCACTGCGCCCGGCGATACTGGACATCGTTGGCCGGATTGCCGGCCTTGGCGAACTGATAGCCGAGCTTGGCGCCATAGCCCGGAGCCAGGACTTCGAAATTCAGGACGGCGGTCTGCTCGGGCAGGCCCTTGGCCCGGACATCCATCGTCACCACCGTCAGGTGGCCAGCGGTCTGTTTGGCATCGCTCACCATCGACACGACCTGGCCGTTGGGATCCTGACCCACGTACCGGAGCGCCGAGGCATCGTAATTCAGGCGGCCCTGAAGGCCGCCAAGCACAGCGCCCTGTGCCACGATCGCCACCGCAATGCGCTGGCCGACCGGCGTTTCAAGACTCGAGACCTGGACCGACACGCCGAGGCTTCTGGCGGGTTGAGCCGCCGGAGCCGTGACCAGATTCGCGTCCGGGTCGGAGCAGCTGGCAGTCAGCACCGTCGCGGCCGCCAGGGCGGCAACGAATACCGGCCGAATCGCCAGCCTTAAGTGATACTGCGTCATGCTACCTCCATCGAAAGTTGGGCGGACGATCGGGAGCCGGACGACTGTCCGGCCCCCTCACGTTCCGTGATTACGGAATCGGGTTCAGCGTTACCGTGGTCCGGCTGGCGAACTGGTCAACCAGGGCCGGGTCCGCGACCTTCAGCGTACCACCGGTCAGAGTGGAGGTGCCCACCCCGGCGCCGGCATATGTGAAGACGCAGCTGTAGAGCGTGTAGAGACCGCCGGCGCCGGTGGTGCTGGTAAGCACCGGGCTCAAGGTTGAGCCGCCGAGACCAATTGGACCACCAAGGGTCGCGCCGGCAGTGCAGACCGGTGCCGACACCCGCGTTCCGAACGTGATCGGGTGCTGGAAGGCACCGATCAAATCGGCCGCGGCGCCGTTGTTGACGGCGTTGTTCTGGGCGTTCATGTCGATCGTGACGGTCAGAGTGATCGTCCCGGCGCTCGGCGTACCCCAGACATAGTTGAGCGGGTAGTTGACCGCGGCGCAGGTGATCTGCACACCCGTGGCGGCAACCGAGCCGCCCGTGGTGAGACCAGTGTAGGTCGCCGTGCTGGCGCCCACGAACGAGCAACCGGCCGGCAGGGCGGAGAACGAAACCGCGCCCGCACCAGCGCCCGCGCCGACACCAACCACGACGCCGGCCGCAGCGTAGGCGCCAGCCGCGTTCGCGTTGGCGTTCACCGGCGACGTGCCGGAGGCCGACGGCGTAACGGTCGCCACGACGCCGGACAGGCTCGGCGACGAACCGGTGCCGGCGGCGAAGCTGATGGAACCAGTCACGGTGCCGGCCGGGGCCGTGCAAGTGACGACGAAATTGACCGGGATCGTGGCGGGGCTCGACCCGCTCACCGTGATGCTCTGCGGAGCCGGCGACGTGCAGCCGGCGGGCGCGGTGTACGACACGGTCCGCGGACCGGCGCCGACACCGGCGATGCTGTAGTTGCCACCCGACGGGGTGGCCGAGAAGCCGCCCGTGATGGCCACGGTGCCGCTGCCCAGGTTGCCGAGCTGCGGCGAGGTGACGGTGCCCGCAACCGTGCGGGTGATCGCCGGGCCGGCGTTCGCAAGGTCCGCGGCCACGATGATCTTGGCG